>NZ_JBVJVY010000003.1:0-130225 GCF_055603265.1 Streptomyces sp. NPDC037288
CGCCGTCTCCCCCCCTCCCATGGAAGAGGCAAGCCCCCCCCCCCCCGGTCCTCCACCCCCCCCCCCCCCCCCCCCCCCCGGCCCCCCCTCCCTCCCCCCCCCCCCCCCCCCCCCCCCCCCCCCCCCCCCCCGCGGCCGGCCCGGCGGCAGTCCGGCCCGCGCCGCCAGCTCGTCCAGCGCCTCCGACAGCCCCTGCGAGCCGCGTACGGCCGCCTCGCGCACCGCCTGTGCCCACGGCCCCGGCAGCCCGGCCGAGGCGCGGTCGGCCACCGTGCGGACCGCCTGCTCGACGCGCTGCCGTGCCGTGGCCTCCTCGTCGGCCTGCGTGCGCACCGCGTGGCGGCCCGTCGTGGAGTCGCCGCGCCCCTGGTACCAGCGCCACAGCCGCAGCCAGGGCGTGCCGCAGGCGCGGTTGGCGTTGCGCAGCCAGGCGCGCTCGGCGGCCTCTCCCGCCGCGGTGGCGCCCACCGCGTCGGCGAGCCGCGCGGCGAACTCCTCGCGCGCCTCCTCACTGAGACCGACCCGCCGTTCGGCGGCGTAGACGGGCCGCAGTTCGGCCGCGGCGGCGTCCACGTCGGCCGCGACCCGGCGGGCCGCCGCGCCACGCTCCGCGACGAACTGGCCGAGCGCCTCGCGCAGTTCACCGACGCCCTCGCCGGTGAGCGCGGACAGCGCGAGCACGGTCGCGCCCGGCTCGCCGTGCTCGCCGAGCGCGACGCCGTCCTCGTCCAGCAGTCGCCGCATATCGTCCAGGACCTGGTCGGCGGCCTCCCCGGGCAGCCGGTCGACCTGGTTGAGGACGACGAACATGACCTCGGCGTGGCCGGCCATGGGGCGCAGATAGCGCTCGTGCAGGATGGCGTCGGCGTACTTCTCCGGGTCGACCACCCAGATCACCGCGTCGACCAGCTTCAGGATCCGGTCGACCTGTTCGCGGTGCTGTACGGCGGCGGAGTCGTGGTCGGGCAGGTCGACCAGGACCAGCCCGCGCATCTCCGCCTCGGTGTCCGGGTTGTGCACGGGGCGGCGGCGCAGCCGCCCCGGGATGCCCAGCCGGTCGATCAGGCCCGCCGCGCCGTCGCTCCAGCTGCACGCGATGGGGGCGGCCGTGGTCGGGCGCCGTACGCCGGTCTCCGAGATGGCCACGCCGGCGAGGGCGTTGAACAGCTGTGACTTGCCGCTGCCCGTGGCGCCCGCGATGGCGATGACGGTGTGCCGGCCGGAGAGCTTGCGGCGGGCGGCCGCCTCGTCCAGGACCCGGCCGGCCTCGGCGAGGGTGCGCTTGTCCAGCCGGGCGCGGGAGAGGCCGACGAGTTCACGCAGGGCGTCGAGGCGGGAGCGCAGCGGGCCGTCGTAGGCCAGCGGGGCGGGCGGGTTGCTGCCCAGGCCCCGGCTGGTGGTCTCGCGTTCGGCGGCGAGCGCGGCGGCCCCGGCGTCCGTGACACGCCGCGCGATGAGGCCGTCGTCCCACGTCTCCGCGGAGTCGGCGTCGGCGTCGGCGTGCATGTGGGTGCCGGGGTCGGGGTCGGCGGTGCCGATGTCGGGCGTGCGGCGGGGGGTCGCCTCGTCGCTGGGGCCGGGCTGCCGGGGGGTACGGTGCGGTGGGCGGGAGCGCTGACCGACCCCCGCGCCGGCGCCGTTGCCCAGGGCGGACCTGTCCCGGCCCGCGCCCTGCTCCGCCACCCGCCCGTCGGCACCCTTCCCGACCACATCCCTGTCCCGCCCCGCGCCCCCCGCCTCGGCGCCCTTGCCGGGCAACGGCCTGCCCGGCGCCCTGTCCGCCACGCGCGCGTCCGCACCCTTCCCCACCACAGGCCTCTCCCGCCCCGCGCCCCGGTCCGCATCCGTGCCGAGCGCAGCCCCGTCCCGCCCCGCGCCCCGGTCCACCACCCCCGCCTCGGTGCCCTTGCCGGGCAACGGCCTGCCCGGCGCCCTGTCCGCCACGCGCGCGTCCGCACCCTTCCCCACCACAGGCCTCTGCCGCCCCGCGCCCCGGTCCGCGTCCGTGCCGAGCGCAGCCCCGTCCCGCCCCGCGCCCTCGGCTTCGGTGCCCTTGCCGGGCAACGGCCTGCCCGCGCCCCGGTCCGCCACCCCCGCGTCCGTGCCCTGGGCGAGCGCGGGCCTGCCCGGGGGCTTGTCCGGGACGGGCGCGTCGGCGCTCTTCCCCTGCACGGGCCCGTCCCCGCCCTGGTCCGTCACGCGCGCGTCGCGCTCGCCGGCCGGTTTCGCGGGCACCGCGCGGATCTGTGGCTCGTGGCCCGCGTCCGTGCCCCCCACGCGCGTGTGCCGCCCCTGCTCGCGGTCCTCGCTCCTGCCCGCGGCCGCACCCGGGTCACCGCCCTGGTCGTCGGCCTCGGCCGGGTTCTTCGCCGCGTCCGCGGCCGTCGCCGAGGCGGGCGGTTCGGAATCCCTGCCCGCGCCGTCCGCCCGGTTCCCGGGGGCGGCGGCGGGACCGGGCGGGGTACCGTCCTCCGGCCCGGCGCCGGCGTCGCCGGGCACGCCCGAGTTCGGGGGCGGCAGCTCCCCGAGCAGGTCGCCACGCTCCATTGGTCTCCTGACCTCGGCATCCGTGTGACCGCTGTGCTCGGTACGCGCCATGCGGTCGGTGTGCTCCCTGTGGTCCTGATCAGTGGCGGCCGTCACCGGTCACCTCTCCTTCTGCAGTACGGACAGCGCGGCGATGAGTTCGGCCTGGGGACCGGGGTTGACACCGAGGGCGTCCAGCGGGGCGAGGCGCCGCTCGCGCTCGGCCTGCATGACCCGGTCCACGTAGTCGGCCAGCAGGCGCGCCGCCCGGTCCCGCAGCCGTAGCGCGCCATGGGCGCCGAGCTTGTCGGCGAGCCCCTCGCCCACGTTGCGCGTCCGGCGCCCGCCCAGCAGCGAGGTGGCGACGACGGCGGCGACGACCTCGGGGTCGGGGGCGGACGTGCGCTCCAGCACCCGCACCTCGTCCTCGGCGTACTCCTCCAGCTCCCGCCGCCAGCGCCGTACGGCGAGGCCGATGCGGTGCTCGGCGCTCTCCGGGGAGTGGTCACGGCCGGCGAGGGCCGGGGCGCCGGCCGCGGGCTCGTGTCGCCAGGCCTCCTCGACCCGCTCGTCGGCGGCGGTGACGGAGCACAGCAGCAGGGCGGCCAGGCTCTCCACGAGCGCGTCGAGGAGTTCCCCGGGAGTGCAGTCCAGGGGGAAGGCCCGCCAGCGCTTGAGCGCGTCCCCGGCGAGCACCGCGCCGGCCTGCAGACGGCCGCGCACGCGCGCGTGCTCGCTGTCGTAGGCGGTGTCCACGGCGGCGGTGAGCCGCAGGGCGGCCGCGTACTGGGCGGCGACGGCGCTGGCCAGCTCGGGCATGCGCGACTTGAGCGAGTCGAGGAGGCCGTGCGCCGTGCGGGCGACCACCTGCTGCCGGGAGGCGGGGTCCTGGGCGTGGTGCACCAGCCAGGTCCGCAGGGGCGCGACGGCGCTGGCAGGCAGCAGCCCGGCGCCCCACGCCGACTCGGGCAGCTCGGGCACGGTGAAGCGGGGTACGTCGCCGAGCCCGGCCTTGGTGAGCAGGGCGCCGTACTGCCGGGAGACCTCGGCCACCACCTGGTGGGGTACCCGGTCCAGGACGGTGACGAGGGTGGCGTCGTACTCCTTGGCGGTGCGCAGCAGGTGCCAGGGGACGGCGTCGGCGTAGCGGGTCGCCGTCGTGACCATGATCCAGACGTCGGCGGCGCAGATCAGCTCCGCGGCGAGGACACGGTTGTCGGCGATCAGCGAGTCGATGTCGGGGGCGTCGAGGAGGGCGAGTCCGCGCGGGACGGTGTCGGTGGTCTCGATGCGCAGCACGCGCGCGGGAGTCTCGCGATCGGGCAGCAGCAGCTCGTCGACGGGGTCCTGCTGGTGCGCCCACACGCGCGTGAGCTCGGGGAGCACCCGCATCCCGCTGAACCAGTGATGATCGTCCGGGTGGCAGACGAGGACCGGCGTCCGGGTCGTCGGCCGCAGCACGCCCGCCTCGCTCACGCGCTTGCCGACGAGGGAGTTGACGAGCGTCGACTTGCCCGCGCCGGTGGACCCGCCGACGACGGCGAGCAACGGCGCCTCGGGCTCTCGCAGGCGGGGTACGAGATAGTCGTCGAGCTGCGCGAGGAGTTCGTCGCGGTTGGCACGCGCGCGTGCGGCCCCGGGCAGGGGCAGCGGAAAGCGTGTGGCGGCGACACTGTCGCGCAGAGCGGAGAGTGTGTCGAGCAGCTGAGGCCGTACGTCCAAGGTCACCACATGCGAAGAATGCCCAATTTTAGGGGAATTCTGAAGCATATAGACATGTCTGCGCGCCGAGGGGACAGAACGGACGGAAGGAACCATTGGGACACGGGCCCAGTCGAGGCATAACGAGTGCACAACACCCGGTGCGTCGGAGGCCAAAAGCGATGCACGAATCGCACCTGCCTGCGATTATCAGGACCGCTTCACCGAACCTCCACATCGAGCCACGGAGGCGAAGCGACAGGGTCAGGGAACCGGGAGCCCTATCCTTGTCTCCGGGCAACGTCAGGGATCAGCCTCTTCGGGGCACCCGGCACGAGGCCGCCACACCAGGCCCCCGTAGCTCAGTGGATAGAGCAGGCGCCTTCTAAGCGCTTGGCCGCAGGTTCGAGTCCTGCCGGGGGCGCCGGTTTCCGCCCTCCCTCCGGGAGGGCGTTTTCGTCGTTCAGGGCGACGCCGGGGCGACACACGGAGCGATCGGCCGCACACAGAAGAGCGCCGGACCCTGCCCCGGTGTTCGCGGGGAGGGTCCGGCGCCGTCTGTCCGCCGCCGGAGCCGTACAACTCCGGCGTGCGGCGCGAGCGGTCAGAGCGCCTTGCTGTTGCAGCCCATGTCCGAGCCGAGGTGGCTCTGCTGCGCGCCCGGGTTGCCTTCGCCGTTCAGCAGGTTGCCCGCCAGGCCATTGACGGCACCGACGCTGCCGAGCACATCGATGTTCATGTCGTGCGAGCGGCACTCGATGCCCTGCGTGACGTCGAGATCATGGCCCGGCTCGCCGTGTGCGGAGGCGGGGTTGACGCCGAAGGTGCCGACGCTGCCGAGAACGGCGCCCACGAGGACGGCCTTGTGAAACGTGCGCATTACTTCTCCGATGGTCTGGCGGATGCGATCTGCAGCAGATCGAGAGGGGGCGGCGGAACGCGGCGGAGCGGTCAGCCGAGGCGGGGAAGACCCAGCTGGCCGACGGGGGGCGCCGCGACCTGTCCGAGGCCGAGCCCGGGAACCTGCGGCGTGCCGGCCCCTGCGACCAGCGGATTGACGAGCGGGTTCACCTGGGGGTTCACCTGCGGGTTCACCTGAGGGGCGACACGCGGCGGGGCCTCGGTCGCACCGAAGGTCTGGGGCACGGCGACCTGCGGGGCGACCCGCGGCATGACCTCCGGCGCGGACTGCGGGCTGACCTGGGGCATGACCTGCGCCGCCGGCTGCGGCGCGGCGACGGGGGCGGCCTGGGGGGCGGCCTGCTGCGGGGCGTACGGCGAGTTGGAGGCCTGCGCGGATCCACCCGACGTGGCCGTCGCGGAGGCGTATCCGGTCTGCTGCGGCGGCGCGGGCGGAGGCGGAGGCGGCATCACCGGCTGGGCGTACGGCTGCGGAGCGGCGACCTGCGCGACGCCCCGCGAGTTGGCCGACGCCGCGGCCTGCGGACCGGGCGGCGGGGGCGGCGGGTACTGAGGAGCCGCGTACTGCGGTGGCGCGTACTGGGGAGCCGCGTACGGGGGTGGCGCGTACTGCGGTGGCGCGTACTGGGGAGCCGCGTACTGCGGTGGCGCGTACTGGGGAGCCGCGTACGGGGGTGCAGGGTACTCGGGAGCCGGCGCTGGAGCGGCACCACCGCCGTATCCGACGGGAGTGTCGGCATGGCTGACGCCGGCGCCGATGGCGGACAAGCCGCCGGCCGCCGCTACGACGAGCGCGGCCTTGTGAATCTTGCGCATGGAACCCTCGGCCCTTCAATACCTGAACAGGGAAATCCGTTGTATTCGGTGCGGTCTCGTGTGGCTCAGCCCGATGTTCGTATCGTCGTACTGCGCCGTTACAGAGGTAACTCACAGGCTGCACACGGACTTACGCCAGAGCTGGCAGCGAACTCCCTTTACCCCTCCGTGATCCATGATCGCTGCCCTCTCCCAGCTGGCAACGACATTTCCCCCACCCCGGTCACGGGGCCCAGAACTCCGTCACCCGTTTGCCATTGACGGACGGACGTGTCAGGTCAGGATCGCAGGGGAGTTCCAAACGCGATGCCGAGGCGCGCACACCCCTGGGGCAAATGGGTGACCGGGGCCCGACACCCGTATCCGGCTCCGCAGTTGTGTCGTTCCCCACGAGGACAGAGCGATGGTCCATCGCAGCCGCCCAGGGCAGCAAGAACCGCAACCGCTGCACTGAGACACCAGTATTCCGACACGTTCCGTGCACAGGTCAATGAAGGGCCGAGGGTTCCATGCGCAAGCTTCAGCAAGTCGCGCTCGTCGTCGCAGCAGCCGGGGGTCTGTCCGCCGTCGGCGCCGGCCCCAGCTCCGCCGCGGCTCCCGCCTACAACGGCTACAACGGCGCCGCTCCGCCCCCCGTTTCGCAGCTGGACGCCCAGGCCGACTCGGCCACTTCCGCCCAGGCCAGCACGCAGTCCTACGGAGCCCGGCAGGCCCCGCAGCGCGGCGCCGAGGTGACCCCGCAGGTCAACCCGACGCTGAGCCCGTCGATCAGCCCGCAGATCAGCCCGCAGGCCACCCCGGGGCAGGGCGACTCCTCGTCCCTGCAGAGCAACCTCTTCCGCCCGTCCCAGGAGTGCAGCCCGCAGTCCCTGCTCAACGCGGCCGTCCCGGTCGCCGTGCTCGCCGCCGCCGACACCCACGGCATCGACTGCGGCCAGTCCAACGTGCAGTCGAACGCCCTCGCCCACGCGACCGCGCACTAGGACCCTTCCGCCCTCGGACCGGCGTCGCACACCAGGTCAACTGGCCCTGGGGACACGGGACAAGCCAGACATCGACGCCCGTCACGGGCCCTTCAGGGATCGCCCCGAAGGGCCCGTTCGCATGCGTTGCGGCTTTCGGGTGCTTTTGCTCGGAGATCATCAAATCGGCGCGTCGATGTCCGTTTTGAGATATTTCTGATTAACCTCCCGTAACTGTAAGAAGTCGATCTGCCACAGATCGCAACTCACTTCACTCCACCGGAGATGACATGCACAAGCTTCGCAAGGCTGCCGTCCTGGTCGCGGCCGTCGGCAGCATCGCCCTCATGAGCGGCACCGCCCACGCCGGCCAGGACGGCTGGGGAGGCAAGGGCGGGGAGCGCAGCGACAAGTTCAGCGTCCTGCAGAGCTCCAACTGCAAGTCGCACGACCTGAACCTGGACGTCCTCGGCGAGGTCGGCATTCTCAACGGCCTCCTGGGCAACGCGCTCAACGGCGAGGGCGACCCGGGTGCCCAGTCGACCCACATCGGCTCGACGATGGGCTGCAACAACAGCGCCTTCTGAGGGCACGGTCGCACGGGCGACTAAAAGCGGGAAATAATACCGGCCCCGAGTCCAAGGCTCGGGGCCGGTTCCTTTCTGTGCGCGTATAGGCATTAAGAGTGACAGGAATTCCGAATTCGGCGCGTCGTCGATTGGCCTTGGTTATTTCGTATTAACCTCCATAACCGTACGAAGTCGATCTGTCACGGATCGCATCCACTTCATCACCCCACCGGAGATGACATGCACAAGCTCCGCAAGGCTGCCGTCCTGGTCGCCGCCCTCGGGAGCATCGGCCTCCTGAGCGCCGGCGCCGCCCACGCCGACCAGGGCTGGCGCAAGGGCGGCGGCGACAGCGACCGCTTCAGCGTTCTGCAGAGCACCACCTGCAGGTCGCACGACGGCAATGTCGACGTCCTCGGCGAGGTCGGCATCGCCAACGGCCTGGGCGGCAACCTGCTGAACGGCGAGGGCAACGCGGGGGCGCAGCAGTCGTCCCTCGGCTCGAGCATGGGCTGCAACAACGGCGTCGGAAAGTAAGCAGGAAAGCAAGTAGGAATCCTTCCCCGGTGTCCCGGCCGCTGGCCGGGGCACCGGGGAATTCCATGTCGCCAGAAATCCCTCTGCGGCCACGCAAAGCGGAAATGCCGGACCGGGACGATCCCGGTCCGGCATTTCGCTGTCGGTCGTCAGAACCCGATGTGGGGCTTCTTGAACTTCAGCTTCGGGATCTGGGGCTTCTTGATCTGAGGCTTCTTGAAGCCCTTGGGCAGCTCCACCTTGTTGGAGCAGTCCACAGCCGGCCCGACGTTCTTGGTTCCGCCGCCCAGCAGGTCGTCGTCGGGAAACACCACGCGCGGACGGTCGCTGACCGAGCAGTCCCGCGTCTGCTTGATGCCGTGGGTGCCGCGCTTGTCGTCGTGGGTCTCGCTCTTGCGCATGCAGATGGTGTCACCCAGAACGGTGTTCCGGCACTCGCTCCTGGGTTCATCGGCGTGCGCGTGCGCGGCGCCGACGCAGATCACGGCGAGACTTCCGACAAGCCCCGAGACGGTCGCGATCTTCTGCCGAGTGAACATGACTTGCGTTCCTTTGCACTGGAGGCCCGGGCGCCGACGCCGTCGACCGGCGTGCACCCGGGCCTTGGAGAAAGCCGAACGTGGGACCCAGCGCCTCGACGCATCGTCAGGTGCGCCCGGCGACGACACAGCCGCAGCCCGGACGCGCACCCTGAGGTGTCTGCCGCGCGTCCGGGCTGCCTTCGCCATGGGGTATTACTCAGCACACCGGCGAACAGTCCGAGTTGATCCAGGACAGGGACGTTCAGTTCGTGGGATGTGCATGTCGTGCTCCAAAGGGGTACCGATGCGCTACGACCGCAGCGCGCTCACACGTGCGCATCGAGACCTTGGGGGGTTCTTACTGCTGCTGCTGCTGACCGCCGCCCTCAGCCGGAGCGGAGTACTGGCCGTAACCCTCCTCGGGCGCGGCAGCGTCCTTGTGGCCGCCGTCACCCGGCTGGGGAGTGAAGTAACCGCCCCAGGTGGCCACGGCGTTGGCCGACGAGTTGGCCACCGCGTTGATCTGCGGAGGGGTGTCGTCGTAGCCGCCGGCAAAGCTGACGCCGACGCCGAGGGCGGACAGACCCGCAACCGCCGCGGCTACGACTGCGGCGCGCTGAAACTTACGCATGGTTTGACCCTTTCTTACCCGGGCACGAAGCCCTGGCTTGACTACTTAGTGTGAGCATATACACACGATCGGTAGCAATTTGGGATCTTCTCCACACGTCGTGTCGCATTACGGCGAGAATTCCGCCGGAAGGTTGTGCCGGAAGGTTCCGCCCGGAGGCTCAGCCCAACAGGTCGGACACCTCCGGCTTGTCACCCCTGTCGGGCGTCACACCCCTGCAGGTCACCTCGGGTCCGATCCGCATCGTCCCGTTGCCCAGGGCGGCGGGCAGCAACAGGGGCTGCACCGGCATGCAGTTCTCCTGGTGGGGGATGACACCGTTCTCGGGCAGTTCACCCTGGATCCGCTGGATGCAGCTGACGTTGCCCTGGAGGTCGCGCGTGCAGACGCCCGGACCGGCCGCGGCGTACGCCTGGGTGAGACCGGCGCAGGTCACGGCGAGGCCGCCAACAAGCCCCGAAACAGCCGCGATCTTCTTCCTACTGAGCATGTGATGCGTTTCCTTTGTTGAGATTCAGGCAACCGGCCCGGCGTGCACGGAACCCTCCGGGAGGTGGCCCGAAGGGTTCCGCGGAAGGCGTCGCACGCGATGACGCCGTCGACCTCAGCCAGTGAAAGCGTTGTTGAACTGGCCGCAGGTGGTGTCCATGGTCTGGGCGAGACCGAGCACGCCGATCGGGAGGTTGCCGTCGGCCACCGTCTGCGGGCTGCACTCCTGGTAGGGGCGGTAGAGGTCGTTCACCTCCAGCCCGCCGCCGCCGTGAGCGTAGGCGGTACCGGTGACGCCGCCGACGGCGGACAGACCGCCGGCCGCCACTGCTGCGATCACGACCTGCTGAAGCTTGCGCATGGAACCCTCGGCTCTTCTTGCTCGTACGTCGAGGCTGATTGCCTACCGTGACTGGCTGAACACTAGCAGTAGCGATACTCGGTATTCCACTTTGGCGGATATCCGTGTCCAAAAGGGGACATGAGCGCGAATGCATTTCTGGACGACGACAACTTCCGCCGCTCTGCCGCGGGTTGCCCGTCGGCCCACCAACACGAATGCAGGAAAAGGCAGTTGTATTACGAGAAGGTCGGTTCCGCGGCCCGGATGCGATCGGGTGCGGGCACGGAGACGACGAGGTCCCGCAGCGCCTCGATGTACCGCCGGATGTTCTTGTACGCGAGGTCGGTGTCGGGGTAACGGCAGGCGAGCCACAGGCCTTCGTGCAGCCGGTTGACCCAGACACACACCTGGTCGCCGTACGACACCCGGATCAGTCCGTACGCCTTCTGCTCGGTCCAGCGGGCCGAACCGGGCACGACGCGGCCGTCGACGTACGAGACGATCGAGTACAGGTCGGGCGAGGTCGGCCGGAAGTCCGCGCCGAGCAGCCGCAGTACACGGGGCAGCGGAATCCGCGCCAGCGACCGGTTGGCCTGCAACTCGGCGCGGACCGAGGCGAGCGCGGTGTCGAAGTCCCCCGCCGCGGGCACCTCGATGGGCGCGCCGCCGACGTACCACCCCACGGAGTCCGACCACGCGGATCTCACCCGGGTGTGGAACGGCACGACCGTGCGGTAGACCGGCTGCCCGCCGAGCTGGTGCACGATGACGCTGGTAGCGGCCAGGACGCCCACCATGCTGCCGCCGTAGGGCCGGCAGTACGCCTCGAACGCGGCGGCGGCGTCCGCGTCGACGAGCGGCTCGCGCAGCAGTTGCTGGGCGGGCAGTACGCCGGCGGGCCGCAGACCCAGGTCGACGGGAAAGTCCGGGAGTTTCCCGTCGCACCGGGCGATGAACTCCCGCCAGCGGGCGACGATCGCGTGCGTGTCGTCGATGCCGTCGGCGTTCGTCCGCTCCAGCTCGCAGAAGTCGACATAACTGCCCACGGCGGGATCGGCCACGGACCGGCCCGCGCGGCCCCCGCGGCCCGCCAGGTACAACTCGCGGATCTCGTCCGGGATGCGCTGGAGGGAGTAGGCGTCGACGTTGGTGTGGTCGAAGGCCAGGTACACGCTGGCGGAATCGTCACGGACCACCGCCGCGTAGATGAGGTTCGGCCAGCCGAGCGCGTCCGCCGCGACGTCGAACCGGTCCTGCAGGTACCGGGTCAGGGTGTCCGCGTCGGTGAAGTCGCCGACCACCTCGCGGCGCAGCGACACGTCGTCCTCGTCGAGCGTGAACCGGTGCATGTCGTCGCCGGCCCACCGGAAGCCGCTGCGCAGCGTCTCGTGCCTGAGCGTCCAGCCACGCAACGCCCGCTCCAGCGCGTCGAGTTCGCCTCGGCCCGGCAGATCGAACGCCGCGCCGATCCAGGTCGGCACGAACAGTCCGTCCTCGCGCACCGACCGGGCGGTTCTGATGTGCGACTCCTGGATGTACGCCGGCGGCCGCGGATCCGGCGGCAGCGCTGCCGCGGCGGCGACGGTCGCCGGCCTGAACGTCCACTCGACGAGCCGGCCGGGCCGGACTTCGCAGCGCTGAATGTCAGAAATTCGCACGGGGGCGTCTCCTTCGCAGAAGACACAGACTTGATCAAGGGGGAGCCTGGACCGAGTGGCGGGTTGCCGTGTCGCCGGCTTTTCAGCGGGACGTGTGACACCTCGAACGGCGAAGCGAACGCATGGGCACGTACGGGAAGTTGACGAAGCCCCGGACCCGGGGTGGAGCGCCGGTGTCTCGTACACCGGCGCTCCTCCTGTGTGACGTCTGCCGCAACGCGGCCTCACTCGTACCGGTAGATCCCGCTCAGGTCCTCCAACTGGTCCGGCGTCACGTCCCACGGCGGCAGTCGCTCGTGCCGGGCCACGATCCTGCCGTGCTGGGCGTCGCGCGCGCCGGGCGGCTCGGCCGGGAGGTAGCGGTGCTCGCGGTGGCGCTGCTGCCAGCGGGTCCACTGCAGGTCGACGAAGGAGTGGTGCAGCCAGAAGACGGGGTCGTTGACGGAGGCGCCGCCGACCATCACTCCGCCCACCCAGCGGTGCACCCGGTTGTGGTTGTGCCAGGAGACGCTGCCCCGGCCCTGCCCCCACCCCTCCAGCTTGTTGCGGAACCCCCTGGTGACCGTCGAGTCCCAGGGCGCCGTGTCGTAGACCGGGTCGGCCAGCGCCGACTCCAGGTCATGAGCGGTGGGCAGCTGGATCGGGTTCCGGGCACGGCCGAGGTCGCGGGTGAGGTACTGCCGGTCGGTCACGCCGTCGGTGATCTTCCAGTGGCCGGCCCGGTAGGCGAACGGACCGGTCATCACCTGCCGGTCCGAGCGCCGCCCGTCGCCGCCCATCAGATCGTCGGTCCACGGCAGCGAAGTGGGCGTGCGGTCGCGGGTCCAGTCCCAGTACGGCACCGTCACCGACGCGTCCACCCGGCGCAGCGCCCGCTCCAGTTCCAGCACCAGCTTGCGGTGCCAGGGCAGGAAGGAGGGCGTCATGTGGGCGGTGCGCAGCCCGCGTTCACCGTCGGGGGTGTTGTACGTGATGTGCATCCGCACGAACTCGTCGTACTCACCGCGCCGTTTGACCTCCAGCAGGGCGTCCACGAACCGGCGCCGCTCGGTGCGGGTCAGCTTGCTGACGTTCTTACGCGTGTACGCCATGCCCGCCTCCCCCGTGCCCCGGTGCGCCGCCCATCGGTCCCGGTGCCAGGTCTCGCACCTGCTCGTCGGGGCCCAGCTCGTCGACCGCGCCACGGGCCGCGGCGAGCGGGGTCGCGTACGAGCGGTAGTGGTCGACCATGCTCAGCCAGCTGCCGTCGGCGCGGCGCATCAGGTGCAGGGGGCGGCCGTCGATCGTGACCGCCCACTGGGCGGCGGTGGCCCGGCCGGAGGTGCGGACCTCGATACCGCGGATGTGGCGCCCACGGTAGGTCTCGTCGAAGGCGCCGGCCTGCCGGCCGTCGTCCGGGGTGTGCGGGGGCCGTCCGCAGGCCGCGGCCACCGGGGCGAGCGCCACGCCGACGGCCGAGGCGAGCAGCCTGCGCGTCACGTCCCGCCGCGTTCTGCCCCGGGGCCGCGCTCCGCCCGCGACCGGCGTCCCGCGCTGCCCGCCTCCCGGCACTCCGCCGACGCCAAGAACCATCGTTCACTCCTCGTCCGGTTCGGTTGTCCGAAGCCGTAAACCGATGTACGGCCCGGCCGGTCACCGACGTGCGGCCGGACCGGTGATCCGGACACGAGCCGGGCCTGCCGCGGGGGCGTCAGCCGAACACACGGCCCGCGTCGGCGGTCAGCCCGTACCAGCGGCGCGGGCGGCGCCGGCCGGCAGGCTCACGCCGACGCGGACCAGGGTGCCGTGGGCCACCGGACCGAGGGCGTGAGGCCGGGGCTGCCGCCCACCGTCCGGGGCACCGGTGCCGCCGCCGTCAGGCGGGGAGCCGTGCGGGCCGCGGCCCGCGCCGGCGTACCGGGCCTCGGCCCGGGCGGATCGGGACGGCACGGGGACGACCGCCCGGACCTGCCGCGCCGGCGGCGTGACCGTCCGGCCGGGCGGGACGGCCGGGCGGGACGGCCGGGCGGGACGGCCGGGCGGGACGGCCCGGGGCGGCGCGGCAAAACAGGCGCGTGCCGGTGGCGGCTGAGGTCACCGCGCGACCCTATCGGCACCTGACGGGTCGGCCCGGTGCGCGCTCAGCCGGCCGGAGGACGGCGGCCGGCGCTCCACACGATCGGGGGACGTCATGGGACGGCTCTCGACCGGGGCACCGTGGGCGCGCCCCTCGGCCCTGGTAATCGGGGGGCGCCCCACGACGCGCGCCTGGGCCGCCGCTGCGGTACGGCCCAGGTCGGTGCCTCGTCGGGAGGCCGGCAGGTCACCTTGGCGACGGTGTCCTCGACGGCCTGGACGAGGGTGGGGGCCTGATGGGTGGAGAACCGGCCGTTGCCGGCCTCGCGGGTGGACCGCCCATGGACGTTCCTTTCACCGGTGCGCCGGATCGCTGGTGCGTCGTTTCATGAGCCCACCGTGAGATCACCCGCCGACTTCGGCAACCGGTCAGGCTCATTCCGGTGAACCACCCGTCCGTTCGGGGCACGACCACCGCACGCACCCCATCGGCCACGGGCGGGCAATCGGGTGAATTCTCTGGCAATCCACGCCTCTCGGTATCTTCGGGCCTTCATATCTCGTTCACAGTTCGCAGGTCGTGGCGAGTGTGAACGTGCGGCATCACGGTCCCCTGCGGCGACCCTGTGGAACCCGGCAATGAGGAAGGCCGGATCAACGGCCGACGCCGGCTTCCCCTTCCCGCCTGAGAGAAAGACAACGAGAGTGCGACAGACCCTGACCAAGGGATTGGTCGTGGCCGCCGCCGCGACAAGCGCCCTGACTCTGTCCGGCACATGGGCGTTCGCGGACTCCGGTCCGCAGGCGACAGGGGCGGACTCACACACGGTGCTGTCGGGCGATACGGCTCCCCAGCAAGTCATCCCCGGTGAGTCAAGTGCCCTGAGGGCGATCGCTCGCGCAGAGGCCGTCGTGCGGCAGGCGCACAGGGAGGCGGGGTCCACGGCCCCGGCTTCCGACGCCCCCACGACGAAGGCGAGCGACCAGAGCTACGGATCCGACGACGACTCCAGCTCCACCGCCGGCAGCGCCAGCTCCAGCTACGGCGACGACGAGCCGAGTTACGGGTCCTCCTGCGCCTGCTACGGCGAGGACACGCCGACGCCTCCCCCCACCAAGACCGTCCCGCCACCACCCCGCAAGCACGTCCCGGCCCCCAAGCCCACCCCCGTGAAGACACCGCCCGTGAAGCGGACTCCGCCGCCCCCGGAGCTGGCCAAGACCGGCGCGGAGACCACCTCAGGAGCCATGGCCGCCAGCGGTGCGCTGCTGGTCGCCGGAACCGTCCTGTACCGGCGAGGCCGGGCCGCGGCCCGCCGCTAGTGCACCGGGTGCCGGACGCCTCGTGCCCGGCACCCACCGGTTCCGCCTGCGTCCGCTGCGCCGCCCGAGCCGGGAGCGCAGCGGACGGATGAACGTGCCGGTGAGCGTCGGCTCACGCCCGTCTGTCGAGGGCGTCGAGCAACTCCGCCGACTGCGGTGACGCGACCTTGCGGGTGAAGAACATCCGGGAGGCTTCGATCGCCGGGAGGTCGGCGAGGGTCCGCGTGCCCTTGAGCAGCCGGTCCAGGTGGTGGAAGTTGGTGAAGTCGGCGGTGCCGCGCCCGGCCCTCGGCCGCAGGACCGGGTCCTCCACCTCCTCGCGCCAGCCGCTGTTCCAGACGAGCGTGTGGAAGAACATCTCGTCGGGCGCGTGCGTCGTACGGAACAGGTTCTCCCAGCGGGGGTCCTCCGCCTTGCCGAGCAGGTCCGCGACGCAGTCGGCGGTCAGCGCCGTCCACTGACTGCCCGCCACCGGCTCGATGTCACCGAACACGGAGGGCCTGCGCCGGGGGGTCAGCTCCGAGATCCCTCTGCGCAGCAGGGCGCGGGGGAGATAGGTCGGCCCCGGTCCGGTCGGCACGGCGTCGAGACACCACCGCTTGAGGACACGGCCGGCGGTGGCCCTGTCGTCGAGCACCGCGGCCGCCCGGCAGTGCTGCCGGAACGGTGCCGAGGCGAGGTGTGCGGCGAATGCGCGCACCGGCCGGGCGGGGTAGCACTGCCCGGACAGCAGAACGATGTGGTCGGACGGCTGCGCGAACTCCAGTGCCGTGCGGTACAGGGCGAGCGTCGCGCGGACGACCGAGAAACCTCCCCACCGGACGGCGACGCGGTCGCGGACGTGCGTGGCGCGCGGCACCCCCGCGAAGTCGGCGGCGCGCGACCGTGCGTCCACGTGGACGACCACCGGGTACGGCGCCAGCCGCTCGGCGAGCCGCGCGAACAACTGGGGCTCGGTGTGGGCGAGCACGGCAAATACCGGCATCGTCATCTCCTCCCTCGGTCCACCGGCTTCTCCCCCACGGTGATCGCGAGGCCATGGGTCGCGGCGTGGGCTCGCTGGCGTGCGGGAGGGATGTCCCCCGAATGGCGCGTCACCGAAGGCCGGGCCGGCGTCACCCGGTGACGCCTGCGGGAGGGCCCCGCGGCGCTGTCACACGGCGTGGCCGAGCGGCATGGTGAAGCGCAGGGGCTGGAACATCTCGGCGTGGGCGCAGCCGACCCTGCTGCCGTGCAGGACGGCCCGCGCGCGGACCGCCTCGGCCCCCAGTTCGCTGCGGGTGCCGATCTGGGAGGCGTGCGCCGCGAGGAGGGCGGTCTTCCGCTCGATCACCGGGCTGATGTCCACGCTGATGCCCGACGACAGCAGGGGGGACCGGGGAGACTCGTACAGCAGTACGTTGTCCAGGCGCCGGGCGGCGACCCTGAGGGCCTGATGCGTCCTGACGTGGTCCTGGTGGATGTCCTCCGGCAGATGCGCGTAGACCAGGTCGGGCGCCGCGTTGGCGATCTCCTCCTCCAGGCGGCTCACCAGCTCGCGCAGCGGGCCGAGTTGGCCGTCGGGCCGGTGCAGCATCACCGCCTTGGCGCCCAGGAGCTGTGCGGCATGGTCCTGTTCGGCGGCGCGCACCACGGCGTCCCCGGCGAGGGCTCCGTCGCTGACGATGACCAAGGTGATCGACGCCCCCTGCGCCGCGTGCCGCAAGAGGGCACCTCCACAACCGAACTCGATGTCGTCCGGGTGAGCTCCGACCGCCAGCACTCTGTTCCACATAAGCGCCCCTCAGATGCGGCTGATGGTTCCTCAATGTCCTGATAGTACACATATGATCCACTTCCCCCACTGTCCTCACACACACCCCTCGCGCGCCCTCGTCACCGACCACAATCTCGTACCGAATGACATTGTTTTGTGAAGAATGCCTGATATAAGTAGTGGCCGAAGAGAGCGACTGGGGGCTTCTGAAGGAGAGCCATGGGGCGGTCCACCAACGCGGTGTCCGGGCAGGCGCCGTCCTCCACGCCGTACAGGACTCTTCACCGCGAAGGCACACGGGTTCACGGGTACGGCGCGCTCTCCGTCTGTGTGGATCTCGTCGGGGCGGCGCTGCCCCTGTCGGCGGCGATCCTGCAGGGCCGGGAGCCGCGTGCGCTGCTCCTGGCCGCTGCCGCCGCCGCGTTGTGGCCACTGATCGGCGTGGCCGGCAAGCGCTACGCCCCCGGGGTCTGGGCCGACGCGGTCGATCTGCGGGCCGTCCTGAGGGACTGGCTGATCCTGGTCGGCGCCCTGGCCGTGCTCCACGTGCTGTGCGGACCGGACAACGGCCCCATCGAGGCCTTCACCGCGCTGCTGCCCGCGCTGGCGCTCACCGCGACCTGCCAGAAGGTGATCCGTCGCCGGCTACGGGCCGCACGCAGGGACGCCCGCGTACTGCACCGGGTCCTGGTCATCGGCGAAGGGCCCCTGGTGGACGCCGTGGTCGCTCAGCTCGCCCAGCGCACCGACCACGGATACGTCATCGTCGGCGCCTGCGCGGTGGGCGGGCATCCGGTGTCCTCCGGAGTCGCCGTGTGCGTACGGCTGGCCGGCGAAGCGCCGCAGCCACCGGAGACGGACGCGGCGGGGGTGCTCGCCGCCGTCGACGAACTGGCGGCCGACCTGGTCTTCGTGGCGGTGAGCCGCCACATGTCGGGCGAGCGGCTGCGCCGGCTGTCCTGGGCGCTGCACGACCGGGGCTGCCCCCTCGTCGTGCTGCCCGGCATCGTCGACGTCGCACGCCGCCGGCTGCGGGCCACCTCCGCCGCCGGACTGACGATGCTGCACATCGCACCGCCCGCGCGTCACGGGATCCCGGCCCTGTTCAAGGCCGTCGTGGACCGGGTGGGCGCGCTACTGCTGATCGTCCTTCTCTCCCCCCTGCTGCTCGGCGTGGCACTGGCGGTGCGGCTCGGCTCACCCGGCCCCGCCCTGTACCGGCAGACGCGCGTGGGCCGGTGCGACACGCACTTCTCCATGTGGAAGTTCCGCACCATGGTGGTGGGCGCGGACCGGCTCAAGAGCGAGCTGGAAGAGGCGAACGAGAACGACGGACACATGTTCAAGCTGCGTCGTGACCCGCGGATCACCCCCGTGGGACGCGTCCTGCGCCGCTATTCGCTCGACGAGCTGCCCCAGCTGTTCAACGTCCTGCTCGGCCACATGTCCCTGGTCGGGCCGCGTCCTCCGTTGCCCGAAGAGGTCGTCAAGTACAACCCCGTGGAACGGCGCCGGCTCACCGTCAAACCGGGTCTGACGGGGCTGTGGCAGGTGAGCGGACGGGCGGACCTCTCCTGGAACGAGACCGTCGCGCTCGATCTGCGGTACATCGACAACTGGTCCCTGGCCGGGGACGTCACCGTGATGGCCCGCACCGTGCGAGCGGTACTGGACGGCCAGGGCGCCTACTGAAAGGTACAGCGTCATGGCAGCGACATGGTCTCTGCGCGGCTTCACCGGTGCCGGATACGACAAGGGGCGGCCCCTGTTCGTGCAGGCCGCCTGGTTCGCCGTCCAGCACCTGGTCTTCGTCAAGTGGTGGTGTCCGGACCGCTGGCGTCCGCCGCTGCTGCGGGCCTTCGGCGCCCGCATCGGACAGCGGGTGCTGATCCGGCACGGAGTGCGGGTGCACTGGCCGTGGAAGCTGGACGTCGGCGACGACGTGTGGATCGGCGAGAGCGCCTGGATCATCAACCTCGAACCCGTCACCATCGGCCACGACTGCTGTGTCTCGCAGAACGCGCTGCTGTGCACGGGCAGTCATCTGCGCCGTTCCCCCACGTTCGAGTACGACAACGGCCCCGTCCGCCTGGAGCCGGGCAGCTGGGTCGCCGCGCGGGCGGTCGTCCTGCGCGGCGTCACCGTCGGTCGGGGCGCCGTGGTGGGCGCCGGCGCCGTGGCCCACCGGGACCTGGCGCCGGGCACCGTCCTGACGGCGGGCGGCACACCGGGGACGGCCGCGTCCGCATCCATGAAGGAGGTCAGGGCATGAGAGTGGTCCAGGTGGTCACGCTCGTCAGCGACGACGGGACCTTCGGTGGCCCGCCGAGCGTGGCGATCGCACAGCTCCAGGAGCTGGCCGAACGCGGCCACGACGTACGGCTGGTGTCCCTGTGGCGGGGCACGGCGCTGGCTCCGCCGCGCATCGGCACCATCCCCTTCGTCTCCCGCCGGGCGCGGACCGTCGTCCCGGGCCAGGGGTGCCTCGGCCTCATGCATCCCCTGCTGCTGTGGGATCTGTGGCAGGCCATGGGGCGCGCCGGCGCCGTGCACCTCCATGTGGGAAGGGACCTCGTGTCCCTGGCCGCGCTCGCCGTCGCCCGGCTGCGCCGCGTCGACTTCGTCGTCCAGACGCATGGCATGGTCGAACCCCGGACCGGCATCGTCGCGCGCGCATTCGACAGCGTCTACGTCCCCCTGCTGCGGCGGGCGCGCCGCTGCCTCGTACTCACCGAACGGGAACGGCGGGCCCTGTCCGCGGTGCTGGGCACCGGGCACCCGCCGCTGGTGATGCTGGCCAACGGCATGCGACTGTCCCCTCACGTGGGGCACACGCAGCCGCGCGACAGCCGTGAAGTGATCTTCCTGGCCCGGCTGCACCCGCGCAAACGCCCCGAGGCGTTCGTGGAAATGGCGGCCCTGGTCCACAAGGAGATCCCCCAGGCGCGGTTCACCCTCTACGGCGCCGACGAGGGATCGCTGGGCCAGGTGCACCAGCTCGTCGCCGACCGGGGCTTGACCGACGTGGTCCGCTACGGCGGCCCGCTGGAACACTCCGCGGCGCTGGAGGCCTACCGCGGGGCGGCCGTGTACGTCCTGCCCAGTGTGAACGAGCCGTTTCCCATGACGGTTCTGGAAGCGCTGGCCGAAGGAACACCCGTCGTGTGCACGAGCAGCTGCGGCATCGCCGAGGAACTGGCGCACCGGCAGGCCGCGATGGTCACCGACGGCACCCCGGAGGCCCTGGCCGAGGCAGTGAGCACCCTCCTCACCGACGAACACCTACGCCACCGACTGACCGACGCCGGCCACCGCGCCATCGAGGAAACCTTCTCCATTCAGGCGGTAGCGGACCGCCTGGAGGGCATCTACCGCGACCAGTCCCGGTAGAGACGCCGTTGTCCGCGGGGGGCGGGGGGGCGCCGGGGGCGCTGCCACGGTGGAGTGCCGGCGGGGCGGGGCTGTCCCGCCGGGAGGCCGTCGGCCCCGGGGCGGGGCTGCCCCCGGGCGGGATCCCCACCGGCATCGGGCGGTGGTCCGGTGGGGGTCACCCGCCTGCTGGGACGGTGCCGCGCGCCGAGGTGGTGGTTGCCGTTCTGAGGATGTGCTCGAAGCGGGAGGCGGAGGCCTCCAGGGCGAACTCCCGCTCGGCCAGGACCCGGCTCTGCTTGCCCAGGGACGCGGCGAGTTCCGGGTCGGACAGGACGTCCCGGACCCACGCGGCGGCGCCCTCCAACGAGGATTCGTCCGGCGGGAAGACCACCGAGCCGGCCTGCCGCAGCAGCTGGGCGGCCAGGTTGTCCGCGGGCATCAGGCCGAGCACCGGACGCCCGGCGCACAGGTACGACAACGTCTTCGACGGCACCGAGAACGTCCCGGCGTCCCCTTCGAGAAGGACGACGAGCACGTCGCCCGTGCCCAGCACCTCGGGCAGCCGCCGGTAGGGCTGGAAGGGCAGCAGCGTCAGCTCGACCCCGCGGGCGGCGGCGGCCTCCCTGAGGACGGGCACGGCCGGGCCTTCGTTGACGACCACGAGACGCACCCGCTCGCCCCGCCGACGCAGGCGCTCCGCCAGCTGCACCAGCAGCACGGGGTTGTGCTTCAGGCCCAGGGTTCCGGCGTAGAGCAGGGTCTTCACGTCGCTCAACCGCTGCTCGTCCGACCATGCGTTGGCCCTGGCCACGGGAACGATCTCGTCCAGCGGCGCCCAGTTGGGGATCACGGTGACCTTGTCGGCGGTGCCCCACCGCCGGTGCACCGGCACGAAGGAGTCGGCGATCACCACGATGGCCGCGGCCTGCCGTGCCGCCCACTTCTCGCCGGCACCGAGGACCTTCGCCGCGATGCCCATCGCGCCGGCGACATCTGCGGCGGCGAAGCTCTTGAGCGCGACGGCGGTGATGTCCTGGTGCCACAGCACCCAGGGGATGCGCAGCCGCTTCAGGGCCGCCGCGGTCACGGCGAGGACCGGAACCGGCAGGTTGGACAACAGCGCCACCTCGGGCCTGGCCCGTGCGACCTGCTGGGCCAGCTCGACGCCGAGCCGGGTCTCCTGGCCGAGCCGGTGCACATAGGCCTGTTTCCTCAGCACCGTGCGCTCCCCGATGGTGGCGAAGCGCAGGCCGGCGACGTCCGCCCCGAGGTCGCCCTTGCCGCTGAGATAGGCCGCGCAGGTCGAGTGGACCACCGCGTGCCCGCGGCGTGCCAGCTCCCGGCTGAGCTGGGCCTGGAAGGGGTGACCGCTGTAGTCGTGAACGAAGATCCTCATCGGCTTGTCGCCCTCCCGCACCGTCGGTTCAGCCGTGCGAGCGCTTCACCTGGTCGTAGACCCAGGCGTAGGTCCGCTCCAGGCCGTTGAGCAGGGGGACCGAGGGTTCCCAGCCGTAGATCTCGCGGATCAGGGTGTTGTCGGAGTTGCGTCCGCGCACTCCCTGCGGGGCGTCGAGCCGGTAGCTGCGTTCGCAGCGGATGCCCGCGATCTGCTCGACGAGGTCGACGAGCTGGTTGATCGTCACGAGTTCCGAGGAACCGAGGTTGACCGGTACGCCGCTGTCCCCGCGCATGATCATCCGGGTGCCGTGCAGACAGTCGTCGATGTACATGAAGGAGCGGGTCTGCCGTCCGTCGCCCCAGATCTCGATCCGGTGGTCACCGCTGAGGACGGCCTCGGCCACCTTGCGGCAGACCGCGGCCGGGGCCTTCTCCCGGCCGCCGGCCCAGGTGCCGTGCGGGCCGTAGACGTTGTGGTAGCGGGCGACGCGGGTGGTGAACCCGTAGTCCTCCGCGTAGTGCCGGCACATGCGCTCCGAGAAGAGTTTCTCCCAGCCGTAGCCGTCCTCCGGCTGCGCCGGATAGGCGTCCTGCTCCTTCAGCGCGGTGACGTTCGGATCCGTCTGCTTGCCGGCGGCGTAGACGCAGGCGGAGGAGGAGTAGAAGTAGCGCTCGGCACCGGCCTCGTGTGCGGCCTGCAGCATGTGGGTGCTGGTGAGCACCGACATCATGCACGCTGCCTTGTTGTTCTCGATGAAGCCCATGCCGCCCATGTCCGCGGCCAGCATGTACACGTACCGGGCGCCCTGGACGCCCCTGCGTGCGCCGTCGAGGAGCGAGAGGTCCGCGATGACGTTCTCGGCGTCCTCGTGGACCTGGTGCCACGCGCGCAGGGGTTTGATGTCGATGGAGCGGACCGTCAGTCCCTGCGCCAGGAGGGCGCCCACGAGGTGCCCGCCGATGAATCCCCCGCCACCGGCAACGACGGCGTCGACCTGCTTGTTCATGGACAACTCCTCTGGTGATGGGGAGACCTGAGGTGGGGCCGACCGCGCCGGCACTGGACTTCCGCTCGCCCAGAGTATTCATTTCTGCCCTATTTGCCCTGCATTGGCGCGCCCTAGGTGATTTACGGCATAACGGCGCTATATATCGGCCAGTGAGGTTTCCGCAGCAGCAGTCGTCGGCCGCAGAAGTCCCGGTGCGGGACGCGGGCGTGCGCAGTGTGCCCGCGCTCTGCGTCTGGGCCGTCGTCCTGACCGTCCTGCTGCCGGTGCTGGTCCTGCGGCCGCACAACGGGCCGGTGCCGATGGCGCTCGTGCTACAGGGTGTCGTCGTGGCGCACACCGGGGCCGCCCTCGCCCGCGTGCTCACCGCACCCAAGGTCCGGCTCGTCGCTCTCGGCTTCTGGATGTTCTCCTACATCTGGTTCGGGCTGGCCCCCCTGCCGATGCTCACCTCGGACACCTATCCCTGGCCGTACCGGGCCGGCGCGGAAACCTCCCTGCGGGCCGTGGCGACGGTCGAGCTGGGGCTGCTCGCCTACAGCGCCGGAACCGCCCTCGCCGCCCGGCGTGCGCACCTGCACGCCGCCCGGCCCGGCCTGCCGGAACGGCTGCTCGCCCGCCGCCTCTCCCCCTGGCGCGTCCTGGTGCTGTGCGGCTGCGCCCTGTCCCTGGCGGTGCTGCTGCTGCACGGCCAACCGGGCGGGATCGGCGCCTACTTCACCAGCCGCGAGGCCATCAACGAGACCGGCGCCCTGGACGAGGCACCGGACGCCTTCCTGCAGCCGCTGCGCAGCTGGTCCCTGTCCGTGCCCGCGTTCTGGGGCCTGCTGAGCCTGCTGCGCCTGCCGCGCCTGCCGGACGGTGACCGTCTGCTGCGGGGCCTGCGGTGGCTGCTGCTGCCCCTGCTCGCCGCGGTCAACATCATCGTCAACAACCCCATCAGCAAGCCGAGGTTCTGGGCCGGCACGGTGCTGCTGACGCTGCTGTTCAACGTGCCCCGGCTGTGCCGGCCCCGGGCCACCCGCGCGCTCGCCGTCGCCGTACTCGCCACGGTGCTCGTCGTCTTCCCCTACAGCGACTACTTCCGCTACGACGACCGGCACGCGGTCTCCGTCGTCTCCCTGTCCGAGCAGTTCACCACCAAGGGCGACTACGACGCCTTCCAGCAGGTGCAGACCGGCCTCGACTACGCCCGCGAGAAGGGGATCTCACCCCGGCAGGCGCTCGGCCCGCTCCTGTTCATGGTGCCGCGCTCGGTGTGGCCGGACAAACCCGACGACACCGGTATCGCGCTGGCGCAGTACGCGGGTTACGACTTCCTCAACCTGTCGGCGCCCTTGTGGATCGAGAGTTACCTGTGGGCCGGCCCGCCCGCGGTGGCCCTCGTGTTCCTGCTGCTGGGCGCGGCGGGCCGCCGTATGGACGAGGTGCGGGACCGCCTGCTCGGCCGGCCCGGCACGCTGGCGGCCTTGCTGGTACCCGCCTTCGCCTTCTACCAGTTGATGTTCCTGCGCGGCAGCCTGCTCGGCATCACCGGCCCGATGCTGCTGCTGCTGACCGTCCCGCTGCTGATCTCCACGCCGGCCCGCCGGACCGTCGGACTCGCCTCACCGGCGCTGCTGTCCGCCCCCACCCCGCACGCCTCACCTTCGCACGCAGGAGGACACCTGTGACCGGCCCCATCCCCTTCGACGACCGTTACGACGAACCGGATCAGCTCCGCGAGCAACTGCGCCTGCTCCTTCGCCACCGCGTCGCGATGGCACTGGGAGTCGTCCTGGGCCTGCTCGGCGGGCTGGCCGTGGCGTGGTACGGCGCCGGCACCTACAGCTCCGCCAGCGACGTCCTCGTCCGTGTCGGCGCCGACCCGTTCGGCTCGGTCAGCGCGCCCGCCGACAACCAGATCAGCATGAGCACCGAGCAGCAGATCGCCGCCGGCGCCACCGTCGCCGTCCGCGCGGCGCACACCCTGGGCCAGCCCGCCAGCCGGGCCGCCGCACTGCAGAGGCATCTGCGGGTCACCAACCCGGGCAAGTCCCAGGTGCTCCGCTTCGAGTTCACCGCCAACGCCCCGGGGCGCGCGGCACGCGGCGCCAACGCCTTCGCCGAGGCCTATCTCGCCGACCGCGCAAGCCGCAACGACGCGGCCGTCCAGCGGGCCGTCGCCGGAATGAAGCAGCAGATCACGGCGCTGACCCGGCAGGCGAAGAAGGAAACGGACGACGACGGCGGGACCTCCCCCGCGAAGAGCGAGATCAACAGCCTGCACAAGCGCGTGTCCGAGATCAGCTCCCGTGACACCGACGGCGGCGACGTCGTGCGCAGGGCCGCCGTGCCCGCCAGGCCCTCGGGCCCGGGGATGCAGACCCTGGTCGTCCTCGGCCTGGCCGGCGGCGTCGTCCTGGGCATCATGCTGGCCTGGCTGTGCTCGGCCCTCGACCGCCGGGTCCGGTCGGTCCGCGAGGTGCAGACCGCACTGCGCGCGCCCGTACTGGGCGTCCTGCCCCACGAGCGCCGCTCCAGGAACGCTCCGCTGACGGTCGGCCGTACCCGCGGCGCCCGTGCACAGGCCTTCCGCTCGGTGGCCTACCGCCTGACGCAGGCGGGGCTCTCGGGGGGTGGCGGCTGCCTCCTCGTGGTGGCCCCGCGGCGCCACGGCGCCGCCGGGACGGTCGCCGCGAACCTGGCCGCGGCCCTCGCGGAGTGCGGGCGGCGGGCGGTGCTCGTGGACGCCGACCCCGACGCGCCCGGTCTCGCGGCGCGCCTGCCGCTGGTGCCGGAGGCGGAGCGCACCGGGCAGGAGACGCCGCTGCCCGAGGGGGGTCTCCTGGTCGACGCGGGGTCCGCGGGACGGTTCGCCCTCTGCTCCAGCGACAGGACCGGCGTGCCCCTCCAGGCCGATGTGTCCCGGACGATGGAGCAGGTGTCATCCGGCACCGGCTCGCCCGTCGCGGTCGTCGCCGCCAGGCCCCTGCTGGAGCACCCGAACGCACTGGCCGTCGCCGAGGACTTCGGCGGTGTCCTGGTCGTCACCGGACGCGACACCCGGCGGGAGGACCTCAGGCAGATGAGCGAACTGATCGGCTGCTCCGGCGGACGCCTGCTGGGCGCCGTGGTGGACGCCGGGCGCGCGCGGCGAGGCCTCGGCGCCGCCGTGCTCCGCCGCCTCAAGCCGCGCTCCCGGGCCGAGGGCGTCCGGCCGGCCACGCAGCGGGCGGGGCAGCACGACACCCTCACGGTCACCCGGGGATGACGGC
The DNA here is from genome assembly GCF_055603265.1 of Streptomyces sp. NPDC037288. Lineage (NCBI taxonomy): Bacteria > Bacillati > Actinomycetota > Actinomycetes > Kitasatosporales > Streptomycetaceae > Streptomyces > Streptomyces sp. NPDC037288. The sequence goes on from NZ_JBVJVY010000003.1 coordinate 25,843, forward strand.
GTCCGGGGCGGCCCCTGACGCCACCGCCGGGGGGGCCGGCGCCCGCGGCACGGTCGCCGCCGCCGCACGGGGCGGGGTGTGGGGCGCGGTGGGTTCCGGTACGAACGCCGTGTTCGCCTTCCTCCTGGTCGGCCTGATCACCCGGGCGGTCGGAGCCCACGGGGCCGGAGCGATCTTCGCCGGCGTCGCCCTGTTCACCATCGCCAGCAACGTCTGCAAGCTCGGCGCCGACACCGGGCTCGTCCGCTTCATCCCCGGTGACCTCGTCCTCAACGGCGGCCGCTCGGTGGGCTCGCTGCTGCGCATGGCGGTGCTGCCGGCCCTGGCGGCCTCCACCGCGGCGGCCATGGTGCTGCTGTGGTGCCCCGCGGTGGCGACCACGCTGCTGCCGCACCTGCCGCGCGCCGACGCGCTCGCGTTGATCCGGTTCTTCGGCCTGGTCCTGCCGGCCGCCACCGTCAGCCTGATCCTGCTCGGTGCCACCCAGGGGTACAGCACCGTGGTGCCGTTCGTCTCCGTGGAGCAGATCGGCAAGCCCGTGCTGCGGGTGCTGATCGCGGTACCCGTGGCGTACTGGGCGCCCGGAATGCTGACCCTGGCGGCGGCGTGGCTGCTGCCGGCGCTGGCCGGTCTCGCCGCCGCCTGGCTGGGCCTGCGCCGCTGCCGGGCCCCCCGCTCCGCACCCCTGCCCGCGGGCGGAGAGTCGGTTTCCTGGCGGGACTTCTGGGCCTTCTCCGCCCCCCGCGCGATCTCCTCCGTCTTCGACATCAGCGCGGTCTGGGTCGGGGTCCTCCTGCTGTCGGCGCTGGCCACGGACGCCGAGGCGGGGATCTACACCGCCATCGGCCGCGTCGTCACCGCGGGCACCCTTCTCCAACTCGCCGTCCGCCTGGCCGTGGCGCCCCAGCTCAGCCGGCTCCTCGCGGTCGGCGAGTTCGCCGAGGCCCAGCATCTGCACCGCACCTCGACCTGCTGGATCGTCCTCTTCTCCTGGCCGCTGTTCGTTCTGATCGCCGGATTTCCCCGCACGGTTCTCGCCGTGTTCGGGCCCGAGTTCACCCAGGGTGCCCCCGCCCTGGTCGTGCTGTGTGCCGCAGCCGTCGTCAATGTGGCGGTCGGCAACGCGCAGACCGTGCTGCTCATGGCCGGGAAGAGCTCGTGGCATCTGGCCTGCACCGCCGCGGCGTTCGCGGTGCAGCTCACCGTGGGTTTCCTCGCCGTGCCCCGGTGGGGCATCCTCGGCGCGGCCCTCTCCTGGGGTACGGCCATCGTCCTGGAGAACCTCTCGGCCGCCCTGCTGGTCCGGCTGCGCCTGGGCTTCGCGACCGTGGCCACCGGTTACACACGTGCCTTCGCCATCGCCATGGCCGTCTCGGTGGCGCTGGCAGGGGTGCGCACCCTGTCGGGTGACACCCCGTCAGGACTCGCACTCAGCCTGACAGTCGGAATGTCGGTATTTGGTACTTTTTTGTGGCGATACCGTACGCCTCTGGGAGTAAGCGAGCTGGTCCAGGTGCTGCGCCGTCGCACCGTATGAGGCATCGCCCCTCAACCTGCCCGCCCCTTTCCTTCGAGGTGTCCCTTGCGCCACAGCAAGCTCCGCAAGAAGGCGGTCACGGGTCCGGCTGCCGCAGCCCTCATGTGCGCAGGCGCCCTGCTCTGCTCCCCCGCCGCCGCGGTGACGCGGCACGATCCGGCAACACTCACCGCCGATCCCCTGGCCACCTGGCAGACGGACGGAGTCGTCTGGTCCCTGGCCTACGCCCGCGGTGTCGTCTACGCCGGGGGCAGCTTCGGCGCGGTCCGCCCGCCCGGTGCCGCCCCCGGCACCCGGCAGGTCCCGCGGCACAACTTCGCCGCGTTCGACGCCGCGACCGGCGCGCTGCTGCCCTGTGCCCCGTCCTTCAGCGAGGGTGCCGGCCCGTACAGCGCCGGCACGGTACGGGCCATGAAGGCCTCCCCCGACGGCCGGGTGCTGTACGTGGGGGGCTCCTTCGGCCACGTCGGGTCCACGGGGGTGGCCAACGCGGTGGCCCTGAACACCACCGACTGCACCCTGCGCAAGGACTTCCGACCCGCGGTGTCCGCGACCGTCCGGGCCATCGCGACCACCAGCAGAGCGGTGTACCTGGGCGGCGACTTCGACCAGGTCTACGGCCGGGGCAGGGCCCGCGTCGCCGCCTTGACCCCCGCGGGTTCCCTGCTGCCCTTCAGGGCGAACGTGGACCTTCCCGTCCGCGCCCTGTCGGCCGTGACCTCCGGGCGCCAGCTCCTGGTCGGCGGGGACTTCAAGTCGGTCAACGGCAGGCGGGTCCACGCCCTGGCCGCGCTGGACCTCACCACCGGGGCGACGGTCCGCACCTTTGCGGGCTGGCTGCCGTCCGGTTCGACGGTCAAGTCGATCGCACAGGACGGCTCCCGCTTCTACATCGGTGCCGAAGGCGAGGGGCTGGGCGTCTTCGACGGACGCATCGCGGGCCGGCTCCGCGACGGCGCCATGCTGTGGAAGGACACCTGCCTCGGCGCCACCCAGGCCGTGCTGCCCCACAACGGCGTGCTCTACAGCGCCTCCCACGCGCACGACTGCTCCCGGACCCCCGGCGGTTTCCCCGAGCGGGGTGTCCGGCACACCCTCCTGGCCCAGTCGGTCACCGACCGGAGGATCCTGCACTGGTTCCCCGACACCGACGGCGGACTCGGCGAGGGCGTGGGCCCCCGCACCCTGGCCACGGCCGGGGGCGCCCTGTGGGTCGGAGGTGAGTTCACCCAGGTCAACGACCGGCCGCAGCAGGGCCTCACCCGCTTCGGCGCCACCCCCGCCACGAGCGTGCCCCAGAGCCCCGCTCTCACGCTCCTGGCCACGCGCCCGGGAAAGGTCACCCTCGGCTGGCAGGCCACGTGGGACCGCAACACCGCCGTCCTGACGTACCGGCTCTTCCGGGACGGGCGGCTCGTCTCCCGGCAGGCCGCGTCCTCCGCGTCCTGGGACCTTCCGGTCATGAGCTACACCGACTCCGTGCCCGCCGGTTCCCGCCACCGGTACGCGATCGAGGTGACGAACGGCACCCGCACCTCTCCCCGCTCCGCCGCACTGTCCGTGACGGTGCCCGCGCGCACCGGCCGGACGAGCGGAGCGTGAGCTGTGACAGCGACACGCATCGGCTACGCGCCCGGCGTCTGGGACCTCTTCCACATCGGGCACCTCAGCATCCTGCGTGAGGCGCGCCGGCACTGCGACCGGCTCGTGGCGGGGCTGGCGTCCGACGAGCTGACCAGACGCCTCAAGGGCAGGCAGCCGGTGATCCCGCTGGCCGAGCGCCTGGAGATCGTCCGCAGTGTGCGACACGTCGACGACGTCGTCGTGGAAACCCACGGGGACAAGCTGCAGATCTGGAAGCAGGTCGGATTCCACGTCGTGTTCAAGGGCGACGACTGGAAGGGCACCCCCAAATGGGACATCCTCGAACGCCGTTTCGCGAAGGTCGGTGTCGAAGTCGTCTACTTCCCCTACACCGTGCACACGTCCAGCACGCTACTGCGCAGGGCGCTGGAGCTGATGCAGCTCGCGGAACCACTTCACCAGGAAGGCCACCATGAACAGGACATGAGCCACGAGGAGCACGCAGTACAGGGCAAGGAAGAGGTCCCGACTGCCAAGAAATAGAAAGCAGACGCAGGTCGTGCCGTAGTCGACCGGCAAAAGCAGGACGGACCCCCACGCCGAGGCAGGACCCCCGCCCCTTCCCGCCGCCACCCGCCCCTTGAGCTGCTGCGTGAGAATTCCGCCGAAAAAGATCACCACCGCGGCGAGCTGGAACAGCAGGGGGGCCAGCAGAAGGAGCGGACTGGGAAGGGCGAAGAAACGGTAGAACGCCACCAGCACCACCAGGTGCAGGGTGACGATCCTGACGCAGTCCAGCACATGGTCCAGCCATTCACCCGACAAGGTCGCGGAGCGCTGGCTCCGCGCGAGCTGACCGTCCGCGGAATCCAGGGCGAAACCCACGGCAAGGGCCACACCGACACCGACCGACATCACGGGCTCCGGCCGCAGCAGGGCCACAGCGGCCAGGGCCGGAAAAGTGAACAGGGCACCGAGTAGCGTCAGCTGATTGGGGGTCGCCCCGAACCGGGAGGCCAGCGCCGCCACCACACGGCCGGCCGGGCGATTGACGAACCGGCTGTAGACCGACACCCCCTTCGCCGGTTTCTGTGCCGTCGACAGTTGCCTCAGCATTTCCGCGAACTCGGCCATAACCCTCCTTGGTGAAAACCATGTGAGAAAGGAAGGCAACTATGACAGAACAGGGTGGCGAGATGGCCCGCAATCGTCGGCGTATCCTGCGCGGCGGAACATCGCTGCTGGTCGCGGCAGCCCTGCCCGCCAACAGTGCGTCCGCCAAAAGTGCGTCCGCCAAGCGTGCGGATATCGGGCCGATGTCCTCGGTCAATGTCACCGATCTCGGTGCCGTGGGTGACGGACGCACCGACGACACACAGGCATTCGAGACCGCGTACACGCTCGCCGCCGCCCGCGTCCGAGACGGCGTGGGCCGGCTGGTGGTCGAGATCCCCGCCGGCGACTTCCTCATCACGCGTCCGCACGCCCTGTTGAACGGCGTCGCCCCGCCACGGCCCGCGAACGGTCTGCGCTTTGTCGGGGCGGGCAAGAACATGACCGCCCTCGTCTTCCGTCCGGACACCGGCCCGGGCTCCTATCTGTGCCGGAACGAGGACAGCTGGTCCAACCTCTCCTTCGAGCGCATGCAGTTCCGCTCCGCCACGCCGGGCGCCTCCTTCTTCCGTTCGTACTCCACCGGACAGGCCCAGGACTACCGGTTCTCGGAGTGCGAATGGCTCGGGGAATGGGAGTACGGGCTGGCCCTCGACGGCACGAACACCAACTCGGAGATGCTGTGGCAGGCCTGCACGGTCGCCGGCAGCTACCGCAAGGCGTTTCTCTACTCGGGGCTCACGGGACGCAAACAGACCGCGCCGAACGACCAGGACCAGTTCCTGAACTACTGGTTCAACGACATGAAGGTCGAATACGAGTGGGGTAACTTCCTGGAGTTCCCCTACGGCGGATCCATTTCCTGCCGGGGCGGCTCCTACATCATCACCGGCAAACGCCCCGCGAGCACCGCGGAGTACGGCACCACCAGCACCTTCTTCCGCTTCCCGGTCGGCGAGCACCACGACTCGGTACAGCGCTTCCACGCCCAGGACATCCGCTTCGAGGTACGCGACCCGGACGTGCGGATCATCGACTGCGTGTGGAACAGCGGAACGGTCCACTTCACCGACTGCGACGACACCGCGAACGCCTACAAGGACTTCTCGGCCGACATCCGTCCGCACCAGTACAGCGTGGGCCCGCGGGGCCCGCTGATCCGCTACGACTCCTGCCAGCTCGTGGGCCGTCACCAGTACCGGACGACCGGCCGGCAGGACACCCAGCCGGCCGTCGTCCGCTACGACATGTGCCTGCTGCGCAGCCGGCCGCAGCGCGAGTTCGCCGTCACCGACGGCCCCCGCGCGACGCCCGCCCCCTTCGTACGCTTCACCGACTGCATCGACGCCGACCCCGCCGGCGCCAGGTCCGCACCGGCCACGCCCGCCACCCCGCCCGTGTCCCCCGGTGAGACCTCGCCCACGGACTGAACCCCGGCCGTCCGACTGCCTCCGGCGTGTGGGGGCCCGGAATGTCCCGGGCCCCCACATCTGTGTACGGCGCGGCGGTACGGCACGGTCAGGCGGTGCCGGGCGCCGCCGCGTCAGACGTACTTGGTGGGCTTGACGCAGAAGTCGATACGGGTGATGTCCGGGTCCTTACCGCTCGAGTTGGCCGGGGCGTGGAGTCCCGCGTCGGCCGCCGTGCCGTCGGGGAAGCCCGTCGAGCTGTCGTACTTGTAGACCTTGGCGCCGGTGCTGCCCGTGACCGTGACCTGGACGACGGCACGGTGAGCGGCCGAGGGGATGCTGAAGCCGAACGCCTGTCCCTGGGTGAGGTGGCTGACGGTGAGCTGGAGGTTTCCGTCGCCGGGGATCGCCACGGCTCCGCTCGCCGGATTGGTCACGCTGAACCCGGTCGAGCCCGCCGGGCAGGTCGGAGGCGGCGGGGGCGGGGTCGTCTGGCACGGCGTGCAGCCCGACGGGGGCGGCGTCGTCGGCTGGCAGGCCGAGCACCCTGACGTGCCGCTCGGCTGGCACGCCGAGCACCCCGACGTGCCGGTCGTCGGGCACGACTTGCAGGCCGGCATCACTCGGGGAACCGCGTGGGCCGACGCGGGGCCGGCGGCGATTCCGAATGCCACGGTCGCGGTCAGGCCGGCGCCGACGAGCCGCGCTCCCCAACTCCGCCCTTGTGGCTGCGTCTTCGTTCGGGCAGCTACTCGCATAACGAGTACTCCTCCTCAATGCTTGGGTACCTGACCTCGGGTACCTGATCACGCCCTGGCGAACTCTCACGCCATTTCCATTGGCAGTTCGAGCTTGACCAAGTGTCCGCCGCCGGGCGTGCCCACACTCGCACGAATGGACTGCCGTTATGGATTACGACTCCTTTTCCTAGGCCATTTGAGCTTCAGTAGGGGCCTGAAGGGTGGAGCGCCCGCTTGTCGAATCCGGTGACACGCGGCCGGGTGTCTACCTTCGGAAAGCTTCTCGCCCCCGTATCCCTCGACCCGGGATGTTCCATGCGTCTAAGGAAAAGCACTTCCAGGACCGCTACCACGGCCCTTGCCGCGGTCCTCCTTGCCGCCGCCTCACTCACCACCGCTTCCGGCGCGCAGCCGCGCGACGAAAAGACGCTGACCGCCGCCCCGTTGGCGACATGGCAGACGGACGGAATCGTCTGGTCCGTCGAGTACGCGCGGGGTGTCGTGTACGTCGGCGGCACCTTCGACAGCGTCCGCCCGCCCGGCGCCAAGCCCGGTGAGAAGGAGGTCGCCCGGAAGAACTTCGCGGCGTTCGACGCCGTGACCGGCAAACTGCTGCCGTGCGCACACTCCTTCACTGGCGGCATGGGCACGGTCCGGGCCCTGAAGGCCTCGCCCGACGGCAAAGTGCTGTACGTCGGCGGATCGTTCGGCCACGTCGACCGCACGGGTGTGACCAGTGCGGTCGCGCTCGACACGGCCGGCTGTTCACTGCGCAAGGACTTCCGCCCCGCGATGAGCGCGCTCGTGCGGACCATCGAGGCCACCGGTAAGACCGTCTACCTGGGTGGTGAGTTCACCGTCGTCGACGGCCGGTCCCGGAACCGCGTCGCGGCGTTCACCCCGAGCGGCTCGCTGCTGCCGTTCAGCGCCGACATCGACGAGCCGGTCCGCGCGATCCTGGCCGCGCCCGATCGCGGACAGGTACTCGTCGGCGGCGCCTTCCACCACGTCAACGGCCGTCCGGAGCAGGCGCTGGTCTCCCTGAATCCCACCACCGGTGCGACCGTGCGGTCCTTTCCCGACTGGATCCCGGAACGGTCCACGGTGACGTCGCTGGTGCGCAACGGCGACCGCTTCTACCTGGGTGCCGAGGGCGCGGGGACGGGCATCTTCGACGGCCGCATCGCCGGCCGGCTGTCCAACGGCGCGATGGTCTGGAAGGACACCTGTCTGGGTGCCACCCAGGATCTCGCCCTGTACAAGGGCATCCTGTACAGCGCTTCCCACGCCCACTACTGCGGGCTGACACCGGGGGGCTTCCCCGACGGGGCCCGCCGGCACTTCCTCGCGCAGTCGGCCGACGACAAGCGCATCCTGCACTGGTTCCCCGACACCGACGACGGCATCGGTGAGAAGGTCGGTCCGCGGGCGCTCGCGATGGCGGGCGACATCCTGTGGGCGGGGGGCGAGTTCACCGCCGTCAACGGCACACCCCAGCAGGGCCTGACGCGTTTCGGGGCCGGTCCCCGCAACACGGCTCCCCAGGAGACCCCCCAGCTCACGAGCGACGGCTCACGCACCGGGAAGGTCACGCTGATCTGGCGCGCCTCTTGGGACAGGGACGACGCGGAGCTGACCTACCGGATCTACCGGGACGGGTTCCCCGTGGCCACGCGGAAGCAGCGGTCGGCCGAATGGTACCGCCCGGAGATGTCGTACACGGATGCGGTCTCCCCCGGCTCTCAGCACCGCTACACGATCGCCGTCACCGACGGAAGGAACACAACACCCCGGTCGGCGCCGCTCGACGTGACCGCGTTCGCCGCCAAGTGACCGGCCGGGGCGCGGTGAGGGGACGACGCCGAAGGGACGGCGCCCTCACGTGGTGATGGACTCCCTGCTCTGGCTGGGCACGAACGGCGTGGTGCCGATGCCGAGCAGTTCGCGGTACACGTCGCTCACCGCGTCCCTGGTCTGCTGGATGTCGTGGGCGGCGACCACGTGCGCGCGGCCCTGCGCACCCAGGGCCGCGCGCAGCGGCGTACGGCGCAGCAGCGCGGTCAGCGCCCGCGCCAGCGCGTCGGAGTCCTCCGGCGGCACCAGGCAGTGCGGCAGATGGCCGGGCGGCAGGCTCTCGCGCACGCCGTCCACGTCCGTCACGAGGACCGGCCGGGCGCACGCCATGGCCTCCAGGGGGACGAGCGCCCGGCCCTCCCAGCGGGACGGCAGGACCACCACGTCGGCGGCCCGGTACCAGGGGGCGGCGTCGGCTGCCGGGCCGGCGAACTCCACCGACGCGGGCGCCGCCGCGCGCAGTCGTCCCGCATCCGGACCGCTGCCGACCAGCACCAGCCGGGCGTCCGGCACCTGCCGTACGACGGCGGGCCAGGCCCGCAGGAGCACGTCCTGCCCCTTCTGCCGGCACAGCCGTCCCACGCACACGACGAGGGGGCCGGTCGCGGACCGGGCGACGCTCCCCTCGGGCCGGAACCTGCGTGTGTCGACGCCGTCGGGGACCATGAGCCACTGGGCGGTGATGCCGTGCCGTTCCCCGGTACGCCGTTCCGCCTCGCTCACACAGAGGACGCGTGCCGCCCACCGCGCCCCGAACTGTTCCCAGCGCACGGCCGCTTGGGCCTTGACGCCGTCCACGGCCTCGAACGACCACGCGTACGGCTGGAAGACGGTCGGGAGCCGGCCGCGCACCGCGAGCCGGGTGGCCAGCCCCGCCTTGGTGCCGTGCGCGTGCACCACGTCGGGCCGCACCTCGCGCAGCACCCGGGCCAACAGGGCCACTTCACCGGGGAGCCGGGGTCCGGGTGAGCGGGTCGCGTTCCAGGGAAGCAGCCTGCAGCCCTCCGCGCGCAGCGCGTCCGCCAGCGCGCCGCGCGGGCAGGCGACACTGACCCGCAGCCCCGCGGCGAGCTGCGCCACCGCCAGGTCCGTCACGAACCGTGCGACACCGTCCTCGACCGGCTGAGTGACGTGCAGGACGTGCGGCTCACGGGGAATGCGCATGACCGAGGCTTCCCTTCCGAAGAAAAACGTGGAACCAGCGCAAAGCATCTAGTCCCTTTTTCCGCGGAACCGTCAACCGTGTCGGAAGAATTCACCTGCTTGGACCCGCGACCGGACGGCGTAACGCAAAGATAATCCGATAAGAATTCCTGCGATGTCGTTCAGGATGTATGAGTTGCGGGAACTTGCGGTCAACGGAGTTTCCCGTGGCGCCTCTCTCTCGTTAGCCCAGCGGAAGCGAGAGAAAGGAACACAATGAAGAGTCTGAAGGCTGCCGCCATCGTTGTCGGCGCACTGGCCATGGCGGGCGCCGCGGCGCCGGCTTTCGCGGCGGACGTACCGGCGCAGGGCCTCATCGATGACGGGAAGACGGTTGCCCGGTCTCTCCCCACCGCAGCCCAGATGCCGACCGGCGCACTGGCCAGCGACGTCAAGCACGCGGCGGACGGCGTGAAGAAGTCGGGTGTCGTCAAGACCCCCGTCCTGGGCGGCGCCCTGCCGAACCCCCTCAACGGCAAGCCGCCCGCCGCGCTTCCCGTCTTGAAGTAGAAGACGCATCCGCTGGGCTTTCAGGCCGGCTCCGGGGTTCTCGGAGCCGGCCTTCTCCGTGTGCGGGAAAAGCAGATGGCGGCCCGCCGAGCGTCGGCGGGCCGCCAGGCTCCGGGCTGCTCAGAACAGCAGACCACCGGTGTAGGGGGCCAGCTGCGTCTGGTCGACCGCCGCGGTGTTGCAGGCGGCGTAGTGCGAGTTCGGCGCGGCGACACCGGCGCCACCGAGGACGCCGACGGAGCCGTTGGACCACGGCGCGATGCAGCGGCCGTCGATGACCGAGCCGTTGGAGACGAGGAGGCCCTGCTGAGGGGAGTTCACGACGACCGGGGACTCCGAGAAGCCGTTGCCGCCGGTGACGGTGGTGACGTTGTCGTCGGCCGCAGCGGCGCCACCGGCCGCCAGGACGAGGCCCGCTGCCAGGACGGACAGGGCCGTAACCTTCTTACGCATGGATGCGCCTTTCGGATGGGGAGGGGCAGGTCGGGCGGGAACGTCTGCCGACGTCCCCGCCCTGCTCCGGGATGGTTCGGAGCATGAAGGGGGCTCAGAAGAGCAGGCCGCCCGTGTACGCGGCACGCTGCGACTGGTCGACGCCCGCGGTGTTGCAGGCGGCGTAGTGCGAGTTCGGCACGATGGTCGCGGCGCCGCCGAGGACACCGACGGCACCGTTGGACCAGGGCGCGACGCAGCGCAGGTCGACGAGCGTGCCGTTGGAGACGACGGCCCCCTGCTGCGGGGCGTTCACGACAACGGGGGATGACGAGAAGCCGTTGCCGCCGGTGACCGTCGTGCAGTTGTCGGCTGCGGCAGTGCCGGCGGCCGCGAGGACGACGCCCGCGGCGAGGGCGGAGATGGCCGTAACCTTGTTACGCATGGAGTGTCCTTTCCGGACTGCGAGGGGGTTCACCTGCTCGGAATGACTCGAAGCAGGGGTCAGAAGAGCAGGCCGCCCTGGTAAGCGGCCCTCTGCGACTGGTCGACCGGCGCTGTGTTGCAGGCGGCGTAGTGCGAATTCGGCACGATGGTGGCGGCGCCGCCGAGGACGCCGACGGCGCCGTTGGACCACGGCGCGATGCAGCGGCCGTCGATGAGCGCGCCGTTGACGACAACCACCCCCTGCTGAGGGGCGTTCACGACGACCGGGGACTCCGAAAAGCCGTCACCACCAGTGACGTTGGTCGTGTTCGAATGGGCGGAGGCAACGCCGGCGCTGCCGCAGAGCGCGCTAAGGGCGAGTGCAGTGACGACCGCGAACTTCCTGGTCAACTCGGTTCCTTCCTGGATTCACGGTAAGCCGCGCTTACATAGCAAGAAACCGAAATATGTGGCGAAAAGTCACGCGGACACCGGGCATACCGGGCGGATTCCACCGGATGGCGGAACGGCAGCCGTGCGCCGATTCATTCGGGCTGCACGGGTCCTGCGTCAGCGCCGACATGCGTCCGGCCCACTGGCAAGGAGGAATCCAGTGGGCCGGACAGGCTTGAGGCGGATGTGCGGCACGACATCGGCGCCGGGGTGGGTGCGCGGCACTGCGGTGTCGGGTCTCCGACGAGGGAACCGGATCAGAGTGTCAGAATCCTGGCCACGCCGACTCCTGACGGTTTCCGCGTCACCCCTGATTGAGGAGGCTACCGACCCCGGCACTGGTCGGCCCGTTCAACGGGTGGAGCTGAACGGATCCGGTTCCGAGCGGATTCTTCACCGGAATCGCGGGCTTCTTGTTGGTGCTGCGCCCCATACCGTCCAGGTATACGCCGGAGATTTTCGCGGCCTTGTTCTTGCCGGTGACCGACGACGCCTGGCTCTCGTCGAACGCGCTGCCCTTGGTAAGGCTGCCCTGCTTGGCCACTCGCATCACGGTGTCGGCCGCGGGCACGAGCGCCGGAGTGACATCGGTCTGGGACATGAGGCCGAGCGGACCGGTCGTTTCGCGAGCGGGCGCCTTGCCGGCGGCCGACGCGGCGACGGCGGAGCCACCCACGAGACTCGCGCCGATCGCCAATGCCGCAGTTGTGAAAACTGCCTTCTTCATGATTCACCTCACTTGAAGTTACCTCTGATCCGACAGACGCAGAACATAGCAGTCCGCAGTCCGCCAAAAGCGACGCACTACTCCATACGCATGAATGCCATGGGAGTGAAGGAGCGCATTCCCGGGATTTATACAGAGGTATTCACATCTGGTCGGCGAATCGATTGATCGTATGGTGCTTCAAGCATGGGAAATTCGCGGGAAAGTTATGACACCACGTCCTTGCGGGCGAACCCGCGGAAGGCCAGGGCGATGAGCACGAGTGCGTAACTCAGGGAGATCGCCGTCCCCTGGATCATGCCGGTCCACTCGGGGTGTGGCTGCACGGTGTCGGCCCAGGCGAACTGCCAGTGCGCGGGCAGGAAGTCACGCCAGTGGCCGAGGGCGGTGACGGCGTCCAGGACATTGCCGACGATGGTCAGGCCGACCGCACCGCCGACCGCGCCGAGCGGGGCGTCGGTCTTCGTCGACAGCCAGAACGCGAGCCCCGCGGTGACCAGCTGGGACACGAAGACGTACGCCACGGTCACCACCAGGCGCTGCAGCGCCGTGCCCGGGTCCAGCGCGCCACCGGTGGGGATCTGCAGCGGGCCCCAGCCGTAGGCCGCCGTACCGGCGGCGAGGGCGACCACCGGGAGCAGGATCATCGCGGCGAGACTCAGCCCGAGCGCCACGACCAGCTTGGACCACAGCAGCCGGGCCCGCGGCACGGGGGCTGCGAGCAGATAACGCAGGGAGGACCAGCTCGCCTCCGAGGCGACCGTGTCCCCGCAGAACAGCGCGACCGGGATGACCAGCAGGAAGCCGGCCGAGACGAACAGGTTCACGGCGGCGAAGTTGGCGCCGGACGCGGTGGCCGTGTCCATCAGGGTGATCCGGTTGTTCCGGCCGCCCGGGTCACCGCCGACGGCGAAGGCGATCAGCAGCACGAACGGCAGGAGCGTGAGGATCGCGCCCATGACCAGGGTGCGGCGCCGCTTGAGCTGGCGGACCAGCTCGACCCGCAGGGGCAGGGTGTGCCGCGTCCGGTAACCGGAGGCGACCTCGGTGAGCGTGCTCATGCGGAACCTCCGATCAGGGTGAGGAAGGCGTCTTCCAGGCGGCGGTGCGGGCCGACCGAGGCGACGGGCACCTCCAGCCGCACCAGCTCCGGGACCAGCCGCTCGGCCGTGCCGCCGGGTTCGAGCCGGACCAGCAGTCCGTCGTCGGTGCGCACCGCGGAGGCGACGCCGGGCAGCGCGGCGACCTTCTCCACGACCGGGTCCTCCACCGGGCCGGCGGTGCCGACGAGCAGGGTGCCGCCGGAGCCGGTGATCTCGCCGACCGGGCCGGCCTGGAGGAGCCGGCCGCGGTCCATGACCACCAGATGCGTGCAGGACTGCTCGACCTCGGCGAGGAGATGGCTGGAGACGATCACCGTACGGCCGCCGGCCGCGTAGCGGATCATCACCTCGCGCATCTCGCGGATCTGGGGCGGGTCGAGGCCGTTGGTGGGCTCGTCGAGGATGAGCAGGTCGGGCAGGCCGAGCATGGCCTGGGCGATGGCGAGCCGCTGGCGCATGCCCTGCGAGTAGGTGCGCACCGCGCGGGCGAGCGCGTCGCCGAGCCCGGCGATCCGCAGGGCCTCGTCCAGGTGGGCGTCCTCCGGCGGACGGCCGGTGGCCTGCCAGTACAGCTCCAGGTTCGCCCGGCCGGACAGATGCGGCAGGAAGCCCGCGCCCTCCACGAAGGCGCCGACCCTCGACAGCACGGGCGCGCCGGGCCGGACGGCGTGACCGAAGACGCGGATCTCGCCGGCGTCCGGGGTGATCAGGCCCATCAGCATGCGCAGGGTGGTGGTCTTGCCCGCGCCGTTGGGTCCGAGCAGGCCGAGCACCTGGCCCTTCTCGACGCGGAAGGACAGCTCACGCACCGCGTACCGGTCGGCGGACTTCGCGTACCGCTTGCTCAAGTCCCTGATCACCAGCGGGACGTCGGCCAGCCCGGGGTCGGGCGCGGGGCCGGCCGTACGGCGGCGGGCGGTGAGCAGCAGGGCGAGCGCGGCCCCCGCCGCGGCCACCGGCAGCCACCACACCCAGGCGGGCAGGGGCGCCGCGGCGGTGGTGACGGCCGGGGCCGTCGGCACGCTCAGGTCGCTCCTGAGGGAGACGGTGTAGGTGGCCGGGGCGGCCGGTGAGGCGTAGCCGAGGTCGGTGGAGGCGAGGACCAGGCGGAGCCGGTGACCCTTCTGGACCTCGTGGTCGATCGCCGGGAGGGTGAGTGAGACGTCCTTGCCGGCCTGGGCTCCGGTCACCCGGAAGGGGGCGACGAGCTGGGAGGGCAGCACCTGCTGGGTGCCGTCGGGGCCGACGTCGTAGACCTTGCCGAACAGGACGGCGTCGTCGCTGGTCGAGGTGAGGTGGACGGTCGCGGTCGGGGTGCCGGTGATCTGCAGGTCGCGGCTGAGCGGCGCGGAGTCGAACTTCGCGTACTGACCGGGGAAGTCGAGGGAGACACCGAGCCCGAGCGCGGACAGCTGGCTCAGTCCGCCCGGGCCGCCGAGGCCGGGCAGCGCGGAGACACCGGGCGGGCTGGCGCCGGCCGGGTTGGTGAGGTGCTGGGTGCCGCCGGTCAGGGCGATGCCGCGTGGGTGGTCGCGCAGGCCGGGGTAGGCGGCGGCGCTCGCGCCGCGCAGCTGGGCCGTGCCGTCGGTGGAGTTCACGCCTCCGGTGCGGGTGATCCGGAAGGCCGGGCCGGTGCCGGTGTGCTCGGCGCCCTTGAGATACCGGTCGAACCAGGCACGCACGCGCGCCTGGCTCCGGCCGCTCTCCATGTCGCCGCCGTCATGGCCGCCCGCGATCCAGTCGACGTCCACGGGGGCGCCGTTCGCCCGGATCGCCTTCTCGGCGGCGTCGGACTGGGCGAGGGTGAACAGGGAGTCCGTCTGGCCCTGCACGAGCAGCGTGGGCACCTTGATGCGGGAGCCGACGGCGGACGGAGAGCGGGCCTCGAGCATCGCGCGGGCGGCCGGGTCCGGGGTGCCGGACTCGGCGACCCGGTCGTACATCCGGCACAGCGCGGTCTCGAAGCGGGCGCAGCCGCCGCCGGTGTTGAAGAAGACCCCGGCCCACAGCTTCTTGAAGACGCCGTTCGGGAACAGGGCGTCCGCGAGGTTCCAGTAGGTGATGGCCGGGGCGATGGCGTCGACCCGGTGGTCGTATCCCGCGGCGAGCAGCGAGACGGCGCCGCCGTAGGAGCCGCCGGCCATGCCCACGCGCGGGTCGCCCGGTCTGTCGAGCTGGACCTGGGGCCGCTTCGCCAGCCAGTCGATGAGCCGGGAGACGTCGGCGACCTCGCCCTTCGGGTCGTTGAGCCCGATCTTCCCGGTGGACCTGCCGAAGCCGCGCGCGGACCAGGTCAGGACCGCGTAGCCGTCCCGGGCGAGGTCCTCGGCCTGCTCGCGCAGGTCGTCCTTGCTGCCGCCGAAGCCGTGCGCCAGCAGGACGGCGGGGTGCCGTCCGGCGGTGGCCGGGGTGAAGAACGACGTGTCCAGGCGGACGCCGTCCACCGCCATGACCTGCTCGCTCTCGCGCACCGCGGGCGGGTCGTCGGAGGCGACGGCCGCCGTCCATGTCCCGGCGCCGGCCAGCACCACGAAGGCGGCCGCGGCGACGACGAGCCGGCGCGGCCCCTTGAGCAGATCCCGCAGCGGGGGCACCCGAAGATCCATGCCTCAACGGTACGGGCCGCCACGGACGGCGGAGGAAGCCGATGGGCTGAACGCCGGGCCCTCCCCGGGGAGTACGGGGCGGGCCCGGCGTACACCAGGCGTGGTACGGCGGCCTTACGCCGCCGCCTCCTCGGCGAGCTGGACGTCCTCCGGGAGGGACACCAGCCAGCGGGTCCCGCGGCGCGGGCGGAGGTAGAAGGCCCAGTACAGGGTGGCGACGGCGGTGATGCCGCCGGTCCACCACAGGTACGTCGGGTCCTGCTCGACCAGGATGTAGACGAGGACCGCGATCAGCAGGGCCGGCATGGCCGGCCACAGCGGCATCCGCCAGGCCTGCCTGCCGCCGTGCGCCCCGCGGCGGGCGAGCAGCGCGGCGACCGCGACCAGCAGGTACAGGCCGGTGACGGCGACCCCGGTGACGCCGTAGAGCGTGTCGAGGTTGACGAAGCAGAGGAAGGCACCGGGGACGCCGACGACGAGGGTGGCGACCCACGGGGAGCCGAACCGGCCCAGCTTCGCCAGGGCCCTGTTGACCGGCGAGGGCCAGGCCTTGTCGCGGGCGGAGGCGAACAGGACGCGGGAGTTCTGGATGACCATGACGATGCCCGCGTTGATGATCGCGAGGGCGACGCACAGGCTGACGAAGGTGCCGACGGCCGAGTTGCTCCAGGCGATGACCATGCTGGAGATGTCACCGCCGGTCAGGGTCTTCAGGTCACCGGCGCCCACGGTGATCGCGGCGACCGGCACCAGGATGACCACGCTGGAGATGGCGAGCGTCGCGAGGACGGTACGGGCGACGTTGCGGCGCGGGTTCTCCAGTTCCTCGGAGAGGTAGACGGCGGTGGAGAAGCCCTGGGTGACGAAGAGGGCGATGGCGAGCCCGGAGACGACCATCATGGCCGTGACGGGGTTGACGTGCGCGTGTTCACCGGCGGCCTGCAGCGAGCCGAGGCTGCTCACCCCGCGGTGCGGGTGGCTGAAGCCGAGCACGGCCACCACACCGGCCGCGACGACCTCCAGGACCAGGAAGATGCCGGTGATCCAGGCGTTGGCGCGCAGGTCCAGCAGACCGGCGAGGGTGGCCGCGATCATCACGCCGGCGCCCGTGAAGGCGGGGTCGAGGTGGATGACCGGGGCGAGGTAGTCCGCGGTGCCCATCGCGATGACCGGAGGGACGATCATCACGACGAGCAGCGACATCACGAAGGCCAGCCAGCCGGCGAGCCGTCCGGCCAGGGTGGAGACGATGGCGTACTCGCCGCCCGCGCTGGGGATGAGGGTGCCCAGCTCCGAGTAGCAGAACGCCACGGGGATGCAGAGCAGTGCGCCGATGGCGATACAGAGTGCCGTCGCGGTGCCCAGGCTGGCGAACAGGTCGGGCACGATCACGAAGAGCGTGGAGGCGGGCGTGACGCACGAGAGAGTGAGCAGAGTGCCGCCGACGACTCCGATCGAACGCTTGAGCTTCTGAGGGCTGTCAGAAGCGTCTGCGACGGCTGTGTCGACAGGGCGGAGCGTGTCGGTCATGCGGCGGTTCCGATCGACTCGTGTGGCTGAGGGTTGGGGGACGGGAGCGCTATCGCCTCCGGCGGATCGTCGTACGTGCACTCGTCCGCTCCCGGCGCTGCCTAGAGAACCCCGACGAAAACCGCTGCGTCAATGGCCGTTTACCTTCGGAATCCGCACTTCCGACGGCACTCACGCCACATCAGATTCGTAGGTCGCGACGCCCAATGGGGGCATCCATCAAGCCTCATGGCAAAGTGACCTTGTTTTCAAAGGTGAGATGCCGAGAATCCCTTAGCCACCCGTTTCATCCCCTGTAAACGGGAACCGAAGCCGGCGGGTCAAAAAAATGTCAGGCCGTCCGGAATCCGGACGGCCTGACAGAGGGTTCGGGGCCCTCAGTGGTTGCGCGGGAAGCCCAGGTCCACGCCCGCCGGGGCGTCGGCCGGGTCGGGCCAGCGGGTGGTGACGACCTTGCCGCGGGTGTAGAAGTGCGTGCCGTCGTTGCCGTAGATGTGGTGGTCGCCGAAGAGCGAGTCCTTCCAGCCGCCGAAGGAGTGGTAGCCGACGGGGACCGGGATCGGGACGTTCACGCCGACCATGCCCGCCTCGATCTCCAGCTGGAAGCGGCGGGCCGCGCCGCCGTCCCGGGTGAAGATCGCGGTGCCGTTGCCGAACGGCGAGGCGTTGATGAGGGCCACACCCTCCTCGTAGGTGTCCACGCGCAGCACGCACAGCACCGGGCCGAAGATCTCGTCCTGGTAGGCCTTGGCGCTGGTCGGCACCTTGTCCAGCAGCGAGATGCCGATCCAGTGGCCGTCCTCGAAGCCCTCGACGGTGTAACCGGTGCCGTCGAGCACGACCTCGGCGCCCTCGGCCGCGGCGCCGGAGACGTACGAGGCCACCTTGTCGCGGTGGGCGGCGGTGATCAGCGGGCCCATCTCGGACGCCGGGTCGTTGCCCGGACCGATCTTGATCTTCTCGGCGCGCTCGCGGATCTTCTCCACCAGCGTGTCACCGATCGCGCCCACGGCCACGACCGCGGAGATGGCCATGCAGCGCTCGCCCGCGGAGCCGTAGGCGGCGGACACCGCGGCGTCGGCCGCCGCGTCCAGGTCGGCGTCCGGCAGCACCAGCATGTGGTTCTTGGCGCCGCCCAGGGCCTGCACCCGCTTGCCGGCGGCGGAGGCGGTGGTGTGGATGTAGCGGGCGATCGGGGTCGAGCCGACGAAGGAGACGGCCTTGACGTCCGGGTGCTCCAGGAGGCGGTCGACGGCCACCTTGTCGCCGTGCACGACGTTGAAGACGCCGTCCGGCAGACCGGCCTCCGACAGCAGCTCGGCGATCTTGACGGAGGCCGAGGGGTCCTTCTCGGACGGCTTCAGCACGAAGGTGTTGCCGGTCGCGATGGCGATCGGGAACATCCACATCGGGACCATCGCCGGGAAGTTGAACGGCGTGATGCCGGCGACGACACCGAGCGGCTGGCGGATGGAGGAGACGTCCACGCGGCTCGCGACCTGCGTCGACAGCTCGCCCTTCAGCTGCACGTTGATGCCGCAGGCCAGGTCGACGATCTCCAGGCCGCGCGCCACCTCGCCGAGCGCGTCCGAGTGCACCTTGCCGTGCTCGGCGGTGATCAGCTCGGCGATCTCGTCGCGGTGGGCGTCCAGCAGCGCCCGGAACCGGAAGAGGATGGTGGTCCGCTGGGCCAGCGAGGACTGACCCCAGGTCGTGAAGGCGTCCTTGGCGGCGGCTACCGCCGCGTCCACCTCCTCGACCGACGCGAACGCGACCTTCGTGGTGACCGCGCCGGTGGCCGGGTCGGTGACCGGCCCGTACGTACCCGACGCGCCTTCGGCGGTCTTCCCGCCGATCCAGTGGTTGACGATCTTCGTCATGCCCAGAGACTCCTTCTTACAGATGGCGGCGTCGGGTCGAGACGTGCCGTTCGTACAGCTCACGTGCCTTGACCGCCGACGGTCGGGTCGCGGTCTCGGCCACAGGAACATCCCACCAGGCCTGCGCCGGGGGCGCGCCCGACACAGTGTCGGACGTTTCGGTCTCCACGTAGACACATGTGGGAGTGTCGGCGGCCCGCGCCTCGGCGAGCGCCTCGCGCAGGTCCCGTACGGTCTTCGCGCGCAGCACCCGCATGCCGAGGCTGGCCGCGTTCGCGGCCAGGTCCACGGGCAGCGGGGCGCCGGTGAAGGTGCCGTCGCCGGAGGTGTAGCGGTACGCGGTGCCGAACCGCTCGCCGCCCACCGCCTCCGAGAGCCCGCCGATGGACGCGTACCCGTGGTTCTGCACCAGCAGGATCTTGATCGCGATCCCCTCCTGGACGGCGGTCACGATCTCCGTCGGCATCATCAGATACGTGCCGTCACCGACCAGCGCCCACACGTTCCGCTCGGGCGCGGCCAGCTTCACGCCGAGCGCGGCCGGGATCTCGTAGCCCATGCAGGAGTAGCCGTACTCCAGGTGGTACTGGTCGTACGACCGCGCCCGCCACAACTTGTGCAGGTCGCCCGGGAGCGAGCCGGCCGCGTTGACGATGATGTCCGACTCGTCCACCAGGGCGTCCAGGGCGCCGACGACCTGCGGCTGGCTCGGCCGGACGTCGATCTCCCCGGCCTCGAAGCAGGCGTCGACGCGCCGCTCCCAGCGCTCCTTGTCCTCGGTGTACCCGGTGACGTAGGAGTCGGCGACCCGGTGGCCGTGCATCTGCAGCCGCTCGGTCAGCTCCTCCAGGCCGCTGCGGGCGTCCGCGATCAGCGGGAGTCCGGCCAGCTTGTGGCCGTCGAAGGGCGCGATGTTGAGGTTGAGGAAACGGACGTCCGGGTTCTCGAAGAGGGTGCCGGAGGCCGTGGTGAAGTCGGTGTACCGGGTGCCGACGCCGATCACCAGGTCCGCCGTGCGGGCCAGCTCGTCGGCGGTCGCGGTGCCGGTGTGGCCGACCCCGCCGACGTCCTGCGGATGGTCGTGACGCAGGGAGCCCTTGCCGGCCTGGGTGGAGGCGACCGGGATCCGGGTGGCCGAGGCGAACTCGGCGAGAGCCCTCTCGGCCCGGCTGTGGTGGACACCGCCGCCCGCGATGACCAGGGGCCTGCGCGCCGCGCGGATGGCCCGCACCGCCTCGGCCAGCTCGGCCGGGTCCGCGCCCGGCCGTCGTACGGTCCACACGCGCTCGGCGAAGAACTCCTCCGGCCAGTCGAAGGCCTCCGCCTGCACGTCCTGCGGCATCGCGAGGGTGACCGCGCCCGTTTCCACCGGGTCGGTCAGGACCCGCACGGCCTGGAGGGCCGACGGGATCAGCGCCTCCGGCCGGGTGATGCGGTCGAAGTACTTCGACACCGGGCGCAGGGTGTCGTTGACCGACACGTCACCCGCGTACGGCAGCTCCAGCTGCTGCAGGACCGGGTCGGCGGGGCGGGTGGCGAAGACGTCGCCGGGCAGGAGCAGCACCGGCAGATGGTTGACGGTCGCCAGGGCGGCGCCCGTGACCAGGTTGGTCGCACCGGGGCCGATCGACGTCGTCACCGCGTGCGTGGACAGACGGTTCGACTGGCGGGCGTAGCCGACGGCCGCGTGCACCATGGACTGCTCGTTGCGGCCCTGGTGGTACGGCATCACGTCCGCGTACTCGATCAGCGCCTGGCCGATCCCCGCGACATTGCCGTGGCCGAAGATGCCCCAGGTGGCGCCGATCAGCCGCTGCCGCGCACCGTCGCGTTCGGTGTACTGGGCGGCGAGGAAACGGACCAGCGCCTGCGCGACGGTCAGCCGGGTCGTCGTCATCGGTAGCCCCCTGTGCTTTCTCCGTGGTCGGGGTGGAAGCAGATCCGCCACTCCCGGGTCTCGCCCGGACCCGCCATGACGTTCAGGTAGTACATGTCGTGCCCGGGCTGGGCGATGGACGGGCCGTGCCATCCGTCGGGGACGAGGACGGCGTCGCCGGAGCGGACCTCGGCGAGGACGTCCGAGCCGCCCTCGCGCGAGGGGAACACCCGCTGATAGCCGAGACCGTTCGGGCCCCCTATCTCGAAGTAGTAGATCTCCTCCAGCTCGGACTCCTCGCCCGGCCGGTGCTCGTCGTGCTTGTGCGGCGGGTACGAGGACCAGTTGCCGCCCGGGGTGACCACCTCGACGGCGATCAGCTTGTCGCACTCGAAGGAGTCGGCGGAGGCGAAGTTGCGCACCCGGCGGGCGCACCTGCCGCTGCCGCGCTCCTCGACGGGGACCTCCGGCGCGGGGCCGTAGCGGGCGGGGAGTCGTCGCTCGCACTTCGCTCCTGCCAGGGCGAAGCGGCCTCCCGCGCCGGAGGCGATCTGGACCCGGGCGTCCCGGGGCGCGTACGCGAAGTCGGAGACGTCCGCGAACACGCTTTCCCGGCCCAGGAGTTGGAACTCGCACCGCTCAGCTGATGCGGTCTCAATTTGTACGGTACATCCGCCTTGCAACGGAAGCACGATCCATTCACCGTCCCCCGTGGTGAACGTATGCGTACCGTCCGGTGTCAGCTCCACGACACGCAGGCTGCTGTGTGTCCAGCCGGCCCGCTTGGGGTCGATGTCGACGGCGTACCGGGCGTTCGCGGTGGCGCCCCGGGGCAGGTGCAGGTCGGTGCTGGTCATGCGGCCCTCACAGCAGTCCTACGGCGGTGTCCACGGCGGCGGCCACGTCGCCGTCCGCCGGGTACAGCAGTGAGCGGCCGACCACCAGGCCGCGCACGGTGGGGAGTTGCAGCGCGCCGCGCCACTTCTCGTACGCCTTCTCCTGGTCGCCTCCGACATCGCCTCCGAGGAGCACGGCCGGGAGTGTGGAGGTCTCCATCACGCGGGCCATGTCGTCGGGGTTCTCGGTGACCGGCACCTTCAGCCAGGTGTAGGCGGAGGAGCCGCCGAGGCCGGAGGCGATGGCGATGGACTTGGTGACCGCGTCGGCGGACAGGTCGTTGCGCACCTGCCCCTCGGGGGTGCGGCGGCTGATGAACGGCTCGACGAAGACCGGCAGCCGGCGCGCGGCCATCTCGTCGATGGCGCGGGCGGTGGACTCCAGGGTGGTCAGGGAGCCGGGGTCGTCGTAGTCGATGCGCAGCAGCAGCTTGCCCGCGTCGAAGCCGAGCCGCTGGATGTCCTCGGGGCGGTGCCCGGTGAAGCGGTCGTCCAGTTCGAAGCTGGCCCCCTGCAGTCCGCCCCGGTTCATGGAGCCCATGACCACCTTGTGGTCGAGGGCGCCGAGCAGCAGCAGGTCGTCCAGGATGTCGGCGGTGGCGAGGACGCCGTCGACCCCGGGGCGGCTCAGCGCCAGGCAGAGGCGTCCGAGCAGGTCGGCGCGGTTGGCCATGGCGAGCCTGCGGTCGCCGACGCCGAGGGCGCCGCGGGCCGGGTGGTCGGCGGCGACGATCATCAGCCTGCCGTTGTCGTTCAGCAGCGGGCGCCGGGCCCGGCGGACGGCGGCCTCGGCGATCGCCTCGGGATGGTGGGTGCGGACGCGGACGAGTTCGGCCACGTCGACGAGGGACCGCGCCGAGCCCGCGGCGCCCTCGCGGCGGGGGGTCGCGGTGGCGTCGGGGCCCGCCCCGCCCTCGGTGTGCGTGCCCGCGACACGACCGGCCCTCACAGCACCGCTCCGGCGTCGAGCGCGGCGGCCACCTCGTCCGGGGTGGGCATCGCGGAGGAGCACTCCAGGCGGGAGGCGACGATGGCACCGGCCGCGTTGGCGTACCGCATGATCCTCTCCAGGTCCCAGCCCTCGAGGAGGCCGTGGCAGAGGGAGCCGCCGAAAGCGTCTCCGGCGCCGAGGCCGTTGAGGACGTCGACGGGCAGGGGCGGGACCTCGGCCGAGTCGCCGTCGCGGCTGAGGGCGAGCACACCCTTCGGTCCCTGCTTGACGACGGCGATCTCGACGCCGGCCCGGAGGAGCGCCCGGGCCGCCGCATGCGGGTCGCGCACGCCGGTGGCGACCTCCACCTCGTCCAGGTTCCCGACGGCGACGGTCGTGTGCCTCAGGGCCTCGGCGTAGAAGGGGCGGGCCTCGTCGGGGTGGGTCCAGAACATGGGCCGCCAGTCGAGATCGAAGACCGTCGTGCCCGCCTTCGCCCGGTGGGCGAGGGCCGCGAGGGTGGCCGTACGGCTGGGTTCCTCGCTCAGGCCGGTACCGGTGACCCAGAAGACACGGGCCTCGTGGATGGCGTCGAGGTCCAGGTCGTGGGCGTCGATCTCCAGGTCGGGCGCCTTGGGCTGCCGGTAGAAGTAGAGCGGGAAGTCGTCCGGCGGGAAGACCTCGCAGAAGGTGACCGGGGTCGGCAGTCCGGGGACCGGGGTCACCCAGCGGTCGTCGACGCCGAAACCGCGCAGCGCCTCGTGCAGATAGGCGCCGAACGGGTCGTCGCCCGTACGGGTGATCACGGCCGTGTGCCGGCCGAGCCGGGCCGCGGCGACCGCGACGTTCGTCGCCGACCCGCCGAGGAACTTGCCGAAGGACGACACCTGGGCGAGCGGGACACCGGTCTGCAGCGGGTAGAGGTCCACTCCGATCCGCCCCATGGTGATCAGGTCGTAGGCCATCGGCTTCCCTTCGTCATGGCTCTCCCCGGCTTTGTAGTCCCGCATGCCGAGCCCTGTCAATGTTTTGTCCAGACATTCGGACCAGTGTCACCCTCTTCCCCGCTGTCCCGCATCCGGATCGGACGACCCGCGGTACCCGCCGAGGGGACCGCCCAAGAGCGCCTCGTGGGGTGCCAGGTTCCGAGGGTGCGGGCGTACCGGTTGTTCGCGGTTTCTCGCGCAGTTCCCCGCCGCCCTGCGGAAGTTGGCGTGCCGCTCGTAGCATGGCGGCGTGTGGGAGATCGTGCCCGCTTGGCCCCATCCGGCGCTGCGGCCCGGGGTGATCAGCTATCGCGGGATACGCATGGCCCTCAATCGGCCACGCCGTCGGCTGGAGACGCCGATCGGAGCCGCCACGCTGCTGCTGGGCTTCGAGCAGCCGGTGCGCATCAGCCGGGCAGGGCGGGCCCCGGTTTCGCTCGTCTCCGTGGTCAACGGGCTGACCACCACCCCCGCCCTCGGCGAGCACGGCGGCCGGCTGTCCGGGATCGAGGTGCTGCTGGAACCGTGGACCGCCTTCGCCCTGTTCGGCGTGGAGCAGCACGAACTCGCCAACCGGTCGGCCGGTCTGGACGAGTTGGACTCGGACCTCGCCCAACTGGCCGGAGCACTGGCCGTCTTGCCCGGCTGGCCGGAGCGGTTCGCTCTGCTCGACCGGGTGTTGCTGGAGCGGCTCCGCCCGGGTGCGCCCGTGTCCGAGCGGGCGGTGCACGCCTGGTCGCTGCTGCGGCGCAGCGCCGGCACGGTCCCGGTGCCCCGGCTGGCCGAGGAGGTGGGCTGGAGCGTACGTCACCTGGAGAACCGCTTCCGGGAACAGATCGGTCTGCCCCCGAAGGCGGCCGGCCGGGTACTGCGACTGCAGCGGGCGCGGCGGTTGCTGGCCGCGGGGCACGGGCAGGCGGAGACCGCGGCGATGTGCGGCTACTACGACCAGGCGCACTTCAGCGGCGACTTCAAGAACCTGACGGGCTGCACCCCGGGGGAGTTCCTGGCGGCCCGGCGGCTGCCGGCTGCGGACGCGGTGACCGACCGGCTGGCGGGCGAGCCGACCAGCCTGCTTCTCGCCTCCGGCCGCGGTGCGCTTTTTTCCAAGACCCGCGCGGGCAGGTCCTGACACGCTGATCGTCCGGCCTTCGGGGGCCCGTGGGAAGCGGGGGCCTTCGGCGGCCGGGGGGACGGGTCCAGGAGGTCCTCCCCCCGGGGGAAGTGGCCGCCGGAGGACGCGGGGAAGCCGGCGGGCCGGGTCTGACGCAGCAGACCCGGCCCGTCATCGGCCGACGGCCCTCGACGGCCGGTCCGGACGCCCACGGACCGCCACGAAGTCAACGCGACCCGCCGTTGCCCCCGGCGTACGCCTTTGTGGCGGCTGTGTCACAAACACCGCGTGTGTGTCACGCATGTCACATGTACGCCGGTTGTGCGTCACACCGTCTCGACAGGCGCTGTCCTCCAGTCACTCCGTGTCGTTCACCGGACACAGGCTTGGTGATCGCCAGCGCAGCGCCCGGCTCCCCCGACGACCGCCCCCCGGTCGCCGCTGCGGCGCGCGCAGGGAGGTGCAACTCATGACCGACCAAAGGCTCTGGTCGTGCAAGGAGATCGCGGCGCACATCAGAGTGCAGCCGGACACCGTACGGTCCTATCGCAAGCACGGGCTGCTCCCCCCGCCCGACCATGTGGAGAGCGGCAAGCCCTACTGGTACGCCGACACCGTCCGCGCCTGGGCCGCCTCCCGACCCGGCAACCGCGGCCGTCGACCGGACTGATCCAGCCGAGGGCGGCCGCGGTGGAGCACGCCATGCCGTCCGGGATCACCACCAGGGTGGCGCCGGCGTGATCGAGCGCCACGTGCTCGGCGAAGGAGCCCTGGTGGTGGCAGCCCGGCCGGGGCCGGCGTGCGCACACCTGCCGGCCGCCCGCGGCGCAGGCCGGGCAGGTGCGGCGTGGACTCCGGGTCGTGCCCCCCCGTCCAGCCGCGCCAGTCGTTTCGGCGGAGGCCGGTGTCCGCGCACGGCGGTAGCCGCGTATTCAGTGCAGCCCCGCGCTCCTGTGGGGCGCGTCTTCGCCGCCCTCACTCAGACCGAACCGTTCATGGAGGCGCCGCAACGGCCCCGGCGCCCACCACGTGGCCCTGCCCGTCAACCGCATGATCGCCGGTACCAGCAAGCTCCGGACGACCATCGCGTCCATCAGCACGGCGAGCGCGATGCCCAGGCCGAGCATCTTCGTGTTGGTCACCCGGGACGTGCCGATCGCGACCATCACCACCGCGAGGATGACCGCCGCCGCGGTGATCAGTCCACCCGTGCGCTGCAGTCCGTGCCGTACCGCCGCGTCGTGGTCGCCCGTGCGGTCGTACTCCTCCTTGATGCGGGAGAGCAGGAACACGCCGTAGTCCATGGAGAGCCCGAAGGCCACGCAGAACATCAGCACCGGAAGGGTGGTCTCGATGGAACCGGAGCTGGTGAAGCCGAGGGCGCCGGACAGATGGCCGTCCTGGAAGACCCAGACCACGGCGCCGAACATCGCGGTCAGACTGAGCGCGTTGAGCACCACGGCCTGCACGGGTATCAGCACGCTTCCGGTGAGCAGGAAGACCAGCAGGAGGGTGACGACGGCGATGAACACGGCCGCCCAGGGCAGGCGCTGGGCTATCGCGTGCTTGGTGTCGACGAGGACGGCGGCCGTGCCGGTCACCTTGGTGTCGAAGGGGGTGTGCAGCGCGCGCAGATCGCCGACCAGGTGCTGGGCCGCCTCGTCCACGGCCTCTCCCTTCGGCTGCACCGTGAAGTAGGCGGAGTCTCCCCTGACCAGTGGCCCGTCGACACGGACCACCTCGGGCAGGGCGGCCACCTGCTGCTTGTACGCGGCGTACTGGGACTCGGTGGCCCTGCCCTCGGCAAGGACCTCCAGACCACCGCCGGGGCTGCCCGGGAAACCCTCCCGGATGTGCTCCTGCACCATGTGGGACTCGGCGGCCGAGGGCAGCTGGCGGTCGTCGGCGGTGCCGAACCTCACGCCCAGGAAGGGGAGTCCGAGGGTGACCAGCAGGACGGTGGTGCCGAGCGCGAAGAGCGGGGCGCGGCGCATCACCAGGCCGGCGGTCCGTGCCCAGGCCGCCCCCTCGGCGGGCTTCGGACCGCGGTGCCGGCGCAGCAGGCGGCGCAGGTCCAGGGAGTTGACCCGGTGGCCGAGCAGGACCAGTGCGGCCGGCAGCAGGACCAGGGCGGCGGCCGCGGCGAGCAGGACCACGGCGATGCCGGCGTAGGCGAAGGACCGCAGGAAGTATTGCGGGAAGACCATCATGGCGGCCAGGGACACCGCCACCGTGAGGGCGGAGAAGAGCACCGTGCGCCCGGCCGTGCGCAGGGTCGCGCCGACCGCGGTCAACGGGCCGGCGCCCGCGGACAGTTCCTCGCGGTAGCGGCGGACGATGAACAGGGCGTAGTCGATGGCCAGGCCGAGCCCGAGGGCCGTGGTGAGGTTCAGGGCGAAGACGGAGACGTCCGTGAAGGCCGTCAGTCCGCGCAGGACGGCGTTGGTGCCGAGGATGGCGACGATGCCGACGCCGAGCGGCAGCAGGGCGGCGACGGCGCTGCCGAAGACCATCACGAGCAGCACGAGGGTGATCGGCAGGGCGATCAGCTCGGCGCGGGTCAGGTCCTCCTTGATGATCGTCTGCATCTCGTGCCGGACGGCGACGATGCCGCCGAGTTTCACCCGGACCGGGCCGTGCGTGCCCCGGTAGTGGGGCGCGAGGCGGTCGAGCGTCCTGCCCATCGCGGTCTCGTCGCCGGTGATGCGGGCGGCGATCAGCGCCTCGTGGCCGTCCTTGGCGCGCAGGGCCGGTGACCTGCTCTGCCAGTAGGAGCCGACGCCGGTCACGCCTTTCTCGCCCGCCAGCCGGCCGGCCAGGTCGCGGGCCTCGGCGGCGACCGCCGGATCGTCGACCGAGGCGCGGCCCGAGTCGACCAGGAGCAGGAGATTCGGCTGGGAGTCGGGGAACTCGCGCTCCAGCGCCTTGGCCGCGTACGTCGACTCGGCGGCCGGGTCCTCCCAGCCTCCGCTGCTCAGACGGTCCGCGACGCCGCCGCCGGCCAGCACGGCGAGCGCGGTGAGCAGCAGGGCCACCAGCAGTGACAGGCGGGGGCGCGCGGTGACGAGGCGGGTGTAGCGGCCGGTCCGGGGCGGCGCCTCTTGCGGCGCCCCCTCCCGTGTCCGCGGTGGCGTGTTGACTTCGGTCATCTTGCGGTGTCCCCTTCACCACGACCGTGCCCGCACGGACAGGCGGCACGGAGGAGTCGTTGCCATAAACTGGCAAACACGAGAGATCGCTCGCGTTTCTCCAGAATGCGAGCGACCACTCGCGTTTGTCAATGACCTTTGGAGAGCTGGGGATCACGCGTGTCCGACACCTCGGAGAAGGAGCAGCCGCGGGAGAAGGAGCAGCCGCGCCGCCGGCAGGCCCGCGGGGAGCGCCGTATCGCCCAGCTGCTCGAAGCGGCCGCCCGGGTCTTCTGCACCACCGGCTACACCTCCGCCAGCACCAACGCCATCGCCCGCGAGGCCGGCGTCTCGCCGGGCACGCTCTACCAGTTCTTCCCGAACAAGGAGGCGATCGCGATCGAGCTGGGCGACCGGCTCGTCCACGAGATGCGGGCGGCCTACGGCGAGGCGCTGGGCCCCGTCGACCCGGCCACCCCGCTGGAGCAGGCCATCGGGTCCGCCGTCGACCGGTTCATCACCTTCAACACCGAGCACCCGGTCTTCTTCGCGCTGATGCACGGCCCCGACGTCCCGGGCCGGATGGCCGAGCAGCACGACCAGCTGCACACCACCGTGCTCGGCCGGATCGAGGGCCTGCTCGCCTCGCTCATGCCCGGCGCCGCCCCGGCCGACGTCACCCGCACGGCGCATGTCTGCCTCGGTGTCTACAAGGCCGGCCTGGAGCTGGTCCTCGCCCACGACGGCGCCGAGCGGGCGGCCTATGCCCAGGAGATCAAGGACGTCCTGATCCGCTATCTGGAACCACTGGTGGGTGACCGGCCCGGCCGCGGGTGACGCCGGAGGCGGCCCCGAGCGGTGACCCCGGCAATCACCCGGACTGCGACACCCGGCACATCTGCCTAGAGTGCGGATAAATCGCCCAGCAGCCGTCCGAGGGGACCCCCGTGAGCCACTCCCCGCCTCCCGGCACACCCAAGGCCCGCATACCCGGCCCGCAGCAGCCCCCACCGCCGTACCCCCGCATCCCCGCCGGCCTGTGGCGGCGCTGCCTCGGCGGCGGGTTCGCCGTGTGGGCACTGACGGCGTGGGTCACGTACGAGACGCGGAACGGCGCACTGCTGCCCACACTGATCCTGCTCGGCGGCTTTCTCGTACCGGTCGCCTTCGTGCTGTGGGCGTACGAGCGGCACGGCCGCGACCTGGGCGTCAGCGCGGTCCTCGGCTGCTTCCTGGCGGGCGGGGCCCTCGGTGCGCTCGGGGCCTCGCTGACGGGGTCGTATCTGCTGCGCCCCTCCCCCGGGATGTTCGTCGGGGCCGGCCTGATCGAGGAGGCGGCCAAGCTCGCGGCGCTGGCGTTCGTGCTGCGCCGGCAGCCGGGCATCCGCGGACTGCGCGCCGGACTGGTGCTCGGCGCGGCCGTCGGCTTCGGCTTCGCGGCCCTGGAGAGCGTCGGGTACGCCTTCACCGCGGCCGTCTCCGCCGAGGGCATCGAGCTGCGGGCACTGCTGGAGACGGAGTTCCTGCGCGGGGTGCTCGCCCCCTTCGGGCACGGGCTGTGGACCGCGATCGCCGGGGGTGCGCTGCTGTCCCGGCGCCGCCTGAACGGACACTTCCGGTTCGCCGCGCCGGTGATCGGCACCGGCCTGGGCGTCTCCCTGCTGCACGCCCTGTGGGACTCCACGCAAGGGATCGCGATCTGGATGGTCGCCCGGCTGACGGGCACCGGCATACAGGGGCGGCTGTTCACCCAGGGGTACCTCGTCCGGCCGAGCCCCGGGCAGGAGCACCTCTTCACGCTGTTCTCGGTCGGCGGACTGGCCCTGGTGGGCCTGGCGGGCATCGGGTGGGCGCGCTCGCTGGCTCGCCGGGACACTCCTTGGAGAAATACCCCCTAGGGGTATAGTGTGGAAAGCGTGGGGCTCCCACCGTGGACCCCACCGGCCCCACACGCCTCGACGAGGAGTAACGACATGACCGCCCACACCGACACCCCGGGCTCCGTCACCACCGTCTACAAGGTGACCGGCATGAGCTGTGGCCACTGCGAGGGCTCCGTCTCCGGTGAGATCTCCCAGATCCCCGGCGTCAGCTCGGTGAAGGCCGTCGCGTCGACCGGCGAGGTGACCGTCGTCTCCGCCGCCCCGCTGGACGACGAGGCCGTACGCGCCGCCGTGGACGAGGCCGGCTTCGAGCTGGCCGGCAAGGCCTGAACACCACCCCTTCCCCGACCGGGCCGTGCCGACCAGCTCATACTGGATCCGTACGGTCCGGTCCGATGTCTGGAGTCCGGACATGACCAGCACCACCGCAGAGACAGCCATAGCAACGGGTACGACCTCCGAGGTCGAGCTGCTCATCGGCGGGATGACCTGCGCCTCCTGCGCCGCCCGGGTGGAGAGGAAGCTCAACCGGATGGAGGGCGTCAGCGCCACCGTCAACTTCGCCACCGAGAAGGCGAGGATCGCCTTCGGCGGGGGCGTCCAGGTGGCCGACCTGATCGCCACCGTGGAGAAGACGGGGTACACCGCCGAGGAGCCCGCGCCGCCCGAGCCCGAACCCGAGACGGCACCGGAAACCCCCGGGCAGGACCCCGGACTCGGCGCCCTGCGCCACCGCCTGCTCGTCTCCGCGCTGCTCGCCGCGCCCGTGGCCCTGCTCGCGATGGTCCCGGCGCTGCAGTTCGACAACTGGCAGTGGCTGTCGCTGACCCTCGCCGCGCCCGTCGTCGTCTGGGGCGGCGCGCCCTTCCACCGGGCCGCCTGGACCAACGCCCGGCACGGCGCCGCCACCATGGACACCCTGGTCTCGGTGGGCACGCTGGCCGCGTTCGGCTGGTCGCTGTGGGCCCTGTTCTTCGGTGACGCGGGCATGCCCGGCATGCACGACGAGTTCCGCTTCACCGTCTCGAGGATGGACGGCACCTCCACCATCTACCTGGAAGTCGCCTCCGGAGTCGTCGCGCTGATCCTGCTCGGCCGCTATCTGGAGGCCCGCTCCAAGCGGCGCGCCGGGGCGGCCCTGAAGGCGCTGATGGAGCTGGGCGCCAAGGACGTGGCGGTGCTGCGGGACGGCGGTGAGGTGCGGGTTCCGGTGGCGGATCTGGCCGTGGGCGACCGGTTCGTCGTACGGCCCGGCGAGAAGATCGCCACCGACGGCACGGTGGTCGAGGGCGTCTCCGCCGTCGACGCGTCCATGCTGACCGGCGAGTCGGTGCCGGTGGACGTGGGGCCCGGCGACCGGGTCACCGGCGCCACGGTCAACGCGGGCGGCCGGCTGGTCGTCGAGGCCACCCGGGTCGGCGCCGACACCCAGCTCGCCCGGATGGCGAAGCTGGTGGAGAACGCGCAGAACGGCAAGGCGGAGGTGCAGCGGCTCGCCGACCGGATCTCGGCGGTGTTCGTCCCGGTCGTCATCCTCATCGCGCTCGGCACCTTCGGCGTCTGGCTGGGCGTCACCGGTGACACGGTCGCCGCGTTCACCGCCGCCGTCGCCGTCCTGATCATCGCCTGCCCCTGCGCGCTGGGGCTCGCCACGCCGACCGCGCTGATGGTCGGCACCGGCCGCGGCGCCCAGCTCGGCATCCTCATCAAGGGTCCCGAGGTCCTGGAGTCCACGCGCCGCGTCGACACGGTCGTCCTCGACAAGACCGGCACCGTCACCACCGGCCGGATGACCCTCCAGGCGGTGTACGTCGCGGGCGGCGAGGACGAGAAGGAGCTGCTGCGGCTCGCGGGTGCCCTGGAACACGCCTCCGAGCACCCCGTCGCCCGCGCGATCGCCGCGGGCGCCGAGGAGCGGGCCGGAAGGCTGCCCGAGGTCGAGCACTTCGAGAACGTCCCCGGGCGGGGCGTACGCGGGCGCGTTGACGGCCGTGAGGTGGCCGTGGGGCGCCTGTACGACGAGCTGCCCCAGGAGCTGGCCGGCGCGGCACGCGAGGCCGAGCAGGAGGGCCGTACGGCCGTCGTGGCCGGCTGGGACGGGCGGGCCCGCGGGGTCCTCGCCGTCGCGGACGCGGTCAAGGAGACCAGCGCCGAGGCGGTGCGGGAACTGCGCACGCTGGGTCTGCGGCCGGTGCTGCTCACCGGGGACAACCGCACGGTCGCCGAGGCGGTCGCACGCACCGTCGGCATCGACGCCGGGGACGTGTTCGCCGAGGTGCTGCCCGAGGACAAGGTGGACGTCGTACGGCGGCTGCAGCACGAGGGGCGGGCCGTGGCCATGGTCGGCGACGGCGTCAACGACGCGGCCGCACTCGCCACCGCCGACCTGGGCCTCGCCATGGGCACCGGCACGGACGCGGCGATCGAGGCCGGCGATCTGACGCTGGTGCGCGGGGACCTGCGGGTGGCCGCCGACGCCATCCGGCTGTCCCGGCGGACGCTGGCCACGATCAAGGGCAACCTGGTGTGGGCCTTCGGCTACAACGTGGCCGCGCTGCCGCTGGCCGCCGCCGGACTGCTCAACCCGATGATCGCCGGCGCGGCCATGGCCTTCTCGTCGGTCTTCGTGGTCACCAACAGTCTGCGGCTGCGCCGGTTCCGCTGAAGTACCTCGGGGTTACCGGCGGTTCACCGCCAGCCGAAGCACGAGACCCTCTAGAGTCCTGCGCGAGCCTCACATAAGCTCTTCACAAGGCTCGCGCATCATCCTTACGCTTGAGCCTCGATCGCCGTATCGGGGCTCTTGCGCACCTAAAGGACATATGCAAGAGACGCAGATCACAGTGATGCGAACGTAACCATCGAAGGGGTTCGAAGGTCTAAGTTGGCGATGTCGGTTCGGCGTCTTGGGGGGCGCCGGTCGGCATCTGGGGATGTCTTGGGGGACTTCCTCAGAGATGCGTTGCCGGGGCACGCACACCGGGGAGCTTTGAGCGGCCCTCCCAGCGTGCGTTGTCCCGGCAGATCGCACCGCATCACCGGGGCAGGACGAGTTTTGCTCATTCTGCCCACAGACAGCGATTCAGGCGCTGTCCTCTCCGAGCGCCCGGCCGGATCCCGTGGGGGGAATCCGCACCGGGACATGGGAAGGCGCCCTGATCGTCGGCCCGTGGGGGGACCGGCGTCAGGGCGCCTTCCGCTTTTCCGCTCGTCGCTGCGACGTCTCTCCGCGGCCTTTCCTCGAGAGCCCGTCAGGCGCCCGGAGGGCTCACCGCCCCCAGGCGCCCGGAAGCAGGGCACACCACCCAAGCGGCGGCGCCACCGGCAGGTGTCAGCGCCACTGAACCGGCACGAAGTCGCGCTCGACCACGCCCGTGACCGGGCCACCCCGGGAGCAACCCCCGGGACCAACGGCCACCCAGAGGGACACCGCCCAGGCGGCGCCCCCACCGGCAGGTGTCAGCGCTCCTCGACCGGCACGAAGTCGCGCTCGACGACACCCGTGTAGATCTGGCGCGGGCGGCCGATGCGCGAACCCGGCTCCTTGATCATCTCGGTCCACTGGGCGATCCAGCCCGGCAGGCGGCCGAGGGCGAACAGGACCGTGAACATCTCGGTCGGGAAGCCCATGGCCCGGTAGATCAGACCGGTGTAGAAGTCGACGTTCGGGTACAGCTTGCGCTCGACGAAGTAGTCGTCCGACAGCGCGTGCTCCTCCAGCTTCAGGGCGATGTCGAGGAGCTCGTCCTCCTTGCCCAGCGCGGAGAGCACATCGTGCGCGGCGGCCTTGATGATCTTGGCACGCGGGTCGAAGTTCTTGTAGACCCGGTGGCCGAAGCCCATCAGGCGGACGCCGTCCTCCTTGTTCTTCACCTTGCGGATGAAGGTGTCGACGTCGGAGCCGGAGTCGCGGATGCCCTCGAGCATCTCCAGCACGGACTGGTTGGCACCGCCGTGCAGCGGACCCCACAGCGCGCTGATGCCGGCCGAGATCGACGCGAACATGTTGGCCTGCGAGGAACCGACCAGGCGGACCGTCGAGGTCGAACAGTTCTGCTCGTGGTCGGCGTGCAGGATCAGCAGCTTGTCCAGCGCCGCGACGACGACCGGGTCCAGCTCGAACTCCTGCGCCGGGACCGAGAAGGTCATACGCAGGAAGTTCTCGACGTAGCCCAGGTCGTTGCGCGGGTAGACGAACGGGTGGCCGATCGACTTCTTGTACGCGTACGCCGCGATCGTCGGCAGCTTCGCGAGCAGCCGGATCGTGGAGAGGTCACGCTGCTTCTCGTCGAACGGGTTGTGGCTGTCCTGGTAGAAGGTGGACAGCGCCGAGACGACCGAGGACAGCATGGCCATCGGGTGGGCGTCGCGCGGGAAGCCCTTGTAGAAGTTCTTGACGTCCTCGTGCAGCAGGGTGTGCCGCGTGATGTCGTTCTTGAACGTCGTCAGCTCGTCGACGGTGGGCAGCTCGCCGTTGATCAGCAGATACGCCACCTCGAGGAAGGTGGAGCGCTCGGCCAGCTGCTCGATGGGGTAGCCGCGGTAGCGGAGGATGCCCGCCTCGCCGTCGAGGTAGGTGACCGCGGATTTATAGGCGGCCGTGTTGCCGTAACCGCTGTCCAGAGTCACCAGACCGGTCTGGCCGCGGAGCTTCCCGATCTCGAAGCCCTTGTCACCGACGGTGCTGTCGACCACCGGGTAGGTGTACTCGTCGTCGCCGTACCGCAGTACTACAGAGTTGTCGCTCACGTCTTCCCTCACCGACGTAGTGCCTCATCTTCGAGGTGCCCTGACTGTCTCTACCATCCCCCATTTGGCTCAGGAGAGTGCACTCGGGGTCGACCATTGGGCCTATCGGCGGCACTCAGTGCCGCCAACCTGCTCATCCTGCCCCCTCCGAACGGCATCTGGAAGTGCTCTGTGACCTTCACGACTCATTTGATCGATCATTTTTTGTGATGCCGTCCGCCAGGCGTACGAGCCGGTTACGCCAGCCTGAAGTCGAGGGCCGTGCACCGCCGTCCGGCCGACACCGTGCGCACCGCCTGTCCGATCGCCTTGCGCGAACCGACGAGGACGACCAGCCGCTTGGCCCGGGTGACCGCCGTGTAGAGCAGGTTCCGCTGGAGCATCATCCATGCTCCGGTCGTGACGGGAATCACCACGGCGGGGTATTCACTCCCCTGCGACCGATGGATGGTCACCGCGTACGCATGCGCCAGTTCATCCAGTTCGTCGAATTCGTACGGAACCTCCTCATCCTCGTCCGTCAGCACCGTCAGGCGCTGGTCGACCGGGTCGAGCGAGGTGACGACGCCGACGGTGCCGTTGAAGACACCGTTCTTCCCTTTCTCGTAATTGTTGCGAATCTGGGTGACCTTGTCGCCGACACGGAACACCCGGCCTCCGAACCGCTTCTCCGGCACGTCGGGCCGCCCGGGCGTGACGGCCTGCTGCAGCAGGCCGTTGAGCACACCGGCCCCGGCCGGCCCCCGGTGCATGGGCGCGAGCACCTGCACGT
Organism: Streptomyces sp. NPDC037288; assembly: GCF_055603265.1. NCBI lineage: Bacteria > Bacillati > Actinomycetota > Actinomycetes > Kitasatosporales > Streptomycetaceae > Streptomyces > Streptomyces sp. NPDC037288. The sequence continues at coordinate 61,285 of NZ_JBVJVY010000003.1, forward strand.
CCCGGCGCGGATCCAGCCCGAACCTGGCCGGAATCCGCCGCGCGGCCACGTCCACGGTGAGCCGCCCGGCCTCCTCGGTGTCGTCCTCGACGAAGAGGAAGAAGTCCTTCATCCCGTCGGTGAGCGGATGCTGCCCGGCGTTGATCCGGTGCGCGTTGGTGACGACGCCGGACTGCTGGGCCTGCCGGAAGACCCGGGTGAGCCGGACGGCGGGGAGGGGGCTGCCGTCGGCGAGCAGATCCCGGAGCACCTCACCGGCGCCGACGCTGGGCAGCTGGTCCACGTCTCCGACGAAGAGCAGATGAGCACCGGGGGGCACGGCCTTGACGAGCTTGTTGGCGAGGAGGAGGTCCAGCATGGAGGCCTCGTCCACGACGACGAGGTCGGCGTCGAGCGGCCGGTCCCGGTCGTACGCCGCATCCCCTCCCGGCTTCAGCTCCAGCAACCGGTGCACGGTGGAGGCCTCGGCTCCGGTCAGCTCGGCCAGCCGCTTGGCGGCACGCCCGGTCGGGGCGGCCAGCAGCACCTTGGCCTGCTTGGCCCGGGCCAGCTCCACGATCGAGCGGACGGTGAAGGACTTGCCGCAGCCCGGCCCGCCGGTGAGCACGGCGACCTTCTCGCTGAGCGCGAGCTTGACGGCGGCCTCCTGCTCGGGTGCGAGGTCGGCGCCGGTACGGCCCTTCAGCCAGCCGAGGGCCTTGTCCCAGTCCACGTCCCGGAAGGCGGGCATCCGGTCCTGGTCGGTCCGCAGGAGGCGCAGCAGCTGGGCGGAGAGGGACAGCTCGGCGCGGTGGAAGGGGACGAGGTAGACGGCGGTGACGGGCTCGCCGGCGTCACCGTCCGGTCCGGGCACCTTCTCCCGTACGACACCGGGGTCGGCGCCGTCCTCTGCGGGTTCGGCCAGCTCGGCGAGGCACTCGATGACGAGCCCGGTGTCGACGGCGAGCAGCTTCACCGCGTCCGAGATCAGCCGCTCCTCGGGAAGGAAGCAGTGACCCTGGTCGGCGGACTGGGACAAGGCGTACTGCAGCCCGGCCTTCACCCGCTCCGGGCTGTCGTGCGGGATACCGACGGACTGGGCGATCCTGTCGGCGGTGAGGAAGCCGATGCCCCAGACGTCGGCGGCCAGGCGGTACGGCTGTTCCTTCACGACCCGGATCGACGCGTCCCCGTACTTCTTGTAGATCCGCACGGCGATGGACGTGGACACCTCGACGGTCTGGAGGAAGAGCATGACCTCCTTGATCGCCTTCTGCTCCTCCCAGGCGTCGGCGATCTTCTTGGTCCGCTTGGGGCCGAGGCCGGGCACCTCGATGAGGCGCTTGGGCTCCTCCTCGATGATCCGGAGCGTGTCCAGGGCGAAGTGCTGCGTGATCCGGTCGGCGAAGACCGGCCCGATCCCCTTGACCAGCCCGGATCCCAGGTAGCGCCGGATGCCCTGGACGGTGGCGGGCAGGACGGTCGTGTAGTTCTCGACATGGAACTGCTTGCCGTACTGCGGGTGCGATCCCCAGCGGCCCTCCATCCGCAGGGACTCCCCGACCTGGGCACCGAGCAGCGCGCCGACGACCGTGAGGAGATCGCCGCCGCCTCTTCCGGTGTCGACCCGGGCGACCGTGTAGCCGTTCTCCTCGTTGGCGTACGTGATCCGCTCCAGCACGCCTTCGAGCACAGCGAGCCGCCGCTCACCGCTCTGGGTCCCCGCCTGTTGAGCCATGACTCCGACAGTACCGGTGGGGTCTGACACGGAGCCCTGGACAGCAGGTCAGGTCACGTCCGACGGGTTCAGGCGGTACAGGGCGGACCGGTCGGCCGAGGAGGGCGGGGACGAGGGCGACTTCGAGGTCGAGGTGATCGCGAGCAGCGCCGGCAGGGACCAGCGGGGTGCCCGGTCCGCCGGCCCGGCCGGGGCGGGGCGTTCAGCCACACGTCCGGTATCGACTGGAACGCGTCGCGAACGGCCGTCGCGCTTACCTCTGTTGACCTTCCCTTTGTTCCCGCGTGAACGAATCACTGCCACCCGTCGGCCACTTGGAACTCCCGCCCTGGGAACATGCGTACAACTTCCGGCCGCCGCGACGAGTCAACCCAGAAGGCGCCGGTGTTGCGCCCACAACGACGTTCCCAGGGGGACCCTTCCATGACCCACCGCATGACCCGACGCGCCAGAGTGCTGGCGGCAGCCCTCGGCGCCGGCGTGCTCATACCCACCGTGGCCGCCGCCACCCCGGCCGCGGCGGCCCCGCCCACCGTCAGCTGTACCTCCGCCAAGGCGGGCCTCGCCGCCAAGCTGCAGAAGGACATCACGGCCGCTCTCGCGAACCGCAAGGGCACGGTTGCCGTCGGCCTGTACGACCGCAGCACCAGCACCACCTGCACCCTGCGCGCGACCAGCTCCTACGACTCGGCCAGCACCGTCAAGGTCACCGTGCTCGCCACGCTGCTGTGGGACGCCAAGAAGCACAACCGCTACCTGACCGACCGTGAGACGTCGCTCGCCAAGGCCATGATCACCCAGTCGGACAACGACGCGACGACCGCGCTGTGGAAGCAGCTGGGCATGACGAAGATCAAGGGCTTCCTGGCCGCCGCCGGGATGACCCGGACCGTGCCGGGCGCGGACGGCTACTGGGGCCTGACCCAGGAGAACGTCACGGACGAGCAGAAGCTGCTCAAGCTCATCACCGCCAGGAACAGCGTGCTGAGCGACAACGCCCGCGCCTACATCCTGAAGCTGATGGGCCAGGTCGTCTCCGACCAGCGCTGGGGCACCCCGGCCGGCGCTCCGTCCACGGTCTCCGTGCACGTCAAGAACGGCTGGCTGCAGCGCGCGACGCACGGCTGGCGGGTGCACAGCCTCGGCACCTTCAACGGCGCCGGCCACGACTACATGATCTCGGTGCTGACGCAGGACAACAGCACCATGGACTACGGCGTCAGCACCATCCAGAGCGTCGCCAGGGCCATCCACAGGGACATCGTGCCGGCCACGCCCGGCACGGCCGTCTACACCCCGACCAGCGAGCCCAGCGAGGCGTTCGTCGCGGTGCCGCCGCAGGGCTGACGCCGCGCGAGGTGGTTCACGGGGCGGACTCCCGCCGGACACCCGCCCGCCCTACGGTGACCGGCATGCGCCTGAGAACCGTACTCGCCGTCCTCACCGCCGGCCTGGCGGCGGCCAGCTCCCTGACCGCCGCCGGGCCCGCGACCGCCGCCAACTCCGCGAACGGCAATGCCTGTTCGCCGGCCGTCTCCCTCGACCGCTTCTCCGACGCGCTCGACAAGACGACGTACGACGGCACGTTCGTCGGCAACTTCTCCGCCCTCGCGGTGGACCGGGACGGCTCGCTCGCGGCCCTGGAGGACCGCTCGTCCCTGTTCACCCTGGACCCGACGACCCTTCAGCCGAAGGCGGCCGTCCACCTCGCCGACGAGAAGGGTGCCGACCTCGATTCCGAGGGCCTGGTCGTCGACAGGGACGGCACCCGGCTGATCACCTCCGAGACCGAGCCGTCCGTCCGCCGCTACTCCGTCGACGGCGGGATCCTCGACCGGCTCCCGGTCCCGTCCCCCCTCCTGGCCGCCCCGGCCGGCCGCGCCACGGCCAACCAGACCTTCGAGGGCCTGACCCTGCTGCCCGGCGGTCGCACCCTGCTGGCCTCCATGGAGGACGCGATCTCGGGTGACGCCACCGGGATCGTCCGCTTCCAGACCTGGACCCGCCACCACGGCCGTTTCCGCCTCGCCGCCCAGTACGCCTACCGCACCGACGCCGGCCTCGGCGTCCCCGAGGTCCAGGCCACCCCCGACGGCCGCCTCCTCGTCCTGGAGCGCGGCTTCACCGCCGGCGTCGGCAACACCGTCCGCCTCTACCTGGCCGACCTCCGCCGGGCGACCGACACCAGCGGCGTCGAGAACCTGACCGGTCAGTCTTCCGTCCGCCCGATCGGGAAGACCCTGCTGACGGACATCGCCGACTGCCCGAGCCTCGGCGCCGCGGCCAGACAGCCCCAGCCCAATCCCCTGCTGGACAACATCGAGGGCATGACGATCACGGGGCGTGACCGCACCGGCCGTCTGAAGGTCCTGCTGGTGAGCGACGACAACCAGAATCCGGCCCAGACGACGCGGTTCTTCTTCCTGAGGGTGCGGGTGCCGTTTGTTGCGGAGGGATGAAATCCGCATCCGCCGGCGTTGGTGCCTTCCGGTAGAGCAGGACAACAGGAGGGCACCGGCGTGGCAGCGCAACGGGGATGGGCACGACGTCTGGCGGCATACGCCTGGCGGTATCCGAAGGACGTCGTCCTCGCCCTCGCATCGTCGCTCGCCGGCATGGCGGTCATGGCCGTGGTCCCGCTGATCACCAAGGTGATCATCGACGATGTCATCGGGAACCACACCCGCTCCATGGGCCCCTGGGCCGGCGCTCTCATAGCCGCCGCCCTGCTCGTCTACGTCCTCACCTACATCCGCCGCTACTACGGCGGCCGGCTCGCCCTCGACGTCCAGCACGACCTGCGGACCGAGATGTACGGCACGATCACCCGCCTCGACGGCCGGCGCCAGGACGAGCTGTCGACGGGGCAGGTGGTCGGCCGGGCCACCAGCGACCTGCAGCTGATCCAGGGCCTGCTCTTCATGCTCCCGATGACCCTCGGGAACGTCCTGCTCTTCCTGATCTCCCTGGTGATCATGGCGTGGCTGTCGCTGCCGCTGACCGTGGTCGCCCTGGCCGTGGCACCGGCCCTGTACGCGATCGCCAAGCGCAGCCGCAGCAAGCTCCACCCCGCCACCTGGTACGCCCAGGCCCAGGCCGCCGCCGTCGCGGGAGTGGTCGACGGCGCCGTCAGCGGCGTACGCGTGGTGAAGGGCTTCGGGCAGGAGGAGCAGGAGACCGGGAAACTCCGGGAGGTCGGCCGCCGGCTCTTCGCCGGGCGGCTGCGCACCATCCGGCTGAACAGCAGGTACACCCCCGCCCTGCAGGCCGTCCCCGCCCTCGGCCAGGTCGCCATGCTGGCCCTCGGCGGCTGGCTGGCCGTGCGCGGGCACATCACGCTCGGCACGTTCGTCGCCTTCTCCAGCTATCTCGCCCAGCTGGTCGGCCCGGTACGCATGCTCGCGGTGGTCCTCACCGTCGGCCAGCAGGCCCGGGCCGGCACCGAGCGCGTCCTGGAGCTGATCGACACCGAGCCGACGATGCGGGACGGCACGAAGACGCTGCCGGCCGACGCGCCCGCGACCGTCGAGTTCGACGACGTGTCCTTCGGGTACGACGGCGGGTCCAAGGTCCTGGGCGGGCTGAGCTTCGAGATCCGGCCGGGCGAGACCCTGGCCGTCGTCGGCTCCTCCGGCTCCGGCAAGTCCACCCTCTCCCTGCTGCTCCCCCGCTTCTACGACGTCACCCACGGCGCCGTCCTGATCGGCGGCCACGACGTGCGCGAGCTGACCCTGGACTCGCTGCGGGCGGCGATCGGGCTGGTGCCGGAGGACTCCTTCCTCTTCTCCGACACCGTCCGCGCCAACATCGCCTACGGCCGCCCGGACGCCACACAGGAGGAGATCGAGGCCGCCGCCCGCGCCGCCCAGGTGGATCGTTTCATCGCCGAGCTGCCCGAGGGCTACGACACCAAGGTCGGCGAGCAGGGCCTGACCCTGTCCGGCGGCCAGCGCCAGCGCGTCGCACTCGCCCGCGCCCTGCTCACCGACCCGCGCCTGCTGGTCCTGGACGACGCCACCTCGGCCGTGGACGCCCGCGTCGAGCACGAGATCCACGAGGCGCTGAAGCACGTCATGCAGGACCGTACGACCCTGCTCATCGCGCACCGCCGCTCCACCCTCAACCTCGCCGACCGCATCGCCGTGCTCGACGGCGGCCGGCTCGCCGACCTCGGCACCCACGAGGAACTCCAGCAGCGGTCCGCGCTGTACCGGCGGCTGCTCACCGACCCGGACGAGCTGGGCGGGGTCTCGCCGGGCCACGCCGAGCCCGCCCTGCCGGACGAGGACACCTCCGTCCGCGAGGAGCTGGACGCCGAGTTCGACGCCGAGCGGGGCGTGACCCCCCGGCTGTGGACCGGCGACCGGGAGCCCAAGGACCAGGCGCTGTCCGGCACCCCGGCCACCCCGGAACTCCTCGCCCAGGTCGAGGCGCTGCCGCCGGCCACCGACACCCCGGACGTCGACGAGGCCCGGGCGGTCCGCCGCGAGAACTCCTACGGCCTGCGCCGCCTGCTGCGCGGTTTCGGCGGGCCCCTCCTGCTCAGCCTGCTGCTGGTCGCCGTGGACGCGGGCGCGGGCCTGCTGCTGCCGGTGCTGATCCGGCACGGCATCGACTCCGGTGTGACGAAGGCGGCCCTCGGCGCGGTCTGGGCGGCCTCGCTGGTCGCGCTGGTGACCGTGCTGGTGCAGTGGGCCGCGCAGATCGGCGAGACCCGGATGACCGGCCGTACCGGCGAGCGGGTGCTGTACACGCTACGGCTGAAGATCTTCGCGCAGCTCCAGCGGCTCGGGCTCGACTACTACGAGCGCGAGCTGACCGGCCGGATCATGACGCGGATGACGACGGACGTCGACGCCCTGTCGACCTTCCTGCAGACCGGCCTGGTCACGGCCTTCGTCTCGGTCGTCACCTTCTTCGGCATCATGGCCGCCCTGCTGGTGATCGACCCCCAGCTCGCCCTCGTGGTCTTCGCGACGCTGCCCCCGCTGATCGTCGCGACCTTCTTCTTCCGCCGGGCGAGCGTGAAGGCGTACGAACTGGCCCGGGAACGCGTGTCGTCGGTCAACGCCGACCTGCAGGAGTCGGTGGCCGGGCTGCGGATCGTGCAGGCCTTCCGGCGCGAGCGGGACAGCCGGCGGCGGTTCACCGAGCGCAGCGACAGCTACCGGAGCGCCCGCATCCGCGGCCAGCGGCTGATATCGGTCTACTTCCCGTTCGTGCAGCTGCTGTCGTCGGTCGCGGCGGCGAGTGTGCTGATCGCGGGCGCACACCGGATCGAGGCGGCCACGCTGACGACCGGCGCCCTGGTCGCGTACCTGCTCTACATCGACCTGTTCTTCGCCCCGGTCCAGCAGCTCTCCCAGGTCTTCGACGGCTACCAGCAGGCCACGGTGTCCCTGGGCCGCATCCAGGAGCTGCTGCGCGAGCCGACGTCCACGAAGTCGGCGGACGAGCCCCTGGAGGTCCTCTCCCTGCGGGGCGACATCGCCTTCGAGGACGTGCACTTCGCGTACGGGGGCGAGGAAGAGGCGCTGACCGGCATCGGCCTGACGATCCCCGCCGGGCAGACCGTGGCCTTCGTCGGCGAGACCGGTGCCGGCAAGTCGACCCTCGTCAAGCTGGTCGCGCGCTTCTACGACCCCACCGCGGGGCGGGTCACGGTCGACGGCACGGATCTGCGCGCCCTGGACCTGACCTCGTACCGGCACCGCCTCGGGGTCGTCCCGCAGGAGGCCTACCTCTTCCCGGGCACGGTCCGGGACGCCATCGCCTACGGCCGTCCCGACGCCACCGACGCCGAGGTGGAGGCTGCGGCGCGGGCGGTCGGCGCGCACGACATGATCGCCACGCTGGACGGCGGTTATCTGCACGAGGTCGCCGAGCGCGGCCGTAACCTCTCGGCCGGCCAGCGCCAGCTGATCGCGCTCGCCCGCGCCGAGCTGGTCGACCCCGACATCCTGCTGCTGGACGAGGCCACGGCCGCCCTGGACCTGGCCACCGAGGCCCAGGTCACCCAGGCCACCGACCGCCTGGCGGGCCGCCGTACGACGCTGGTGGTCGCCCACCGGCTGACCACGGCGGCCCGCGCGGACCGGGTGGTCGTGATGGACCACGGCCGGGTCGCGGAGGACGGCACCCACGACGAGCTCCTCGCCCGCGACGGCCGGTACGCCGAACTGTGGCGCACCTTCATCGGCCGCCCCGAGCCCGAGGAGCCGGTCACCGCGTCCCGCTGAGGACGTTTCCGAGGACCCCGTCGACGCGTGCCGCTGACGGCCGTGCAACCATCCGACATACGTCGCGCGTCCGTACATCAGTACGGCATCCGCGGGTGCGCGACCGCATGCGGGGGAGGACGACAGTGGACAGTGGTGGGATACGTCGGCGCCTGGCGCTCGGCGCGGCTGTGCTGGCCGCGACCGGAGTGCTCGGTCTCGTGACATCGGGCACCGCCGAGGCGGGCACGGCCGGCGGGTGCGCCGGGCGGGAGGTACGGACCCTGCCGTTCAGCAGCGGGGTCACGCACGTCTACAAGCGCGACGGCTACATCTGCGCCGTCACCATGGCCCGGCACCCCGGCCCTACGCAGACGATGTCGGTGAGCGTCCAGGCACGCGGCGGCCGGGCGGTCGTCGACCAGGGCAGCTACCGGCACCACGCGGGCCCGGTGACGGTGCACGCCGGCCGTCGCTGTGTGTGGATCAGGGGCTCGGTGGGGCCGCACGGGTCGACCAGCTCGGGCTGGATCCTGTGCTGACGGACGGCCCGGTCACCGCGCTTCCCGCAGCCGCGCGAACGTCTCGTGGAACTGCGGGAACGTCTTGCGGACGCAGCCCGGGTCGTCGTAGGTGAGACGGGTGTGCCGGGCCGGATCCCGATCCGGCCGGGGCCGGTCGTCACGCCCACGCCGAGCCGCCGCAGGTCGTCCGCGCATGCCTTGAGCCGGTCGCACTCCCTCACCCGGGTGTGGGCCACGTCCTCGATGCGGGCCGGGCCGGAGGCGAACGGCGCGATCGCGGCCGGCGTCGGCATGGTGTCGGAGATGCCCCGCATGTTCACGGTGAGCCCGCGCACAGGGACTGGAACGGGCACCGTTCGCGCTCGTCCCACCGGCCGCGCACGGCGGCCCACCCTCTGCGCCGCGGCACGGCCGACGGTGCGCCGCCCCGACGCGCCCCCTCCCCTGCGCCGGTGACGGCCCCTTCTGCGGTTACTGTGCATTCCCTTGACGGAAAGAAACTTCCTGGATATTGGTGACTCCTCGGAAGTTTCCTTCAGCGGTTCTCCTCTGGAAGGAGCGCACGTGCCCGACACCAGCACGGGAAGCGACACCAGCACGGGAAGCACGGGAAACACCGCACGGCCCTCCAGACGCGCCGTCCTCGCCGCCACCGCGGGCCTCACCGCCGCGCTGACCGTACCGACGACCGCCCGCGCCGCCGCACCCGGTGACGACCGCCGGCTGCACGCCCTGATCTCCCGGATGACGCTGCGGGAGAAGGTCGGCCAGCTCTTCGTGATGCGGGTCTACGGCCACTCCGCCACCACCCCCGACCAGGCCGACATCGACGCCAACCTCAAGGAGATCGGCGTCCGCACGGCCGCCGAGCTGATCGCGAAGTACCGCGTCGGCGGGATCATCTACTTCACCTGGGCGCACAACACCCGCGACCCGCACCAGATCGCGGACCTCTCCGCCGGTATCCAGCAGGCCTGCCTGGACCAGCCGCGCGGCCTGCCGGTGCTCATCGCCACCGACCAGGAGCACGGCGCGGTCTGCCGGGTCGGCAAGCCCGCCACCCTCTTCCCCGGCGCCATGGCCGTCGGCGCCGGCGGCTCCCGCTCCGACGCGCACACCCTCGGCCGGATCTCCGGCGCCGAGCTGCGCGCGATGGGCATCAACCAGGACTACTCCCCGGACGCCGACGTCAACGTCAACCCGGCCAACCCGGTCATCGGCGTACGGTCGTTCGGCGCCGACCCGGACGCGGTCGCCGCGCTGGTGGCCGCCGAGGTGAGGGGCTATCAGGAATCCCGGGTCGCGGCCACCGCCAAGCACTTCCCGGGCCACGGCGACACCGCCGTCGACAGCCACACCGGCTTCCCCGTCATCACCCACAGCCGGGACCTGTGGGAGAAGCTGGACGCCGTACCGTTCCGGGAGGCGATCGCCGCCGGCATCGACTCCGTCATGACCGCGCACATCCAGTTCCCGGCCCTCGACGACTCCGGCGACCCGGCCACCCTCTCGCACCCGATCCTCACCGGCATCCTGCGCGGCGAACTCGGCTACGACGGGGTCGTGATCACCGACTCCCTCGGCATGGAGGGTGTGCGCACCAAGTACGGCGACGACCGGGTGCCGGTGCTCGCGCTCAAGGCCGGCGTCGACCAGCTGCTCAACCCGCCGTTCCTGGACGTGGCCTGGAACGCCGTACTGAAGGCCGTCCAGGACGGTGAGCTGACCGAGTCCCGGCTGGACGAATCGATCCTGCGCATCCTGCGCCTGAAGGCCCGGCTCGGCCTCCTCGACGACCCGTACCCCGACCGGACCCGCATCGAGCGCACGGTGGGCACCAAGGCGCACCTGGCCGCCGCCGACCGGATCGCCGAGCGGACCACCACCCTGCTGGTCAACGAGGGCCGCACCCTCCCCCTCGCCCCCCGCACCGCGCCCCGCCTCCTCGTCGTCGGCGCGGACCCGGCCTCCCCCTCCGGCACCACCGGCCCGCCCACCGCCGTGCTGGCGGACGCCCTCACCGAGCTGGGCTTCACCGCCACGGCCCTGGCCACCGGCACCTCGCCCTCCGCCGCGGCCATCGCCCGGGCGGTCGCGGCCGCGCAGGACGCGGACGCGGTGATCGTGGCGACGTACAACGTGACGGCAGGCAGTGCCCAGCAGACGCTGGTGGACCAGCTGCTGGCCACCGGCAGCCCCCTGGTGGCCCTCGCCGTCCGCAACCCCTACGACGTGGCCCAGCTCCCCGCCGTGCGGGCCTGCCTGGCGTCCTACGGCTGGACAGACGTCGAAGTCCGCGCCGCCGCCCGCGTGATCGCCGGACGCGTGGCGCCGCGCGGCAGGCTGCCGGTGCCGGTGCAGCGGGCCGACGACCCCACGCAGGTGCTGTACCCGATCGGGCACGGGCTGACGTACTAGCCGTACGCCACACACCGGGCGCAATACCCCCAATGGGCGGAAACCCTCCCGCATGTCTGGCGTGGCCGCGCTGCCAAGGGCCACGCTGGACCGGGGTGTCAGGGGGGTTGCCATGCCTGGGAAGGGTGCCGCAGGACTCGCGTGCCTGCTGCTGGCCGTCCTGCTGACCGGCTGCCGGGGCCCGGCGGGCGCCCCCGTCGGCGACGCCCGCCCCACCCCCGCCGCGACCAGCGGCTACGGCGCCGAGTTCCTCGCGGTCGGCGAGTGCAGCTCCTTCGGCACGACCAGCTTCACCGAGGTGCCCTGCACCAGCGAGCGGGCGGCGGCCAGGGTCGTCGCCCGCTACGACGGCGCGGCGAGCGACGGCCCCTCGTGCCCGGCGACGACCGACTTCGTGCTGCACGTCAGCGCCCAGGCCGCGGCCGGCGACGAGGACGGCGACGGCGCCATCCCCCAGGGCTACGCCTGCATGCGCGACCTGGAGCCCCCGCACCCCGGCGACCCCGGCGGCGGGGGCGGCCCGCGCACGATCCCCGGCGACTGCGTGTACACCTCCGGCGAGGGCCAGGTCCGCGAGACGCCGTGCGACGGCTCCGGCGGACACCGGCCCCAGTACCGGGTCACCAAGGCGGCACCGGACCGCGAGGACTGCCCGGCGTCGACGACGTTGTACGTCCAGCTGGGGGGCCGGAATCCGGTGGGGTGCGCCAGGCGGGTGTGACCGACCGCTACGGCCTCAGCGCGGGCTCGCGCTCGACGTCCCGGCCGTCCAGCCCGGCGTCGAACCTCGCCAACGGCCTGGCCCGTGCCACGTCGGCGGAGGAGACCCCGGCCCACTGCAGGATGCGCTCCGTGGCGAGGCCCTTCTGATCCGGCACCAGGCCCGCCACGTTCGCGCCGTGGTTCATGCCGGGCGCCGTGAGGACATACGAGTCACGCGCCCCCGAACCGAGCCGGAACCGCTCCGAACCCCAGGGGTCGTTCTGGCCGTACACGAAGAGCATGTGCGTGGCGTGGTGCCGCACCCACGTGTCCACGTCCCGCATCACACCGGGCTGCCACCGCATCGGGATGGAGCGGGGCACGTAGTTGCGCGGCGGCTGGTAGCCGTAGCGGATCAGCTTCCGCCCGATGTACGGGAAGTGGATGGTCGGCGCGCCGAGCTGGGTGCCCGCCTGGTAGTAGTACGGCGTGTACTGCGCGAGGCCCTGGTCGGTGTAGGCGGAGAAACCGGAGATGGTGTCGACCGAGTTCCAGATCTCCTCGTCGCTCGCCGTGGCCGCGTCCGCCGGGACGGTGTCGCAGTCCTTCAGCAGGCTGTACTGCCAGAAGCCCCACACGTAGTCTAGGACGACCGCCTCGTACGCCTTGTCCAGCCCGCCGACGGTGTCGAAGGTGTAGCCCTTGTCGGCGGCGTACTTTGCGTACCGCTGCTCCAGCGGCTTCCGGCGCACCAGCGCCTCCCGCTGGACGGCGTTCAGCCGGTCCCGGCACCGCTTGGTGCCGACGTGCGCGAAGAAGCGGTCGTAGGCGGAGTCCTCGTCGTTGACGACGTCGTTGGGGGCGACGTAGGCCACCACGCCGTCCATGTCACGCGGGTAGAACCGCTCGTAGTACGTCGCCGTCATACCGCCCTTGGAGCCGCCGGTGGCGAGCCAGTGGCCGCCGTAGACCGGCTTCAGCGCCTCGTAGACCCGGTGCTGGTCACTGGCCGCCTGCCAGATGTCGAGCTTGGACCAGTCGGCGGGGTCGGGGCGGGACGGAGTGAAGAAACGGTACTCCAGGGAGACCTGGTTGCCGTCCACGATCTGCGTGGGCTCGCGGCGCGAGGGGGCCGTGGAGACGTTGTAGCCGCTGGTGTAGAAGACCGTCGGGCGGCTGGTGTCCTTGTGCAGCACGGTGATCCGCTGCTGGAAGGTGCCACGGTCCGGGTGCCGGTGGTCGATCGGCTGGGTGTAGTTCAGGACGAAGAAGCGGTAGCCGGGATACGGCTTCTCCTCGATCAGGCTCATGCCCGGTATGGACAGCAGCCGGTCCTTGATGTCGGTGGGCCCGGACCGTGCGGCGGTGGCCGCGCCGGCCGCTGTGCTGCTGAGCGTTCCTATGAACACCGCGAGCGCCAGCAGCCATCTGAGCACCTTGCGCATGCGCACTCTCCCCTGTGTGACTGTTGTGAGACACATGTGCGCCGGAAGCTATCGGAGCAACTGGTGTCACGCCAGGGGGAATTGCGCGAGTGTGAGGTCAAGTGAGCGTTCGGGGCGGTTGGTGAGGACCCGTCAACTGCCGGGCGCGGTCGCGGGGCAGCGCCCCGTCAGGGGCGCGCGGAACTGCGCGAGAAACCACGACGGACCCGCACCCGGCCATGGTGCCGCAGCCCGTGGCCGGTAGCCGCAGTGGACCTACGCCGCCTCGTCCAGCAGGCGCAGCAGATGTTCCCTACCAGCGCCCAGCAACCCCGCAAGCGGGGCGGCAGCCTCATACCACCGCTTCTCGTACTCCCAGCACAACCACCCGTCCCACCCGTGCCGCAAGAGCACATCCACGCACTCCGTGAGCGGCAGCACCCCCGAGCCCAGCGGCAGCGGCAGCGTGTCGTCGGCCGACGCGATGTCCTTGACCTGCACGTACCCCAGGTGCGGGGCGAGCGCCGCATAGGTGTCGGAGGGCTGCTCACCGCCCAGCCAGGTATGCATGACGTCCCACAGCGCACCCACCTGCCGGTGCCCCACCGGCCCCAGCACCCGGATCGCGTCGGCACCCGTGCGATGCGAGTCGTGCGTCTCCAGCAGGATCCGCACCCCCAGCGCGGCAGCGTCCTCCGCGGCGGTGCCGAGCCGCCGGGCGGCGAGCGCGTCGGACTCCTCGGCGGGACGCTCGGGGTCGGCGCCGGGGAAGACCCGGACGAAGGGCGCGCCCAGGTCGTGGGCGAGGTGGAGGAGGTCCCGGATCTCCGCCAGTACGGGCGCGTCGTCACCGGGGGCGGCGACGCGCGCGTACCCGGCGACGCCCAGCACCTCGACCCCGGCCGCCTTGAACAGGGCGGCCGTCTCGGCGCGTTCGGCGGCGGGGAGACCGGGGTGCACCGGTTCCTCCGGGTGGGCGCGCAGTTCGACGCCGTGGTAGCCGTGCGCCGTCGCGAGCGCGAGGACCTCCGGGACGGGCAGGCCGGGGACACCGAGAGTGGAGAACGCCAGCTTCATGGGGCGGACCCTACTCGCCACGCGCCCGATTCGCGTAGATCCAGCACCCGGTATTGGCCGATCAAGACCTCGCCGAAGGGACGGTCCGGTCTATCGGCGGCACGGACGACGCGCCGCCGATCGCGGACGGGCGGGTGCCACCGACGGACAGGGCAGGGCAGGCGCGGTTCCTCACGTACCCGGTCCGCGTAGATCCAGCCGCCAGTCCTGGCCGATCAGGTCCTTGCCGAAGGAGCGGTGTGGTTTCTCGGTGGTGAGGGTGAAGCCGTGCCGCTGGTAGATGCGGCGGGCACCGCTCAGTACGTCGTTGGTCCACAGCACCAGGTCCCGGTAACCGGCCCCGCGCGCGAAGTCGATCACGGCCCGCACCAGCCGGTCCCCGATGCCGTGCCCGCGCGCCTCGGGCTCGACGAGCAGCAGCCGCAGCCGCGCGGTACCGGGCGCGTCGTCCCGTACGCACATCACACAGCCCACCGGCCGCCCGCCCCGCTCGGCGATCCACACCCGCTCCAGATGAGGGTCGTGATCCTCGGCGAAGTCGGCGACGATCCGGGCGACCAGCCCCTCGTAGTCGGCGTTCCAGCCGTACTCGGCCGCGTACAGCGCGGCGTTGCGCTGCACGATCCAGCCGAGGTCGCCCGCGAGCGGCTCGCGCAGCACCACCTCGCCGGACCGGGCGCGCCCCTCGCCGAGGAGGTCCCGGATGGTCCGCATGGCCTCCGCGAGCCGTGGCCGGTCGTCCGGGGCCACGGTGTCGAGCATGGCCACGACCGTCTCCCGGGCCCGCTCGTCCAGCAGGGCGGCGGCCTCCCGGCCCCGCGTGGTCAGCCGCACCCGGCGCCGGCGCGGATCCTTCTCGGAGGGGCCGCGCTCGATCAGCCCGGCGTCCTCGAACCTGTTCAGGATCCGGCTCAGGTACCCGGCGTCCAGACCGAGCAGGGTGCGCAGGTCGACCGCGTCCAGGTGCGGCACCTGGGCGAGTTCGTACAGCACGCGGGACTCGGTGAGGCTGTACGGGGCGTAGAGATGGCGGCCGTAGTCGAGGGCGCCGATGACGCCCGTGTAGAAGCGGTTGAAGACGCGGACGTCCTGGACGGTCATGATCGCCCCCGGATGCTTGACTCAGTCAGAGATACCGTCCTCCGAGCGTAAGCCCCCGGCCCGTCCGCGTCCACGGCTGCGGAAACAGCTTGTCCGCACGGGAAGTTGGGCCTTGCCCCCGGCCCCTTGCAGCACCGCCGCTGCTTTTGACTTCGTCGCATTCTCGTCGTAGTTTAAGAACAAACGTCACATATGCCCGTTCTGTAACGGAAGTGACGATCCGCCGCCCGAGCGCATCGTGGGCGGCGGGATGACGCACGGAGCTACGCGCAGGCTCCGGAGCGCGGACTGCGGCCCGTCATGGCCGCCGGAAATCAATCACACCCTCCCGAGAGGGGCTCATCATGCGCGCACACACGACCCGCATCAAGAGAGTGGCCGTCGCGGTCTGCTCGGCACCGATCCTGGCCATCGCAGCCGGAGCGGGAGCCGCCAGCGCGGCCACCACCACTGCCGCTCCCGACCACGTCGTCGCCTCCGACAACGGTGGCGGCTGGGGCGGAGACCACGGCGGCGGGGGCGGAGACCATGGCGGCGGTTGGGGCGACCATGGCGACGGTTGGGGAGGAGGAAACGACCACGGTGGCTGGGGCTGGGGCGATGACGACGACGACTACTGAGCCGGCCGTCGTGATCGACACGCTCTGACAGCGACAGGGGATCCGGGTGCCCGACCCACGGGGCGCCCGGATCCATGTCAGGACAACTGCGGTGGGCACGACGCAGGGGCCTTCGGGCCCCGCGACCGCGAAGGCGGCGGGAGGACCTGATGAGGATCGTCTGCGTGGGCGGAGGCCCTGCCGGGCTGTACTTCTCGATCTCCGCGAAGCTGCGGGACGCCGGGCACGAGATCATCGTCATCGAGCGCGACCCGCCCGAGGCCACGTACGGCTGGGGGGTCGTGTACTGGAACGACCTGCTGGACATCCTGCACCGCAACGACCCCGAGAGCGCCCGCGCGGTGAGCGCCGGTTCCGTGCTCTGGCAGGACCAGGAGATCCACCTGCACGGCAGCCGCCACGACGGCACGGCGTACTTCGGGGGCTACGGCTACAGCATGGGCCGCGCGGCCCTGCTGGACGTCCTCACCCGGCGCGCGCGGGCACTCGGCGTCGACGTCCGGCACGGTCAGAAGCCCGAGGACCCGGCCGATCTGCCGGAGGCCGACCTGATCGTGGCCGCCGACGGCGCGGGCAGCCGGATCCGGCAGAGCCGCGCCGGCCACTTCGGCACCCGGATCGAGACCGGCCGCAACCCCTACATCTGGCTCGGCACGGACCGGCGGTTCGACAGCTTCGTGTTCGACTTCGAGGAGACCGCCGCGGGCTGGATCTGGTTCCACGCCTACCCGTCCGTCAAGGGCCGGATCAGCACCTGCATCGTGGAGTGCTCACCGCAGACCTGGCAGGGCCTGGGCCTCGACTCGCTCGAACCCGAGGAGTCCCTGCCCCTGCTGGAGAAGATCTTCCACCGCGCCCTCGACGGCCACTCCCTGATCAGCAGCTCACGCGGCGAACCGGCGAAGTGGCAGCGGTTCCAGCACCTCAGCAACAGGACGTGGTACGACGACACCGACGGCAACCTCGTCCTCGTCGGCGACGCCGCGCACACCACACACTTCACGCTGGGCTCCGGCACCCGGCTGGCGATGATCGACGCGATCGTGCTGGCCCACGCCCTCGCCCGGTACCCGGATCCGCGGGTGGCGCTGCACGAGTACGACCGGCACCGCCGTGCGGAACTGCACCCCGTGCAGGCGGGAGCGCGCTCCAGCATGGCCTGGTTCGAGCAGCTGGACGACTACCTGGACCGCGACCCCGTCTCCTTCGCCTACGCCATGTCGGTACGCCAGGGCCGCCAGCACCCCTGGCGCTACCAGGTCCACCTCGCCACCCAGATCGCCGCGGTACGCCGGGCCCGGCGGGCCTACGACACGGGCAAGCGCTGGTACCGGGACCGCCGCAGGGGCGAGGCCCCGCTGCCGCTGCTGGGCCGGTCGCTTCCCGGCCGGCAGTGAACGGGACCCCTTACGGCGACGCCCCCTTACGGCAGTTCAGCCGCGGGGCACCCCCGAGGACCCCCGGACCATCAGCTCCCCCTGGACGGCCGCAACACCTCCGAGCGGCGGCTCGTCCCGCCCCATCGCGATGCGCCCGGCCCGCGCCCCGGCCTCCGCCAACGGCAGCCGCACCGTCGTCAGCGAAGGCACCGCGTCAATGCTGAAGGGCAGGTCGTCGAAGCCGGCGACCGACACGTCCTCCGGGATCCGCAACCCCGACTCCCGCAACGCCGCACACGCCCCCAACGCGACGGAGTCGTTCGCGGCGACGACCGCCGTCAGCGACGGATCGCGGCGCAGCAGCTCCGCCGTGGCCTCGTACCCGGACTGGCGGTCGTAGCGCCCGTGCACCGTCCGGCGCGGGTCCTCCTCGATGCCCGCCGCGGCCAGCGCCGCCCGGTGGCCCTCCAGACGGTGCCGGGTGGTCGTACGCTCCTCGGGGCCCGCGATGTAGCCGAGACGGCGGTGGCCGAGGCCGATGAGGTGCTCGGTGAGCCGGCGGGCGCCGCCCCGGTTGTCGAAGGTGAGGGCGACGGCGCCGGTGTCGGGCGCCGGCGGGCGCCCGCACAGCACCACCCGGGTCCCGGCCTCCGTGAGCTTGCGCAGCTTCGCCGCGACCGCCGCCGCGTGCGGCGCGTCCTCCACGGCCCCGCCCGTCAGCACCACCGCCGCCGCCCGCTGCCGCTGCAGCAGGGTCAGGTACGTCAGCTCGCGCTCCGGTGAGCCGCCCGTGTTGCAGACCACCGCGAGCCGCTCACCCCCCGCGCGGCCGCCTCCGACGCCCCCGATCTCGGCCTGGATCGCGCTCGCCATGATTCCGAAGAACGGGTCGGCGATGTCGTTGACGAGAATGCCGACCAGATCGGAGGTGGCCGCGGCGAGGGAGCTCGCCGGACCGTTGAGGACGTAGTCCAGCTCGTCCACCGCCCGCAGGACCCGTTCGCGCGTGGAGGCGGCCACCGGGTAGTTGCCGTTCAGCACGCGCGACACCGTCGCTGGGGAGACCTGGGCGCGGGCCGCCACATCCGCCAGGGTCACCGTCATGTCGTCGTCCTCCGGTCGCGCATCGTGTCGTACGCCCTCGTAGACAGCCAGGTCGTGCTGCCGGTTCCGGGAATCCGTCGAGCAGACCTTAAAGCCATGGCCCTCGATCGTTCGCCCCCTCGAACGACTCGAAGGGGACACGGTCTTGTACAGACACCGTCGAGAGGCTAGCTTCTGATCAGATAGAAAGCGCTTGCTGCACGTGTGTCCATGCCGGCGAAGGGAACTGACGTGACACGCAAGACGGTGCGTATCGCGATGAACGGCGTGACCGGGCGCATGGGCTACCGCCAGCACCTCGTCCGGTCGATCCTCGCCCTGCGCGAGCAGGGAGGCCTCGACCTCGGCGACGGCACCGTGCTGTGGCCGGAGCCGATCCTGCTGGGCCGCCGCGAGCGCGCGCTGCGGGAGATCGCCGACCGGCACGGTCTGGAGCACGTGTCCACCGACGTGGACGCGGTCCTCTCCGACCCCGCCGTCGACCTCTACTTCGACTCGCAGGTCACCTCCGCCCGCGAGGAGTCGGTCAGGAAGGCGATCGCCGCGGGCAAGCACGTCTACACCGAGAAGCCGACGGCGACGGGACTGACGGGCGCCCTCGAGCTCGCCCGGCTCGCCCACGAGAAGGGCGTCAAGCACGGGGTCGTCCAGGACAAGATCTTCCTGCCGGGCCTGCTGAAGCTGAAGCGGCTGATCGACGGCGGCTTCTTCGGCCGGATCCTCTCCGTCCGCGGCGAGTTCGGCTACTGGGTGTTCGAGGGCGACTGGCAGCCCGCCCAGCGCCCGTCCTGGAACTACCGCACCGAGGACGGCGGAGGCATCGTTGTCGACATGTTCCCGCACTGGGAATACGTCCTGCACGCGCTGTTCGGCCGGGTGACCTCCGTCCAGGCGCTGGCCACCACCCACATCCCGCAGCGCTGGGACGAGGACGGCAAGCCCTACGACGCGACGGCGGACGACGCGGCCTACGGCATCTTCGAGTTGGAGGGCGGCGCGATCGCCCAGATCAACTCCTCCTGGACCGTCCGGGTCAACCGCGACGAGCTGGTGGAGTTCCAGGTCGACGGCACGGAGGGCTCCGCGGTGGCCGGGCTCAGGAAGTGCAGGGCGCAGCACCGGTCGGCGACCCCCAAGCCGGTCTGGAACCCGGACGTCCCCGCCGCCGAGGTCTTCCGCGACCAGTGGCAGGAGGTGCCGGACAACACGGACTTCGACAACGGCTTCAAGGCCCAGTGGGAGCTGTTCCTCAAGCACGTCCACGCCGACGCGCCGTACCACTGGGACCTGCTGGCCGGCGCCCGCGGCGTCCAGCTCGCCGAACTCGGCCTGAAGTCCTCGGCGGAGGGCCGCCGCATCGACGTACCGGAGATCACGCTTTGACCATCCGACTGCCGGACTTCCAAGGGGGTTCTTCCCGGGCCTACGAGCCCCGCACCGAACCGCTGACGGTGACACCGGGCATCCCCTTCACCTCCCGTACGGTGTTCTCGGCGGCCCACGTCGTCGCCGACCCGTACGCGGACACGAGCCCCGACTCCCCGGCCGCCGTCGACTGGGACGCCACCCTCGCCTTCCGCCGCCACCTGTGGTCCCACGGACTCGGCGTCGCCGAGGCGATGGACACCGCCCAGCGCGGCATGGGCCTGGACTGGGCGGGCGCGGCCGAACTGATCCGCCGGTCGGCGGCCGAGGCTCACAGCGTGGGCGGCCGGATCGCCTGCGGGGTCGGCACCGACCAGATCGCGGGCGGATCCCTGACGGAGATCCGCGCGGCCTACGAGGAACAGCTGGCCGTGGTCGAGGAGTCGGGCGCCCAGGCGATCCTGATGGCGTCGCGGGCGCTGGCTTCGGCCGCCTCCGGTCCCGAGGACTACCAGGAGACCTACGGCCATCTGCTCCGCCAGGCGGCCGAGCCGGTGATCCTGCACTGGCTGGGCCCGATGTTCGACCCGGCGCTGGAGGGCTACTGGGGCTCGGCCGACCTCGATGCGGCGACGGACACCTTCCTGGAGGTCATCACGGCCCACCCCGACAAGGTCGACGGCATCAAGGTCTCCCTGCTGGACGCGCAGCGCGAGACCGACCTGCGCCGCCGCCTCCCGCAGGGCGTGCGCTGCTACACCGGCGACGACTTCCACTATCCCGAGCTGATCGCGGGCGACGACCAGGGCTTCAGCCACGCCCTGCTCGGCATCTTCGACCCGCTGGGCCCGCTGGCGGCGGAGGCGGTACGGGTCCTGGACACGGGGGATGTGACCGGCTTCCGGGGGCTGCTGGACCCCACGGTGGAGCTGTCCCGCCACCTCTTCCAGACCCCGACCCGCTTCTACAAGACGGGCGTGGTCCTCCTCGCCTGGCTCGCGGGCCACCAGTCGCACTTCACCATGGTCGGCGGCCTCCAGTCGGCCCGCTCCCTGCCGCACCTGGCGCGCGCCTACGAACTCGCCGACCGCCTCGGCCTGTTCCCGGTACCCAAGCTCGCGGAGGAGCGGATGAAGAACCTGCTGTCCCTGTACGGGGTGGACCAGTGACCGATCTCGGGCGTTTCAGCATCAACCAGATGACGGTGAAGCAGCTGTCCCTGCCGGAACTCGCCGACTCGTGCCGCCGGTTGGGCATCGGTCAGGTCGGCCTGTGGCGCGAACCGGTCCACGAGTTCGGCTTGGAGAGGACCGCCAAGCTGGTCCGGGACACGGGCCTGACGGTGACCTCGCTGTGCCGGGGCGGCTTCTTCACGGCGATCGACCCTGCGGAGCGTTCCCGCGCCCTGGACGGCAACCGGCGAGCGATCGAGGAGGCGGCGGCCCTGGGCACGGACACCCTCCTCCTGGTCTCCGGTGGCCTGCCCGCGGGCTCCCGGGACCTGCGCGGAGCGCGCGAGCGGATCGCCGACGCCCTCGCCGAACTGGGCCCCTGCGCCGAGCAGCACGGCGTACGTCTCGCCCTGGAGGCGCTGCACCCGATGTACGCCTCCGACCGCTGTGTGGTCTCCACCCTGGCCCAGGCCCTCGACCTCGCCGAACGCTTCCCGGCCCACCAGGTCGGCGTCGCCGTGGACACGTACCACGTCTGGTGGGACGACCAGGCGCCGACGCAGATCGCCCGGGCGGGCGCGGGCGGCCGTATTCATGCCTTCCAACTCGCCGACTGGATCACCCCGTTGCCGCAGGGCGTCCTCAACGGCCGCGCCCAGATCGGCGACGGCGCGATTGACATGCGGGAGTGGAAGGGCCACGTGGAGGCGGCCGGCTACACCGGCCCGATCGAGGTCGAGCTCTTCAGCGAGCAGCTGTGGGCCAGGGACGGCCGGGAGGTGCTGGCGGAGACGGCGGCGCGGTTCGTCGAGCAGGTGATCCGCCGGTAGTCCGCGGCCCGGCCCGCGCACCGGGTCGGGCCGGGTTCGCCCTACCGTCCACGGCCGGAGATCCGGCCCTCCTTGACGGCGGTCACGAACGACCGCCAGCTGTCCGCCGGGAAGAGCAGGGCCGGACCGGTCACGGCTTTGCTGTCGCGGACGGGGACGACGGCGTGGCCGCGGGCGACTTCGAGGCACTCACCCTGGTCGCCGCCGCTGTAGCTGGACTTGTACCACTCGGTGAGCGTGGACGAGTCGTTGACGGTGTGCTCACTGCTGAACATGTACGTGTTCCTCTGCTGCCGCCCTGACGAGGGCCAGTGACTGCCTGTGCGACATCGCGTCGCTCAGGGCCAGAGCGTAGGCGGCCTGGCAGGCACTCACCAGGGCTGGGTCATCCATCAGGTTGCCGGTCAGGAAGCCCTCGACGTAGGCGACCGGGGCGGAGTCCTGAAAGCTCATGAGGGTGAGCAGGCTTTGCATGAGCGCGTGTGCCCCTACGCCGTACGGCAGAACGTGCAGACGCAGCCGCCCTGCCTCGGCCAGGTCCGCGATCCTATGCAGTTGTTCCGCCATGGCCTGTGGGCCGCTGACGCGGCGACGCAGGACGGCCTCGTCCAGCAACGTCCAGACGACCGGCTGCGACGGTCCGTCGAGGATGCGGCGGCGTTTTGTTCGGATGACGACGAACTCGTCAAGTTCCTCGGCTGTGTAATTCGGCCGGTAGGCGCAGAAGAGGGCACGCGCGTAGTCGTCGGTCTGCAGAATGCCGGGCACCAGCGACAGCGCGAACTGGTGGATCAGCGTGGCCTGTTGCTCCAGTTCGGCGACAGCGGCGAAGTGATCGGTGTACTTCGACTCCAGATCCTCCAGCCAACGCTCGAAGAACCCGTCCGTCTCCAGCGCCAGGTCGATCCGCCGCGCGTCATCCGGCTTGGGAAGCCTCCTCCCCGCCTCGTAGTGGCTGATCAGTGTCGGTGAGCACACCACGCGCTCGCCCAGATCCTCCTGAGTGAGCCCAGCCGCGATCCGCCGCAGCCTCAGCTCCTCCCCGTACTTCTCGCGCGGCGTCCGCGGCCTGCCCTCAACGCTCATCCGGCCAACTCCCGTTCCTGACAAAGGCGCTGTCAAGTCCCCGCCCCTAGAAGCGTAGCCACCACCGAACCCACTCTGTGAGTGATTCACCACAGAACGCAGTCACCGCAGGTGAGAAAGCAGGTCGGCATGAACGTCTCCTGGCCCGACAGCCCACTCGTCCGCCCGTACCTCGACCAGGTGGAGACCTACGCATGAACGAGCGCCTGCTTCCCTGGACCGGCCCGGAGGGCAAGCCCTGCTACCTCGTGGGCGACGGCACCGGCTACGTCTCCCGGCTCGCGGACCAGATCGAGAGCGTGCAACTCGACATGGCGGGCGGCCTGCTGGACCACGCGGCCGAACTCCTCGCCGAGCAGCGGCTGACCGGGGAAGAACTCCGCTACCTCGCCCGGAGGCTCAGCGAATCCCTGCGGGACGTCAAGCGGGTCGCGGAGAGCAGAGGCGCACGGCTCGGTGGGGGAACGCCCGGCCGGGTGACAGCGTCATGTACCAGTGGAACCACATCGAGCGCGTGATCACCCGCGCCCCGAGCCGAGGAGCTGACCGTGCAGCCGAAGTTGATGCGGGCCGCCGCGGTCTCGGTCGTCCTCGGTGCCGCTCTGACGGCCTGCTCGCGCGGACAGGACAGCCTTGACTACCAGACGGACTACGCGAACCACCGTCCGCTGCGGGTGACGGGCCACCCCAGCACGGGCAGTCTGGAGACGGTCCAGAAGGTCGTCTGGCGGCTCGCCGACAAGGACGCCGACGGCCTCGCCGCACTGAACTGCGAGGACGGCGACGCGGGCCCGGCGGCCCGCGCCTGGGTCAAGGCCTACGGCGAGGCGGCCCGCGCCGAGGTGACCGCCGACTTCCTCGACGAGGGTTCCGTACGCCAGGACGTGGTTCTCCATTTCTCCGGCCCGCGCCGTACCCAGGAACTCACGGTGCGGCTCGGAAAGGGCGACGCCTGGGGCATCGTCCTGGACGGTCCTCACGCGTCAGGGCGCTAGAAGAACGCGTCCGGCGCGGAACGCCGGGTCCACCACGCGCGGCCCGTGCGGGATCGGCGTCCCGCGTCGCACACCAGCACCCCGCCCTCGTGTCCCGACTCGGCGAGAGCCCCGCCGGAGGGCGGTTGGGGATCCCCGCCTTCTTCACAGGGTGTCGACCTCCTGCGCCGTCGGATACGACTCCTGCGCGCCCCGCTTCGTCACGGCCGCCGCGCCGACCCGGGCCGCGTAGGCCGCCGCCTCGGCCAGCGGGGCACCCGCGCCCAGCTGCCAGGCCAGCGCGGCCGTGAACGCGTCCCCGGCCCCCGTGGTGTCCACCGCGTCCACCTTCACCGACTCGACCCGCGTCACCCCGGAGCCGTCGCACACCAGCGCGCCCTGCGCGCCCAGCGTCACCACCACCGAGCGCGGGCCCTTGGCCAGCAGCAGCCGCGCCCAGTCCGCCGGCGCCTCGCTCACACAGGCGTCGCCGAGGATCACCCGCGCCTCGTGCTCGTTGACGATCAGCGGGTCGCAGGCCGCGAGCACCTCCGTGGGCAGGGGCCGGGGAGGGGAGGGGTTCAGCACGAAGCGGCTGTCCGGGGACAGGTTCCGTACGACCTCCACGACCGTCTCCAGCGGGATCTCCAGCTGCGCCGACACCACCCGGGAGGCCAGGAACAGGCTCACCGCCGTGCGGACGTCCGCCGGGGCGAGCCGGGCGTTGGCACCCGGCGACACCACGATGCTGTTGTCCCCGGACGGGTCCACGGTGATCAGTGCCACGCCGGTCGGCGCCCCGCCCACCAGCACGCCGACCGGGTCGACGCCGGCCGCGCGCAGGGAGTCAATGAGCAGCCGGCCGTGGCCGTCGTCGCCGACCCGAGCCAGCAGGGCCGTGTCCGCGCCGAGCCGGGCGGCGGCGACCGCCTGGTTGGCGCCCTTGCCGCCGGGGTGGACGGCCAGGTCGCCGCCGAGCACCGTCTCTCCGGCGGCCGGCCGCCGCTCGACATCGATCA
This sequence comes from Streptomyces sp. NPDC037288, assembly GCF_055603265.1. NCBI lineage: Bacteria > Bacillati > Actinomycetota > Actinomycetes > Kitasatosporales > Streptomycetaceae > Streptomyces > Streptomyces sp. NPDC037288. Next base: position 86,015 of record NZ_JBVJVY010000003.1, read on the forward strand.
CCAGGTCGGCGTTGGCCGAACCCACGACCAGCAGGTCGTAGTCGTACATCCCGTGACTCCCCATGACTCCCCGCGACTCCCCGTGTCAGCCGCTGAAACCGGCCACGTCGTCCTTCGTGACCACCTTCACCGGCACCTTCACCGTCGGCTCCACCTTCTTGCCCTGAACCGCCTTCAGGGCGTCGTCCACGGCGATCCTCCCAACTGCTCCGGCTGCTGGACGACCGATGCGTACAGCGTGCCGTCCTTCACCGCCGTCACGCACCGCATCACTTGGAGCACCGCCCGCGGCAAACGTGCGGAGCTGTCGTCAGGCCGGGCCGGCAGGGGCTGGTCGACGTCGAACTGGGCGTCCTCGACCATCTGGATCCCGAGGTCCACACCCGGCAACTCAGGCGCGCGCACCTGGTCGGTGTCGCCCGCAGCGGTCATCCCCTCTTCGGCCGGCGGATCGACGCCCGCCGTTTCGCCGCGGCCGACCACATCGCTGTCTCCCGGCTCGGCAAGCGCACCGGGCCGATCGACCGCGCGCTCGCGGACCTCGGACTGCGGCGCCGGACCGCGGTGGTCGTGCCCGGTTACACGGCCGCGCTGATGCTGGCCCGGGACACCGACCTCGTCGCGCTCACCCTGCCCGACCGGCTCCCCGGCACCATCGCCGCGCCGGGCCTGCGTACCTTCCCGGTCCCCCTCGACCCGGCGCCCCTGGACCTCGGGATGGCCTGGTACCCCCGCAACGCGGCCGACCCCGGCCACCGCTGGTTCCGCGACCATCTGGCGGCCGCGGTCCTGGCACCGGACGGGAACGCCTGAGGAACGACGAACGTCCGCGGACGCGCCGCTACCCCTGCGTGCCGAAGCAGTGCCGTTCGCCGTCGCGTACCAGGCAGGCGCGTACGTGGTCCAGGTCGGACCGGGAGGCGGCGACCATCGGGGTGGACAGGGAGTCCTTGGCGTCGTACCGGTCCTTGACCTGGATGCGCCACGGCGCGTGATGCGGTACGAGGATCTCCGCCCGGTCCCCCACCTTCCCGAGGTCGATCCGCGCCCACACCGCACCGCAGGCGGTACTGTGCCGGATCTTGACCACGGTCGGCCCCGGGAAGCTCTGCCGGCCCAGGGTCACCGGCACGGGGGCGGCTCCGCAGCCGTACGTCTCAGGGTCCTTGCCCGTGCAGCCACTGCCGTGGCATCCCTGCACCAGCACGGAGGGGGACGCCGAGCGCGGGGTGCGCGGGCCCGGGCCGGACCCGCTGAAGGCGCCGGTGAGCAGCAACGGCACGACGACCGCGACGACCGCGAGCCCCCCACCCACGGCTCCGGCGATCAGGCGCCGGGACGGCCGCCCGGACGGGCGCTCGCCCTCTTCGGGCGGGAGAGTCCCGGCCGTGGACGCAGCGGGCGACGGCACCTCCGTGAGCGGGCGCCCACCGGGCGCGGCCACGCCTGCGGCACACCCGCCGGCCACACGCCCGCCGACCACACGCCCGCCGTCCGCACGCCCGCTCGACACCGCGTCGGCCAGTTCCCACAGCGCGACCAGTCGGCCCGGGTCCTCGCCCGCCAGCTCGCACAGTTCCGCCACGGCCTGCCGGGGCGGAACGGTCCCGCCACGGAGATAGCGGTCCCAGGACGACTTGCTGTACGGCGTCTTCGCGGCCAGTGCGGCCAGGCTCAGCCCGGTCCGGGCCCGAAGCCCGCGCAGCGCCTCCGCCAGCCGCTCGCACTCCACCGCCCGGTCGCCGGACGTCATTTCCGCAGCACCCCCCAGGTGTCCTCGCCGACGACCCCGTCCACGCGCAGGTGCGCCCCCTCCTGCAACCGCTCCACCGCACGCTCGGTGCGGGAGCCGAACGCGCCGTCGGCGAGCCCCGGCGAGAGGCCGTGGTGGCGCAGCAGGCACTGTGCCTCGACGACGGACCACTGTGCGGATCCCTTGCCGATCAGGCCGACACGGGTCGTGCTGTACCCCGCGTACAGCAGCCCGTCCCGGGCCCGGTGCACCCTGCAGGGGTAGTCCTTGCCGGCCCGGAACACGAACGCCCCCTTTCCCGCACCCGACTCCGTCTCCGCCCCCGAGGCCGATGCCGTGGCCTGTGCCGGGGCCGGTCGGCCGTCGGTCCGCCCCGGTCCGCCGTGCCAGGGCGCGGCCACCAGCAGGACGACCACCGCGGTGACGAGCAGGACCGAGGTCAGTACGGCGGCGAGCACCTTCCGCCCCCGTACGCCCTTCTCCTGGTCCGTGCCCGCCGGTTCCTCCCCGACCGGACCGGAGTCCGGATCCGCGTCCGCTTCCGGATCCGCCGGCCGCCCCGGGCCGCCCCCGCCCCCCGCCGCCACGGCCACCTCGTGCAGGGCCAGCAGCCGGGCCGGGTCCATGTCGCAGGCGCGGGCCAGCGCGGCCACCGCCTCCTGCGGCGGTAAGGAACGGCCGTTGAGGTAGCGGTCCCAGGAGGCACGGCTGTAGCCCGTCCGGGCGGCCAGTGCCTGCAGGCTCAGACCGCTGTGGTCCTTGATACGGCGCATCTGTACGGCGAGTTGCCGCACTCGCGGGTCGAGCGAGTCCGGCAACTGTTTCCAACGAGACATGCTCCACCCCATGTCTGTTGCAGCTCCCCGCAAGGAGGATGCCCCACAAAGAGCGCCCGGTTCCCGTGGCCTGCCGTGTGAGCGCATGGTTTCGGCCGCCTCGGGGGACGTTCCCGCGTCCCGCCAGTGCCTCATGGCGCACGGCGTTTCCACAGGTCGGAGGGTGGGACGTCCCGCGTCGGCGGCACCTGTCCGGCGGGTCTGGCCCCGTCCTGGACTCGGCTTGCACTGTCGGTGCTGCACGACGGGCGGTGCGGTCCACCCCGCACCGCCCCAAGGCACCCGGCGGCCCGCCCTCACGGGGGTGGGGCGGGCCGCCTCAGGCAACCGAACCCAAGGAGCGTCCATGCGATTCCGTATCGCGACCGCAGCCGTCCTGACCGCGTGCGCCATGGCCGGCAGCGGCCTGGCCCTGTCCGCGCAGACCGCATCCGCGTCCACCGCGGCCCGCCCCAGCTGCCCGTATCCGTACGTGTGCTTCTACAACGGCAACACGATGACGGGGAAGTTCAAGGACACCGGCTACTGGCAGACCCTCGGCGCGAGCCGCAAGGCGAAGGGCGCGGTCAACACCCGGCACGACGACGTGGCCTACGTGAAGTTCTCCGACTACCCCACGATCTGCATGAAGCCGGGCCAGGGCTGGTCCTTCGGCTCGGCGCACCCGACGCAGGTGTACATCAGCACGTCGAGCACGTGCCACTGAGGCACCCGCGGATCCGGCGGTCCCGGATCACGCCGTGAGGTGCGTCGGCGCGAACATCCGCAGGACCGCCGGGAGTACGACCACCGAAGGTCCGGGCGCGGACAGCGCCTTCGCCAGGTCCTCCTCCAGGGTCTCCGGGGTCGTACGGACCCCGGGGACGCCGAAGGACTCCGCCAGGGCCACGTAGTCCGGGCGGGTCAGCTCCGTCGCCGTCGCCCGGCCGAAGGCGTCCGTCATGTACTCGCGGAGGATGCCGTAGCCGCCGTCGTCGACGATGAGCCAGGTGACCGGCAGGTCGTACTGCTTCGCCGTCGCCAGTTCCGCGATCGAGTACAGCGCGCCGCCGTCGCCCGACACCGCCAGCACCGGGCGGGTCGGGTCGGCCGCCGCCGCGCCCAGCGCCGCCGGGAAGCCGTAGCCGAGGCCGCCTGCGCCCTGCGCGGAGTGCATGGCGTTCGCACCGCGGGGATCGAAAGCGGACCAGGCCCAGTACGCCAGGATCGTCATGTCCCAGAAGGACGGGGCACCGGCGGGCAGGGCGCGGCGGACGGCCCCCAGTACCTCCTGTTCCAGGGCGAGTTCCTGGGAGGCGATACGGGAAGCCACCTTCTCCAGCAGCTCCCGCACCCGCCTCGGCGCCGACTCGTCCGTCCGCTCCTCCACCGTCTCCAGCAGCGCCTGCAACGCCAGCCGGGCGTCCGCGTGGATGCCCAGTGCCGGGTGGTTGGACTCCAGCTTGCCGAGGTCGGCCTCGATCTGGACGACCCGGCCGCGGGGCTTGAACGTGTGGTAGTTGGAGGAGAGTTCGCCGAGCCCCGAGCCGATCACCAGCAGGACGTCCGCGTCCTCCAGGAAGTCCGTGGTGTGGCGGTCCTCCAGCCAGGACCGGAGCGACAGCGGGTGCTCCCAGGGGAACGCGCCCTTGCCGCCGAACGTCGTCACGACCGGCGCGTCCAGCTTCTCGGCCAGCTGCAGCAGCTTTCCCGAGGCGTCGGATCGTACGACCCCGCCGCCCGCGATGATCGCCGGGCGGGCCGCACGCGACAGCAAGTCGGCCGCCACCGCCGTCAGTTCGGGGCGCGGGACCAGGTCCTCCGGGGTCGCGTCCGGCGCCGTCACCACCGGCAGCGCGGTCGGAGCCAGCAGCACGTCCTGCGGGATCTCCACCCACACCGGGCCGTGCGGTGCCGTCAGCGCCGACTTCCAGGCCGCCGCGATCGCGGAGGGGATCTGGGACTGGGTGCGGACCGTGTGGACGGACTTGACCACACCCCGGAAGGATGCGGCCTGGTCCGGGAGTTCGTGGAGGTAGCCGTGACGGCCGCCGCCCAGGCCGGCGGTCGGGATCTGGCTGCTGATCGCCAGTACGGGGGCCGAGGCCGCGGCGGCCTCCTGCAGGGCGGCCAGGGAGGTCAGGGCTCCCGGGCCGGTCGAGAGGAGCAGCGGGGCCGCCTCACCGGTGACCCGGCCGTACGCGTCCGCCGCGAAGCCCGCGTTGTTCTCCACCCGCAGACCGACATACCGCAGGGAGGAGCGGCGCAGGGCGTCGAACATCCCGAGGGCGTGCTGGCCGGGCAGGCCGAAGACGGTCGTCGCGCCCAGCCCGGCCAGGGTCTCCACGACCAGGTCTCCGCCGTTGCGGCCCGGGGGAGGGTTCAGCGCGGCCTCCTGCTGTGCCTCGGTAGGGCGGAGTACCAGGTCGTGGTCGTGAGTCACTGCTCTCGGTCCCCTAAGGAGAGTTAGGCGTTGCGGGCCGCCGCGATCTGGCGGCTCATGATGGTGGTCAGTTCGTAGGCCGTGTGCGAGGCCGCGACCGAGGTGATCTCGGCGTGGTCGTACGCGGGCGCCACCTCGACGACGTCCGCCGAGACCAGGTTGCAGGACGCCAGGCCGCGCAGGATCTCCAGCAGCTCGCGGGAGGTCATGCCGCCGGCCTCGGGGGTGCCGGTGCCGGGCGCGTGGGCCGGGTCGAGGCAGTCGATGTCGATGGAGATGTACAGCGGGCGGTCGCCGATGCGCTGGCGCAGCTGGTCGGCGACCTCGTCGGCGCCCCGGCGGTAGATGTCGGCGGACGTGACGATGCCGAAGCCCATCTTCTCGTCGTCGGTGAGGTCCTGCTTGCCGTACAGGGGGCCGCGGGTACCCACGTGCGACAGCGCCGACGTGTCGAGGATGCCCTCCTCCACCGCGCGGCGGAACGGGGTGCCGTGCGTGTACTCGGCGCCGAAGTAGGTGTCCCAGGTGTCCAGGTGCGCGTCGAAGTGCAGCAGGGCGACCGGGCCGTGCTTCTTGGCGACCGAGCGCAGGAGGGGCAGTGCGATGGTGTGGTCGCCGCCCAGGGTCATCAGGCGGGCGCCCGTGCCGAGCAGCTCGTCCGCCGCCGCCTCGATCGTCTCGACGGCCTCGTTGATGTTGAACGGGTTCACCGCGATGTCGCCGCCGTCGGCGACCTGCGCCAGGGCGAAGGGGGAGGCGTCCTGCGCCGGGTTGTAGGGGCGCAGCAGCCGGGACGCCTCGCGGATGGCGTTGCCGCCGAAGCGGGCGCCCGGCCGGTACGAGACGCCGGAGTCGAACGGCACGCCCACGACGGCGACGTCGGCGGTGCCGACCTCGTCCAGGCGGGGCAGCCGGGCGAAGGTCGCGGGTCCGGCGTACCGCGGGATGCGGGAGGAGTCGACAGGGCCGCGGGGCGTCTCGTTGCTGCTCATGGTGAATTGCCTTCTTTCTTGCGCTTCATCGCGCATGTACTGCTTTCCCTACGACTCTACTGGGGAGCCGGGACCGGTTCGGACACGAGTTCGGGGTTCTGTCCGGCGAGGCGCCCGCGCCAGACGGCGAGGACGGTCTCGTCGGTGGGCCTCGTCGCCAGGGAGACGGCGAGGTAGGCGGCGAGGGAGGCGAGCAGGCCGTAGTAGACCGGCTCGTTGGCGAGGATGCCGTAGCCGGCCATCAGGCCGATCACGGCGAGGCCGCCGACGATCACGGAGGCCAGCGCGCCCTGGACGGTGCCGCGCTTCCACAGCAGGCCGCCGAGGATGGGGACCAGCAGGCCGCCGACGAGCAGGTTGTAGGCCACGGTCAGCGCCTCGACCACGTTGTTCAGGGCGATCGCCGTACCGATCACCGCCACGCCCATGATCAGGATGAAGGCGCGGTTGCCCGCGACCTCGTCGTGCTGGTCGCCGTCACGCCGCACGGCACCCTTCAGGCGCGACCAGATGTCGTTGTTCGCGACCGTGGCGCAGGCGATCAGGGCGCCGGAGGAGGTGGACATGACGGCGGCGAGGGCGGCGGCCAGGACCAGGCCGCGCACGCCGACGGGCAGTTCGTCCTTGACGATGGTGGCGAAGGCGTCGTCGGGGCTGCCCAGCTTGGGGTAGAGCACCTTGGCGGCGGTGCCGATCACCGCGCCGGCGAGGGCGTAGGCCAGACAGTAGGTTCCGGCCACCGTGCCGCCCCACCTGGCGGTCCTGTCGCTGCGGGCGGTGAACACGCGCTGCCAGATGTCCTGGCCGATCAGCATGCCGAACGTGTAGATCAGGACGTAGGTGAAGACCGTCTCGCCGCCGATGCCCAGCGGGTCGAAGTACGAGGCCGGCAGCTCGGCCTTCATCTGGGCGAAGCCGCCCGCCTTGACGACGGCGATCGGCAGGAGCAGGAGCAGCACGCCGATGGTCTTCACCACGAACTGGACCATGTCGGTCAGCGTGATGGACCACATGCCGCCGAGAGTGGAGTAGGCGACGACGATGGAGCCGCCGAGGATGATCGCGACCGTCCGGTTCAGGTCGAAGAGGACGTCGAAGATCGTGGCGTAGGCGATGGTCGAGGTGACGGCGAGCATGAGGGTGTACGCCCACATGACCACGCCGGAGATGACCCCGGCCCGGCCGCCGTAGCGCAGGTCCAGCATCTCGGAGACGGTGTAGACCTTCAGGCGGGCGATGCGGGCGGAGAAGAAGACGGAGAGCGCGAGGAGCCCCAGGCCGATGGTGAAGACCATCCAGGCGCCGGACAGTCCGTACCGGTATCCCAGCCCCACGCCGCCGATGGTGGAGGCGCCGCCGAGGACGATCGCCGCCATGGTGCCGGAGTACATGGCCGGCCCCAGGCGGCGGCCCGCCACCAGGAAATCGCTCTTGGACCTGGCGCGGCGCATGCCCCACCAGCCCATGGCCAGCATGCCGGCGAGATAGACGACGATCACTGTGTAGTCGACGGCCATACGGGGCCCTCCTTCGCGCACTGTCCGGTGGCGTGTCGTGCAGATGCAGTGGGGACGGACGGCAGCGGCTCGCGAGGACATCCGCCCGTACCCGCGGCTGCCGTGCTGACTTGACACTAGGTGGCCGGAAAGCGACTGCGAAGTGTACGTTTCATCCATATGGACGGGGCGGGATGGAGGGAAAGCACACCATGCCGGAGACGATCACCCCAGCGGTCCCACCGACCCCACCGGTACCGCTGTCGGCACTGCTCGCCCGCGAGGATCTCGGTCTACGGCAGATCGCGGGCCCGTCCGATCCCTCCCTCGTGATCCACTGGGCGCACACCTCGGAGATGGCCGACCCGTACCCGTACCTGCTGGGCGGCGAGCTGCTGCTCACGGCGGGGGTGCACGTCCCGGAGGCGGCGGGTTCGGGCACCTACTTCGACGACTACGTCTCGCGGATCGTGGCCGCGGGCGGGGCCGCCCTGGGGTTCGGCCTGGCGCCGGTCCACGACACGGTTCCGCGCGCGCTGGCCGCCGCCTGCGAGCGCCACGGGCTGCCGTTGCTGGAGGTCCCGCCCCAGACCACCTTCTCGGGGGTGGCCCGCGCGGTGTGGCAGCTGATGGCGCAGGAGCGGCTCGCCGAGCTGCGCCGCGTCACGGAGGCCCAGCAGGGCCTCGCCTCGGCCGCCGCCCGCCCGGACCCGGTGCCGTCGGTGCTGCGCCGCCTGGCCCAGCACCTCTCCGGCCACGCGGTGCTCTACGGCCCGGACGGCACGGCCCTCGCCGCCGCGGGCCGCGACCCGGCCGACGAGGTACGCGACGCACTGGCCGAACTGGCGACGGTCGTACGCGCCACCGGCGACCCGGCACCCGAGGCGGCCCCGCACGCACCGGGCGCAGACGCGGCCCCCGCCCCCTCCCGTCCGCTCCCCACCTCCGCCACCGACACCGGCGGCTCCGCGCACCTCGCCGTCTACGCTCTCGGTGCCGGTGACGGGTTCGTACTCGGAGTGGCCGGCGCTCGGCGGGAGCCCGCGGACCACACCATCGCCTCCGTCGCCGCGGTGCTGCTGTCGCTGCTGACCGGGGAGCACCACAGCGGTGCCGGGGCGGCGCGGTCCTCGGCGCTGGTGCGGCTGCTGCTCGGTGCCCCGCCGGAGGCGGTCGCGCCGCTGCTGGGGGAGGGCGGCTGGGTCGTCGTACACGCCCGGCCCGAGGGGCAGCTCCCGGACGCCGTCGCCGCCTCCGCGCTCGGCGCCGCCCTGGTGTCACCGCTGGTCGACCTCGCCCATGACGTCGTACGGGTGCTGGTGCCGGGCGGCCGGGTACCGGAGCCGCAGGCCGGCTGGACGCTCGGGGTGAGCGCCGCCGTCACGCCGCGGGAGTGGGCGGACGCCGACGCCCAGGCGGCCCGTGCCCTCGCCCGGGCCCGCGCCACCCGCACCCCGCTGGTCCGGCACGGCACCCGGCCGGGGTGGCAGACCCTGGTGCCGCGGGCGGACGCCGAGGCGCATGCCCGGGCCGTACTCGCGCCGCTCGCCGGCCGGCCCGAGCTGGCTGAGACCCTGCGCACCTGGCTGTCCCTGCACGGGAGTTGGGACCGTACGGCGGTGGCGCTGGACGTGCACCGCAACACCGTGCGGCAGCGGATCGCCCGCTGCGCCGCCCTGTTGGACGCCGACCTGGACGACCCGGACGTACGCATGGAGTTGTGGTTCGCGCTGCGACAGGGCTGATCCGGCGGGTGAGCCGCGTCCCACCGGGCGATACGCCGAGGACGCCCGCAGTGCGCTGCCCCACAATGGGAGGCATGCCGATATCCGGGACACCCAGCCGCGCCCAGCTCGTCGACCACCTGGTGAGGACCCGTATCGCGGGGGACGTCGCCACACCCCGTGAGAACAACCTCTCCCACTACCGCCAGCTCGCCAACGGTGTCCGCGCCTTCTGGTTCGGCCTGGAGTTCGGCGAGCGCTGGACGGACGAGCAGGACGTGCTCGCGGTGATGGCCGAGCGGGTGGGGGTCAGCGACGATCCCGAGTACCGGTACGGGCAGGACACGATCGACCCCGAGTTGACCGTGGACGCGCTGGAGCGAATGGCGGCGCGGTTGCGCAAGGCGGCCGAGGGGCAGCAGCGGGTGCTGTTCGCGACCGGTCACCCGGGCGGCCTGCTGGACGTGCACCGGAGCACGGCCGCCGCGCTGCGCGCCGCCGGCTGCGAGATCGTGGTCATCCCGGACGGGCTGCAGACGGACGAGGGGTACGTCATGCAGTTCGCGGACGTGGCCGTGCTGGAGCACGGGGCGACACTGTGGCACACCCACTCGGGTGAGCCGATGCGGGCCGTTCTGACGGGACTTGAGCGGGAGGGCCGCCCGCTGCCGGACCTGGTGGTCGCCGACCACGGCTGGGCCGGGTACGCCGGACAGCACGGCCTGGACGCGGTCGGGTACGCCGACTCCAACGACCCGGCGCTGTTCCTCGCCGAGTCCGAGGGCACCCTGCAGGTCGCCGTACCGCTCGACGACCATGTGGTCAGCCCGCGTCACTACGACCCCCTGACGGCGTATCTGCTGGCCGAGGCCGGACTGGCGTAACACGGTACGCGGCACCCCGGGAAGGACGGATCCGCCAAGGGCTCAGCGCGGGACGCGGACCACGCCCTCCTGGATGACCGTGATGGCGAGCCGGCCGTCCTGCGTGTAAATACGGGCCTGGCCGAGGCCCCGGCCGCCGTGCGCGGACGGCGACTCCTGGTCGTACAGCAGCCATTCGTCGGCACGGAAGGGCCGGTGGAACCACATCGCGTGGTCCAGGGAGGCGCCCACGACATCCCCTACGGCCCAGCCGCCGCGGCCGTGCGCGAGCAGCACGGAGTCGAGGAGGGTCATGTCGGAGACATAGGTGGCGAGGACGACGTGCAGCAACGGGTCGTCGTCGAGCTTGCCGTTGGTGCGGAACCACACCTGGCTGTGCGGCTCGCGGGGCGCGCCGAACCGCCCGTACGGCGGCTCGTCCACGTACCTGAGGTCGATCGCCTCCCGGGCCTGAAGGAACCGCTCGACGACCTCGGGCGCGAGGTGGTCGTAGCCGCGCAGCCGCTGCTGCGAGGTGGGCAGGGTCGCCGGATCGGGCGAGGCGGGCATCGGCGCCTGGTGCTCCAGCCCCTCCTCGTACGTCTGGAAGGACGCCGAGAGGTGGAAGATCGGCTTGCCGTGCTGGACGGCGACCACGCGGCGGGTGGTGAAGGAACGGCCGTCGCGGATGCGGTCGACGGTGTAGACGATCGGCGCGCCGGGGTCGCCCGGGCGCAGGAAGTAGGCGTGGAGGGAGTGGGCGGGACGGTCCGCGGGGACCGTCCGCCCGGCGGCGACCAGCGCCTGCGCCGCGACCTGCCCGCCGAAGACGCGGGGGACGACGGCGGAGCGGGACTGGCCGCGGAAGATGTTCTCCTCGATCTGCTCCAGGTCGAGCAGATCGAGGAGATCCTGGAGTGCCTGACTCATGGGTTCTGGTGGTACCAGCCGGTGACCGCGCCCGGTCGCACGGCCCTTACAGGCCCATGTCCTTGGCGATGATCGTCTTCATGATCTCGCTGGTGCCGCCGTAGATGCGGTTGACGCGGTTGTCCGCGTACAGGCGGGCGATCGGGTACTCGTTCATGTAGCCGTAGCCGCCGTGCAGCTGCAGGCAGCGGTCGATCACGCGGTGGGCGACCTCGGTGCAGAACAGCTTGGCGCTGGCGGCCTCGGCGGGGGTCAGCTCACCGGCGTCGAGGGCCTCCGTGGCGCGGTCGGCGACGGCCTCGGCGGCGTCCACCTCGGCCTGGCAGGCGGCCAGCTCGAACTTGGTGTTCTGGAAGTGGGCGACCGGCTTGCCGAAGACGGTGCGCTCCTGGACGTACTGCTTGGCGAACCGGACGGCGGCCTTGGCCTGCGCGTAGGCGCCGAAGGCGATGCCCCAGCGCTCGGAGGCCAGGTTGTGGCCGAGGTAGTAGAAGCCCTTGTTCTCCTCGCCGAGCAGGTCCTCGACCGGGACCTTGACGTCGACGAAGGCCAGCTCGGCGGTGTCGGAGGTCTTCAGGCCGAGCTTGTCCAGCTTGCGGCCGACGGAGTAGCCCTCGGACTTGGTGTCCACGGCGAACAGGGAGATGCCGTGGCGGCGGTCCTCGGCGGTCGGCGCGGCGGTGCGGGCGCAGACGATCACGCGGTCGGCGTGGACACCGCCGGTGATGAAGGTCTTGGCGCCGTTGAGGACGTAGTGCGTGCCGTCGTCGGAGAGCTTGGCCGTGGACTTCATGCCCGCGAGGTCGGAACCGGTGCCCGGCTCCGTCATCGCGATGGCCCACATCTCCTCGCCGCTGACGAACTTCGGCAGGTAGCGCTTCTTCTGCTCGTCGGTGGCGAGCATCTTGATGTACGGCAGGGCGAGCAGCACGTGCACGCCGGAGCCGCCGAAGTTCACGCCCGCGCGGGCGGTCTCCTCGTAGATGACGGCCTCGAACTTGTGGCTGTCCAGGCCCGCGCCGCCGAACTCCTCGGGCACGCTGATGCCGAAGACGCCCAGCTCGCCGAGCTTGTAGTAGAAGTCGCGCGGCGCCTGGCCGGCGGCGAACCACTCGTCATAGACGGGGACGACCTCGGCCTCGATGAAGGCGCGCAGGGTCTCCCGGAACGCCTCGTGATCCTCGTTGAACACCGTACGGCGCACGCCGCCCACCTCCACGTACCTGTCTAAGCGCTTGCTCAGACTCGAAGATACCGGCGAGTACGGCCAGGCGTCCAGAGATACAGGTCACTCCGGCGACAAGGAGACGGCACTCACAGGGCGCGATGCCCACAGGCACCTCGACGGCGCCCAGCACGCGCGCGTGGGCGAGGAGGGCCACACGGGGCGCCGCGGCCCGGCTGGACACCGGTGCGGCCGAGCCGGCAGCCCGTGACCCGGCAGGGCCGATCGGCGGCGACGAGGCCGCCCGCTCACCCACGCGCGCAACCCGAAGCGGACCCCGGCACCCCCGGACATCAGCGGACGCAGGACGAGACCGGGAACGCGGGTCGGCAGACCGGGCCGGCAGGGAGACGGCACCCACAGGGCCATGCCCACACACACCCCGGTGCCGCCAGCACGCGCGCGTGGCGAGCAGGGCCGCACAGACCACCGCGACCCGGCCGGCGCAGGTCCGGGTGCGGTCGAGCCGGCAGCCCGTGGCCCGGCGCGGCCGATCGGCGGCGACGAGGCCGCCCGCTCACCCACACGCGCAACCCGAAGCGGACCTCGGCGCCCCCGGACGTCAGCGGACGCAGGACGAGACCGGGAACGCGGGTCGGCAGACCGGGCGCCGGACCTGCGGTGGGCCCTCAGCCCTCCCCCGCCGCCTCGAACGCCCCCCGCGCCATCCGGTGCAGCAGCGCCGCCGTCGCCCCCCGCCCCGGCAGGGTCCCCGCCCGGCCCAGGTGCGGCGTGGAGTTCAGCAGGCCGAAGACCGAGTGGACCGCCGAGCGGGCCGAGGGCTCCGACAGGCCCGGATAGACCTCGCGCACCACCTCCACCCACAGCTCCACGTACTGCCGCTGGAGCTGGCGGACCAGCTTGCGGTCGCTGTCGCGGAGGCGGTCCAGCTCACGGTCGTGCAAGGTGATCAGGGGACGGTCGTCCAGGGCGAAGTCGATGTGGCCCTCGACGAGGGAGTCGAGGACGGCGGAGGCGCCCATCCGGCCGTCCGCCTCCGCCAGGCGCCGCTTGGCCCCGGTCAGCAGCTGGCCGCTGATGCCCACCAGCAGCTCGGCGAGCATCGCGTCCTTGCCCGGGAAGTGCCGGTACAGACCGGGGCCGCTGATCCCGACCGCAGCGCCTATCTCGTCGACACCGACGCCGTGGAAGCCGCGCTCGGCGAAGAGCCGGGCGGCCTCCTTGAGGATCTGCTCGCGGCGGGTCGGGGCGTCGGTTCTGGTGACCATGCAGGCAATTCTAGACAGCGAGGTTAGCGGTCGTTAACCTGGAGGAAATGGTTAACGCTCATTAACTCGTTCGACCAACAGGTTCGATCACCGGTGAGGGGACCGCAGGATGCAGGAGGCACCGGAGCTCCGGAGCGCGGCAGATCCCGCGTCGGAGGCCTGGCGGGCCAATGAACAGGCTCATCTCGCGCTCGTCGAGGAGCTGCGCGGCAAGCTGGCCGCGGCGGCGCTCGGCGGCGGCGAGAAGGCGCGGGCCCGGCACACCGCGCGCGGCAAGCTGCTGCCCAGGGACAGGGTGGACACACTGCTCGACCCCGGGTCGCCGTTCCTGGAGCTGGCCCCCCTCGCGGCCGACGGGATGTACGACGGCCAGGCCCCGGCGGCCGGGGTGATCGCCGGCATCGGCCGGGTCGGCGGACGCGAGTGCGTGATCGTCGCGAACGACGCCACGGTCAAGGGCGGCACGTACTACCCGATGACCGTGAAGAAGCATCTGCGCGCCCAGGAGGTGGCCCTCGACAACCGGCTGCCGTGTGTGTACCTGGTCGACTCCGGTGGCGCCTTCCTGCCCATGCAGGACGAGGTCTTCCCCGACCGGGACCACTTCGGGCGGATCTTCTACAACCAGGCCCGGATGTCCGGCGCCGGGATCCCGCAGATCGCGGCCGTCCTCGGCTCGTGCACGGCCGGCGGGGCGTACGTCCCGGCGATGAGCGACGAGGCCGTGATCGTCCGCAACCAGGGGACGATCTTCCTCGGCGGTCCGCCGCTCGTGAAGGCCGCCACCGGTGAGGTCGTCACGGCGGAGGAGCTGGGGGGCGGCGAGGTCCACTCCCGGGTCTCCGGTGTCACCGACCACCTCGCCGAGGACGACCCGCACGCCCTGAGGATCGTCCGGAACATCGTCGCCACCCTCCCGGCCCGGCGGTCCCTGCCCTGGGAGGTGCTGCCGGCGGTCGAGCCGAAGGTGGATCCGTACGGCCTGTACGGCGCGGTCCCGGTCGACTCCCGCACCCCCTACGACGTCCGCGAGATCATCGCGCGCGTGGTCGACGGCTCCCGGTTCGCCGAGTTCAAGGCCGAGTTCGGGCAGACGCTCGTCACCGGCTTCGCGCGCATCCACGGCCACCCGGTCGGCATCGTCGCCAACAACGGCATCCTCTTCTCCGAGTCCGCCCAGAAGGGCGCCCACTTCATCGAGCTGTGCGACCAGCGCGGCATCCCGCTGGTGTTCCTGCAGAACATCTCCGGGTTCATGGTCGGCAAGGACTACGAGGCGGGCGGCATCGCCAAGCACGGCGCCAAGATGGTGACGGCGGTGGCGTGCACGCGCGTGCCGAAGCTGACCGTGGTGGTCGGCGGGTCGTACGGCGCGGGCAACTACTCGATGTGCGGCCGGGCCTACTCCCCCCGCTTCCTGTGGATGTGGCCCAACGCCAAGATCTCCGTCATGGGCGGCGAGCAGGCCGCGTCCGTCCTCGCCACGGTCAAGCGCGACCAGCTGGAAGCGCGCGGCCAGGAGTGGCCCGCCGAGGACGAGGAGTCCTTCAAGGCACCGATCCGGGCGCAGTACGAGCGCCAGGGCAACGCCTACTACGCCACCGCCCGCCTCTGGGACGACGGCGTGATCGACCCGCTGGAAACCCGTCAGGTGCTCGGACTCGCCCTGACGGCCTGCGCCAACGCGCCCCTGGGAGAGCCCCAGTTCGGCGTCTTCCGGATGTGAGGAGGGGAACCGTGTTCGACACAGTGCTGGTCGCCAACCGGGGCGAGATCGCCGTACGCGTCATCCGTACGCTCCGCTCGCTGGGCGTGCGCTCGGTGGCGGTCTTCTCCGACGCCGACGCCGACGCGCGGCACGTCCGGGAGGCCGACACGGCGGTGCGGATCGGGCCGGCGCCCGCGGCCGAGAGCTATCTGTCCGTCGAGCGGCTGCTGGAGGCCGCCGCCCGCACCGGCGCCCAGGCCGTGCACCCCGGTTACGGCTTCCTCGCCGAGAACGCGGGCTTCGCGCGCGCGTGCGAGGAGGCGGGGCTTGTCTTCATCGGCCCGCCCGCCGACGCGATCGCGCTCATGGGCGACAAGATCCGCGCCAAGGAGACGGTGCAGGCGGCCGGGGTTCCGGTGGTGCCGGGTGGCCGTGATCCCGACCTCGCCGGGGCGGCCCGCGAACTGGGCGCGCCCGTGCTGCTCAAGCCCTCGGCCGGGGGCGGCGGCAAGGGCATGCGACTGGTGCGGGACATGACCGTGCTGGAGGAGGAGATCGCCGCGGCCCGCCGCGAGGCCCGCGCCTCCTTCGGCGACGACACGCTGCTGGTGGAGCGGTGGATCGACCGGCCCCGGCACATCGAGATCCAGGTGCTGGCCGACGGCCACGGGAACGTCGTCCACCTCGGCGAGCGCGAGTGCTCGCTCCAGCGGCGGCACCAGAAGATCATCGAGGAGGCGCCCTCGGTCCTGCTGGACGAACGGACCCGCGCGGCGATGGGCGAGGCGGCCGTGCAGGCGGCCCGGTCCTGCGGGTACCGGGGCGCGGGCACGGTGGAGTTCATCGTGCCGGGCGGGGACCCGACGCAGTACTACTTCATGGAGATGAACACCCGTCTCCAAGTGGAGCACCCGGTCACCGAGTTGGTGACCGGACTCGACCTGGTGGAGTGGCAGCTGCGGGTCGCCGCCGGGGAGCGGCTCGGCTTCGGGCAGGAGGACGTGCGGCTGACCGGGCATGCCGTGGAGGCCCGCATCTGCGCCGAGGACCCCGCGCGCGGGTTCCTGCCCTCCGGCGGCACGGTACTGCTCCTGAACGAGCCGCAGGGCGACGGCGTGCGCACCGACTCCGGGCTCAGCGAGGGCACCGAGGTGGGCAGCCTGTACGACCCGATGGTGTCCAAGGTGATCGCCTACGGCCCCGACCGGGCGACGGCGCTCAGAAGGCTCCGGGCGGCACTGGCGGAGACGGTCACGCTGGGTGTGCAGACCAACGCGGGCTTCCTGCGCCGGCTGCTGGCGCATCCGGCGGTCGTGGCCGGCGAGTTGGACACGGGGCTCGTGGAGCGGGTGGTGGACGAGCTCGCACCGTCGGGGGTACCCACGGAGGTCTACGCGGCGGCGGCCCTGCTGCGGCAGACCGCGCTCGCGCCCGCGGGCGGCTCCGGCCGGGCGGACCCGTTCGCCGCCGCCGACGGCTGGCGCCTGGGCGGGACGCGGGCCTGGACGCCGCATCATCTGCGCGTGCCGGGGCACGACCCGGTGACCGTGCGCGTGCGCACCACGCCGGACGGCGGCACGGAGCTGCTGCCGCCCGGTGCGGACGAGCCGCTCCGGGGGTCCGGGGGTGTGACCTCGCGGCCCGGCGCCGAGCACCGGTTCACGTTCCTGCTGGACGGCGTCTCCCACACCTTCGCCACCGCGCCGGACGGCACCTGGCTGGGCCGGGACGGCGACGCCTGGCACGTGCGCGACCACGACCCGGTCGCCGCATCCCTCACCCGGTCCGGACACGCGGGCGCGGACTCGCTGACCGCGCCCATGCCCGGGACGGTGACCGTCGTGAAGGTCGCGGTCGGCGATGAAGTGGCCGCGGGCCAGAGCCTGCTGGTGGTCGAGGCGATGAAGATGGAGCACGTCATCTCCGCCCCGCACGCCGGCACGGTCGCCGAGCTGGACGTGACGCCGGGCACGACGGTCGCCATGGACCAGGTGCTCGCCGTGATCGCACCACACGACGAGGAAGGGGTGGTGGCGCAGTGACCGCCGACGGACTGCCCATGGTCGTACCGGCCACCGACCTGCCCGCTCGGGTGCGGATCCACGAGGTCGGCGCGCGTGACGGGCTGCAGAACGAGAAGATGGCCGTACCGACGTCGGTCAAGGCGGAGTTCATCCGCCGCCTGGCCGAAGCGGGCCTGACGACGATCGAGGCGACGAGTTTCGTGCACCCCAGGTGGGTGCCCCAGCTGGCGGACGCCGAGCAGCTGTTCCGGCAGGTCGCCGATCTCGGCGTGGACCTGCCCGTCCTGGTGCCGAACCAGCGTGGCCTGGACCGCGCGCTGGCACTCGGCGCCCGCCGGGTCGCGGTGTTCGCCAGCGCCACCGAGTCCTTCGCCAAGGCCAACCTCAACCGCACACTGGACGAGTCGCTGGCCGTGTTCGAGCCGGTGGTCCGGCAGGCGAAGGACGCGGGCGTGCACGTACGCGGCTACGTCTCCATGTGCTTCGGCGACCCCTGGGAGGGGGCAGTCCCCCTCCACCAGGTGGCCCGCGTCTGCACGGCCCTCAGGGACATGGGCTGCGACGAGCTGAGCCTCGGCGACACGATCGGCGTGGCCACGCCGGGCCATGTGCTCGAACTGCTCAACCTGCTCAACGAGAAGGGCGTGCCGACCAACATGATCGGCGTGCACTTCCACGACACCTACGGCCAGGCGCTCGCCAACACCTATGCGGCCCTGGAGCACGGGGTGACCACGATCGACGCCTCGGCCGGCGGGCTCGGCGGCTGCCCGTACGCCAAGTCCGCCACCGGCAACCTCGCCACCGAGGACCTCGTCTGGATGCTGCACGGCCTCGGCATCGAGACCGGCGTCGACCTCGGCCGTCTCACCGCCACCAGCGTGTGGATGGCCGCCCATCTGGACCGGCCCAGCCCGTCCCGTACCGTCCGCGCTCTCTCCCACAAGGACCAGTGATCAGCATGGACCACCGTCTCAGCCCCGAGCTGGAGGAACTCCGCCGTACGGTGGAGGAGTTCGCGCACGACGTGGTGGCGCCGAAGATCGGCGACTTCTACGAGCGGCACGAGTTCCCGTACGAGATCGTCCGCGAGATGGGCCGCATGGGCCTGTTCGGGCTGCCGTTCCCGGAGGAGTACGGCGGCATGGGCGGCGACTATCTGGCCCTCGGCATCGCCCTGGAGGAACTGGCCCGGGTGGACTCGTCCGTGGCGATCACCCTGGAGGCGGGCGTCTCCCTGGGCGCCATGCCGATCCACCTCTTCGGTACGCAGGAGCAGAAGCGCGAGTGGCTCCCCCGCCTGTGCGCGGGCGAGATCCTCGGCGCGTTCGGCCTGACGGAACCGGACGGCGGAAGCGACGCCGGAGCCACCCGTACGACGGCCCGGCTGGACCCGGACACCGACGAATGGGTCATCAACGGCACGAAGTGCTTCATCACCAACTCGGGCACGGACATCACGGGCCTGGTGACGGTGACCGCCGTGACCGGCCGCAAGCCGGACGGCAAGCCGCAGATCTCGTCGATCATCGTCCCGTCCGGCACGCCGGGCTTCACGGTCGCGGCCCCCTACTCGAAGGTCGGCTGGAACGCCTCGGACACCCGCGAGCTGTCGTTCCAGGACGTGCGCGTCCCGGCCGCCAACCTCCTGGGCGAGGAGGGCCGCGGTTACGCCCAGTTCCTGCGCATCCTGGACGAGGGCCGCATCGCCATCGCGGCGCTGGGGACGGGCCTGGCGCAGGGCTGCGTCGACGAGTCGGTGAAGTACGCGAAGGAGCGCCGCGCCTTCGGCAAGCCGATCGGCGCCAACCAGGCCATCCAGTTCAAGATCGCCGACATGGAGATGAAGGCCCACACGGCGCGCCTCGCCTGGCGCGACGCCGCCTCCCGCCTGGTCGCGGGCGAGCCCTTCAAGAAGGAGGCGGCCCTGGCCAAGCTCTACTCCTCCACCGTCGCCGTCGACAACGCCCGCGACGCCACCCAGATCCACGGCGGTTACGGCTTCATGAACGAGTACCCGGTGGCCCGCATGTGGCGCGACTCCAAGATCCTGGAAATCGGCGAGGGCACGAGCGAGGTGCAGCGGATGCTGATCGCAAGGGAGTTGGGGCTGGTGAGCTGAGGTCCTGCTCGGGTGCGTAGCCGTGGGGTCCGCCGCCGGGCACGGCGAGCAGGCCGAGCCGCCGGGTCCGCAGTGCCTCTCCGGCCCTCACCTGTCAGGGCCTGTCGACCGACTGCGCGAAGTCCGCGAAAGGGAGGGCGAACAGCCGCTTCCCTCCCCATGGCGCCGGGCGCGGTCCGCCCTGACCCTGGACATCGACTGAGGTTAGGCTAACCTACCTTCGAACCTGTCCGGCGGGCGCTCCGCCCCGTTCGAAAGCAGTCATGCCCATGCCCCACGCCCGTGCCACCCACCTCACTCGCCGCGGCCTCCTCGCCGCGGGCGGCGCCGTCGGACTGGCCGCCGCGGTCACCGCCTGCGGGGACGACAAGGGCAAGGACAGTGGCGCGGGCAGTGGGTCGAAAGCGGCCAAGTCCGGCCCCTGGTCCTTCAAGGACGACCGCGGCACGGCCGTGAAGCGTGACCACGTCCCGGCGGACATCGTCGCCTTCACCGGCGTCGGCGCCGCGCTCTACGACTACGGCATCCAGGTCAAGGGCGTCTTCGGCCCGACGACGACCAAGGCCGGCAAGGCCGACGTCCAGGCCGGCGACATGGACGTCAGTAAGGTGACGGTCCTCGGCAACACCTGGGGCCAGTTCAACATCGAGAAGTACGCCTCGCTCGCGCCGGACGTGCTGATCTCCACGATGTTCGACGACGCCGGCACGCTCTGGTACGTCCCCGAGGAGTCGAAGAAGAAGATCGCCCAACTCGCGCCCAGCGTGGGCATCTCCGTCTACGACCGTCAGCTCACCGAGCCGCTGCAGCGCATGTGGGACCTGGCCGAGTCGCTCGGCGCGGACATGAAGGCCGCGAAGGTCACCGACGCCAAGAAGCGGTTCGAGGCCGCCGCCGCCCGGCTGCGCGCCGCCGCCAAGGCCAAGCCCGGCCTCAAGGTGATGGCCGGCAGCGCGAGCGACCAGCTGTTCTACGTCTCCGGCACCGACCTCTCCGTCGACCTGGAGTACTTCAAGGCCCTCGGTGTGAACTTCGTGGAGCCGCCGGAGAGCGCCAAGAAGCAGGGCGGCGGCTGGTTCGAGTCGCTGAGCTGGGAGAACGTCGACAAGTACAAGGCCGACATCATCATGATGGACGACCGGTCCTCGGCGGTCCAGCCCGCCGCCATCACCAAGGCGACCTGGAAGAAGCTGCCCGCGGTGAAGGCCGGGCAGGTCATCCCCCGCTCCCCCGAGCCGATCCTGTCGTACGACAAGTGCGTGCCGCTGCTGACGAAGTTGGCCGAGGCCCTGGAGAAGGCGAAGAAGGTCAGCTGACCCGGGCAGACCCTGACACAGCCCTGAAACCCACCCTCAGGAGCCACCCATGACGACGGCCGTAGCCGCCCCGTTCCGTTTCTTCTCCCTGCAGGTTGTACGGACCAGGCGGCTGGGGCCGTCTCTGGTCCGCGTCACCTTCGGCGGAGCCGACCTGCACGCCTTCCACTCCGGCGGACGTGACCAGTCCCTGTCCCTCTTCCTGCCCCATCCGGGTCAGGCCGAGCCCGTCGTCCCACTGGAGCTGGGGGACGGCTGGTGGCAGGGGTGGCGGGAACTGCCGGACGACGTGCGGGCCGTGATGCGCTCGTACACACTCCGGGCCCTCAGGCGGGACCCGGACGAGATGGACATCGACTTCGCGCTGCACGGCGTCGAGCCCGCCGCGTCCCCCACTCCCGGCTCCGCCCGCGCGGGGGGACCCCCGCCCCCGGCCGGACCCGCCTCCCGCTGGGCCTCCCGGGCGACCGCCGGTGACCGGGTGCTGCTGCTCGGGCCGGCCGTCGCCGACAACCGCGCGATCCGCTTCCGCCCGCCCGAGGACACCGACCTCGTCGTCCTGTGGGGCGACGAGACCGCCGTACCGGCCGCGACGGCGATCCTCGAATCCCTGCCCGTCGGCACCCGCGCCCGCGCCTGGCTGGAGGTGCCGCACGCCGGGGACATCCAGGACGTGCGCACGGAGGCGGACGCGGAGATCACGTGGTTCGTACGGCACGACGGGTCCCCCATGGCCGTCGATGCCGTACGAGCCGCCCAACTGCCCGCCGCCGAGCGGCCGTACGTGTGGATCGCCGGTGAGTCGGGGCAGGTCAAGGCGCTGCGGCGGCACTTCGTCGGCGAGCGTGGCGTCGACCGGCGGCGGGTGACCTTCGTCGGGTACTGGCGGCGGGGGATGACCGAGGAACAGCTGCGGGCCGCCGAGTAACTCCCCTGGAGTGACGCCGGTCACGGGTCAGGCATGCCTTGATCCAAATAACTTAGGTTAGGCTAACCTAAGTTAAACCCCCGCACGGACTGTCCCCTCGGAGGACCCCCACATGCGCTCGCACCTGCTCAATGGCCTCACCGCGGAGCACTACCGCAGCTCCGTGACCGAAGGAGTCGAGCGGGTGGCGGCCAAACTCGCCACCACCGACCGTCCGTTCACCGGCGTCACCGTGGACGCCCTCTCCCCCCGGATCGACGCCATCGACCTCGACCGGCCACTCGGCGACACCGCCGCCGTACTCGACGAACTGGAGGACGTCTACCTCCGGGACGCCGTCTACTTCCACCACCCCCGCTACCTCGCCCACCTCAACTGCCCGGTGGTCATCCCGGCGGTACTCGGCGAGGCGGTCCTCTCCGCGGTCAACTCCTCCCTCGACACCTGGGACCAGTCGGCCGGCGGCACCCTCATCGAGCGCAGGCTCGTCCACTGGACGGCCGAGCGCATCGGCCTGGGCCCCGCCGCCGACGGTGTGTTCACCTCCGGGGGCACCCAGTCCAACCTGCAGGCGCTGCTGCTGGCGAGGGAGGAAACCAAGACCGGCACCCTGGCCGAACTGCGGATCTTCGCCTCCGAGGTCAGCCACTTCAGCGTGCAGAAGTCCGCGAAACTCCTCGGACTGGGCCCGGACTCCGTCGTCGCCGTCCCCGTCGACCGCGACAAGCGGATGCGGACCGTCGCCCTCGCCCACGAGCTGGAGCGCTGCCGGCGCGACGGGCTGGTGCCGATGGCGGTCGTCGCCACCGCCGGCACCACCGACTTCGGCTCCGTCGACCCGCTCCCGGAGATCGCCGAACTGTGCGCCCAGTACGCCGTGTGGATGCACGTGGACGCGGCCTACGGCTGCGGTCTGCTCGCCTCCCTGAAGTACCGGCACCGCATCGACGGCATCGAGCGCGCCGACTCGGTCACCGTCGACTACCACAAGTCCTTCTTCCAGCCGGTGAGTTCATCCGCCGTCCTGGTCAAGGACGCGGCCACCCTGCGGCACGCCACCTACCACGCCGACTACCTCAACCCGCGCCGCATGGTGCAGGAACGCATCCCCAACCAGGTGGACAAGTCCCTGCAGACCACCCGCCGCTTCGACGCCCTGAAGCTGTGGGTGACCCTGCGGGTGATGGGCGCCGACGGCATCGGCGAACTCTTCGACGAGGTCTGCGACCTGGCGGCCGAGGGCTGGAACCTGCTCGCCGCCGACCCCCGCTACGACGTCGTCGTCGAGCCCGCCCTCTCCACCCTCGTCTTCCGTTACATCCCGGCGGCCGTCACCGACCCGGCCGAGATCGACCGCGCCAACCTCCACGCCCGCCAGGCCCTGTTCGCCTCCGGCGACGCCGTGGTCGCCGGCACCAAGGTCGGCGACCGCCACTACCTGAAACTCACCCTGCTCAACCCCGAGACACGGACGGCCGACATCGCCGCCGTCCTCGACCTGATCGCCGGCCACGCCGAGCAGTACCTGGGAGAATCCCTTGACCGCGCGTCCTGAAGCCCTGGAGAACACCTACGACTTCGTGGGGATCGGGCTCGGCCCCTTCAACCTCGGCCTGGCCTGCCTCACCGAACCGATCGCCGGTCTGAACGGTGTCTTCCTGGACTCCAAGCCGGACTTCGAGTGGCACGCCGGAATGTTCCTGGACGGCGCCCACCTGCAGACCCCGTTCATGTCGGACCTGGTCACCCTCGCCGACCCGACCTCGCCGTACTCCTTCCTCAACTACCTGAAGGAGAAGGGACGCCTGTACTCGTTCTACATCCGCGAGAACTTCTATCCGCTGCGGGTCGAGTACGACGACTACTGCCGCTGGGCGGCGAACAAGCTGAGCAGCGTCCGGTTCAACACGACGGTCACCGAGGTGACCTACGAGGACGAGCTGTACGTCGTCCGCACCGAGTCCGGTGACACCTACCGCGCCCGGCGCCTGGTCCTCGGCACCGGCACGGTCCCCTATGTGCCCCCGGCCTGCCACGCGCTCGGCGGTGACGCCGTCCTGCACAACTCCCGGTACATGCACCGCAAGGCGGAGCTGCAGGCGAAGAAGTCCATCACGATCGTCGGCAGCGGCCAGAGCGCGGCCGAGATCTACTACGAGCTGCTCGCCGAGATCGACGTCCACGGCTACCAGCTCAACTGGGTTACCCGCTCCCCGCGGTTCTTCCCGCTGGAGTACACCAAGCTGACCCTGGAGATGACGTCCCCGGACTACATCGACTACTTCCGGGCCCTTCCCGAGGAGACCCGCTACCGGCTGGAGAAGCAGCAGAAGGGCCTGTTCAAGGGCATCAACTCGGATCTGATCGACTCGATCTTCGATCTGCTCTACCAGAAGAACGTCGTCAGCGGCGACCGCCCGGTCCCCACCCGCCTGCTCACCAACTCCACCCTGACGACCGCCCGTTACGACGCCGACGGCGGCTACACCCTGGGCTTCCACCAGGACGAACAGGGCAAGGACTTCGAGATCCGCACGGAGGGCCTGCTGCTGGCCACCGGCTACCACTACGAGCCCCCGGCCTTCCTCGCGCCCATCCAGGACCGCCTCCGCTTCGACGGCCACGGCCGCTTCGACGTCGCCCGCAACTACGCCGTCGACGTCACCGGCCGCGGCGTCTTCCTGCAGAACGCCGGCGTCCACACCCACAGCATCACCAGCCCCGACCTGGGCATGGGCGCCTACCGCAACGCGTACATCATCCGCGAGCTGCTCGGCACCGAGTACTACCCGGTCGAGAAGACCATCGCGTTCCAGGAGTTCGCCGTATGACCAGCACGGACCTGACCTTCACCTTCCGTCCCGTCGATCCGCTGAAGGACGGCGAACTCCTGCACGCCTGGGTCACCCACCCCAAGGCGTCCTTCTGGATGATGCGGGACGCGAAACCGGAGGACGTCGAGCGGGCCTACATGGAGATCGCGGCGGACGAGCACCACCACGCACTGCTCGGGCTACGCGACGGAGAACCCGCCTTCCTCATGGAGGAGTACGACCCCGCGCACCGCGAACTGGCCGGCCTGTACGAGGCGCAGCCGGGGGATGTCGGCATGCACTTCCTGGTGGCACCCACCGACACACCCGTACACGGCTTCACGCGGGCCGTCATCACGGCCGTGGTGGCGCACCTGTTCGAGGACCCGGCGGTCGAGCGCGTCGTAGTCGAACCGGACGTCCGCAACACGGCCGTACACGCGTTGAACGAGGCCGTCGGGTTCGTGCCGCAGCGGGCGGTCCGGAAGCCGGAGAAGGAGGCGCTGCTGAGCTTCTGCACACGCGAGCGGTTCGCCGCCGCGACGGGGGTGGCCCGATGACCCCCGCCGACGCCGTGGCCCACCTCTCCCCCGAGCGCTGGGCGACCGCCAACCGTCTGCTGGTCCGCAAGGCCCTCGCCGAGTTCGCGCACGAGCGCCTGATCACGCCCGTGCGGGAGGGTGACGGGTACGTCGTCCGCAGTGACGACGGCCTGACCTCCTACCGCTTCTCCGCCGTCCGGCGCGCCCTCGACCACTGGCAGGTCGACGCGGAGTCCATCACCCGGCACCGCGACGGCGGTGAACTCCCGCTGGCCGCCCTGGACTTCTGCATCGAGCTGAAGGAGTCCCTGGGGCTGGGCGACGAGAACCTGCCGGTCTACCTGGAGGAGATCTCCTCCACCCTCTCCGGCACCTGCTACAAGCTCACCAAGCCGCGCACCACCTCCGCGGAGCTGGCGGACGGCGGCTTCCAGACGATCGAGACGGGGATGACCGAGGGCCACCCCTGCTTCGTCGCGAACAACGGCCGGCTCGGGTTCGGCATCCACGAGTACCTCTCCTACGCCCCCGAGACCGCGAGCCCCGTCCGGCTGGTGTGGCTGGCCGCGCACCGCTCGCGGGCCGCGTTCACGGCGGGCGTCGGGATCGCGTACGAGGACTTCATCCGGCAGGAGCTGGGCGCCGGCACCGTCGAGCGGTTCCACGCCCGGCTGACCGACCAGGACCTCGACCCCGCCGACTACCTCCTCATCCCCGTCCACCCATGGCAGTGGTGGAACAAGCTGTCCGTCACGTTCGCCGCCGAGGTGGCCCGCCGGCACCTGGTCTGCCTGGGCGAGGGCGACGACGAGTACCTGGCCCAGCAGTCCATCCGGACCTTCTTCAACACCTCGCACCCGGAGAAGCACTACGTCAAGACGGCCCTGTCCGTCCTCAACATGGGCTTCATGCGCGGCCTGTCCGCCGCCTACATGGAGGCGACCCCGGCCATCAACGACTGGCTGGCCCAGCTGATCGAGAACGACCCGGTACTGAAGGCCACGGGCCTGACGATCATCCGGGAGCGGGCGGCCGTCGGCTACCGGCACCTGGAGTACGAACAGGCCACCGACCGCTACTCGCCGTACCGCAAGATGCTGGCCGCACTGTGGCGGGAGAGCCCGGTGCCCTCGCTGCGGGCCGGCGAGTCGCTCGCGACCATGGCCTCGCTGCTGCACGTGGACCACGCGGGCGCCTCCTTCGCGGGCGCACTGATCGCCCGCTCGGGACTCCCGCCGGCGGAGTGGCTACGCCAGTACCTGCGGGCGTACTACACCCCGCTCCTGCACAGCCTCTACGCCTACGACCTGGCCTTCATGCCGCACGGCGAGAACGTGATCCTGGTGCTGAAGGACGGGGTGGTGCAGCGGGCCGTCTACAAGGACATCGCCGAGGAGATAGTGGTGATGGACCCGGACGCGGTCCTGCCGCCGGAGGTCCGGCGGATCCGTGCCGAGGTCCCGGACGACAAGAAGCTGCTGTCGATCTTCACGGACGTCTTCGACTGCTTCTTCCGCTTCCTCGCCGCCGACCTGGCCGCCGAGGGGATCCTGGAGGAGGACGCCTTCTGGCGCACGGTCGCGGAGGTCACCCGCGAGTACCAGGAGGCGACCCCCGAACTGGCCGACAGGTTCCACCAGTACGACATGTTCGCCCCCGAGTTCGCCCTGTCCTGCCTCAACCGCCTCCAGCTGCGCAACAACAAGCAGATGGTGGACCTCACCGACCCGTCGGGCGCGCTGCAGCTGGTCGGCACCCTGGAGAATCCCCTCGCGGGGTTCTGACAGAGAGACGGGCGGGCACCCCGGAGCAGGGTCCTCCGGGGTGCCCGTCGACAGCCACCGGGCCTCAGCTGACCAGCGTTTGCGGCACGGGTGCGTCAATCATGACCAGGCCACGGCCGGACCCGTCGGCCGCACCGGCGGGACTGAGTACAAGCAGGCGCGACGGTGCTCGGTCCACCCGGACGCGGGTCACGTTCTCCCCCACACCTGGGCACGGCATTCAGCCCACCCACCCCCGCAACAACCCCTCCCGCTCCGCCCTTCGAGGCGACCCGCCTTCCCACGCCCGGCCCCACTCCGACATCGCCGCCAGCGTCGTCGCCATCGTCGCGGCGCCTTCCGTGAGGCGGGACAGGAGAGCGCGGGAGAGATCGACCTCCGTCTGGGAGTAGCCGACGGCCGCTGCGACGTACGCCCACAACTCGTGGTCACCGTCGGTCGATTCCACGTGTACCGTCATCGTCGGCGGGTCCTCGCCCGTCAGGCTGACGCCCCCGGACAGAGCCACGTCCAGCACCATGCCCAGAGCCAGGTCCTTGACCGCTCCGGCCTGCCGCTTCAGGGATTTCACGGGGACGTCCGCCACCGTCAGGGCATGCACGTCCTCCCACAGGTGGAGGCCGGACTGTCTGTCGCCGAGGGCCACCACGCCCTCGGGGGTCAGACGTACCCCGGGAGCCAGACCGGACGGCTTCGCGCCCAGGTACACGTCGCTCCCGGCGATGCAGAACAGCCCCACCATGGCCATGGGTGTGCTCACTCCCCGCGACGACGGCACCGCCGTCGTCCGACACATCAAACGATCAGGTCGTCCTCCGCAACGCGCGAAGGAGCCGGGGAGTTCCCGCCTCGCCGCCGGGCGGGAAACGGACGGGAGACGGGCGGGCGCCCCGGAGTACGGTCCTCCGGGGTGCCCGTCGGCGTGTGGTCAGCTCGTCGGCCAGGGGACCTGGGGCGACTTGTAGTAGGTGATGCCCAGGGCGTCCCAGCGCGGGGCCTGGGCCGCCAGGCGGACCTTGTACGTGTCCCAGTCGTGCGTGGCCGCCGGGGACCAGCCCAGTTCGGCGGCGCCGGGCAGGCGTGGGAACGCCATGTACTCGATGTCGGCGGACTGCTTCAGGGTCTCCGACCACAGGGGCGCCTCCACGCCCCGGACGGCCGAAGCCGGGGCGCCCGGCAGGTAGGCGCCCGGGTTCCAGTCGTACGACCGCTTGACCTCGACCAGGCCCGCCCAGTCCAGGCCCAGCTTGGTGTCCTTGGTGTACTTCATGTCGAGGTAGATCCGGTCGGCCGGGGAGAGGATCAGGCCGGTGCCGTTCTGGGCGGCCTTGGCGACCTGGTCCTTCTCCGCCGCGCTGGTGCTGTCCAGGCCCCAGTACTGGGCGAGGGCGCCCTGGGCCGGGTGGGCGCCGGTGAGCTGGTGCCAGCCGATGACCGTCTTGCCGTACTTGGCGACGATCGGCTGTACGCGGTCCATGAACGTCACGTAGTCGGTGTGGCTGGTGGAGTGCGCCTCGTCGCCGCCGATGTGGAGGTAGCGGCCGGGGGTGAGGGCGGCCAGCTCCCGGATCACGTCGTCCACGAAGTCGTAGGTGACCTGCTTGGACACGCACAGCGAGCTGAAGCCGACCTTCGTACCGGTGTACAGCGGGGGTGCCACGCCGTCGCAGTTGAGTTCGGCGTAGGAGGCGAGGGCCGCGTTGGTGTGGCCGGGCATGTCGATTTCGGGGACGACCTCCAGATAGCGGGAGGCCGCGTACCGGATGATCTCCTGGTACTGCGCCTTGGTGTAGTAACCGCCGGTGCCGCCGCCGACCTCGGTGGAGCCGCCGTAGGCGGCCAGGCGCGGCCAGGAGTCGAGGGCGATGCGCCAGCCCTGGTCGTCGCTGAGGTGCAGATGCAGCTCGTTGATCTTGTAGAGGGCCAGCTGGTCGATGTACCGCTTGACCTGGTCGACGGTGAGGAAGTGCCGGGAGACGTCGAGCATGGCGCCCCGGTAGGAGTAGCGGGGGCGGTCCTCCACGGTGCCGCCGGCGATCTGCCAGGGGCCGGTCTGTACGGTCTTCTTCTCGACGGCGGGCGGGAGGAGCTGACGCAGGGTCTGCACGCCGTGGAAGAGGCCGGCGGGGGCGCTCGCGGTGATGGTGACGCCGCCCGCGTCGCTGTGCAGCCGGTAGCCCTCGGCACCGAAGTCGCCCTCTGTGAGGTGGAGTCGGATGCCTGCGGTGCCGTGGTCGGCCAGCGGCAGCGGGTAGCCGGTGGAGGGCCGCAGGATGCCGGTGAGATACGCGCCGATCCGGCGGACCTCGGCGGAGTCGTCGACACGAACGCTTGTCGCCCGCGTGATGCGGTACGGCGTTCCGCCGGACGTGACGGAGACGGGTGCCGGGATCACCCGGTCCAGCGGGGTGGGGACAGCCGCCTTCGCCGCGGGTGCCGCCGGGGCGGCGCCGAGCGTGAACACACCGGCCGCCGCCACCAGCAGCAGCGATCCGAGGATGCGGGTGGTGCGGGGAGTCGTGCTGTGTGTGCGTCTCACATGCGCTCCCTTCAGATGTGGTCGAGACCACTCTCCCGCAGATCCGGTGAAACAATCCCTCCATGGCGGAAATCATCCAGAAGGACGGCACCTGGACCTTCGACGGCGACGCCCTGCGGCTCACCCCGGGCAGGGACAAGAACGTGAGCCTGCTCCGCCGGGAGCTGGGTGAACTCGTCGTGCCGTTGGGGGCGTTGGCCGGTGTCTCCTTCGAGCAGGGGCGGAGGTCGGGGCGGCTGCGGCTGCGGCTGAGAGACGGGGCCGATCCGCTGACGCAGGCCACCGGCGGCCGGCTCGGTGAGCCGCACGATCCCTACCAGCTGACCGTGGAGTCCGACCGGTACGGCGTCGCCGAGTACTTCGCGGACGAGGTGCGCAACGCGCTCCTGCTGGACGGTGTTTCACCGGATCCGGTCGCCGGCTATCTGCTGCCGGGGCCGTCGCTGCCGGTGTCCGCCTCCGCCGGGGACGGCATGGCGAGCTTCGACGGGGAGCGGGTGCGGCTGGAGTGGAACTGGAAGACCGAGAACGCCAAGGCGAACGTCGGCACCCGGACCATTCCGCTCGCGGACGTCCTCGGCGTGGAGTGGCAGCCGGCGGCCGGACTGGAGAACGGGCATCTGCGCTTCCTCGTGCGCGGTGCCCCGGTGACGGCGACGGCCAAGTACGACCCGAACGCGGTCGAGCTGTGGGGCTTCAAGAAGGACCCGCTGATGGCCCTGGTGGCCGCCGCCGTACAGGCCCGGCTGCCGCATCCCGCCGCGGCGGGGCCGGACACGCCGGCGGATGTGCCGGTGCTCGACAAGGCGTCCGCCGAGAGCGACCACGACGCCCTGCTGCGCCGCCTGCGCGAGCTGGGCGAACTGCACCGCGAGGGGGTCCTGACCGAGGAGGAGTTCAGCCTGGCCAAGCAGGCGGTCCTCAAGCGGATGTGAGGACCGCCCGCCGGATCCTCACTTCGCCGTGCGGGACACCGTGAAGTGGTCGATGCGGTCGCCGGTCTCGGCGATGCCCGACACCGTCAGGGTGGTCTGGCGGCCCCTCGGCGCGGGGGTGACGTCCACGCGCAGGAAGGAGTAGTTGAGGTAGCGCACCCGGGACCAGGTGACGGTCTCGTTGACCTTGCCGTCCTTGGTGTTGACGAAGGAGGCGACCGAGTCCACCTCGTGCTCGTGGCCCTCGTAGGAGTCCGGGGCGGTGAAGGCGTACAGGCTGCGGCCCGCCGCGCCGGCGGTGACGTAGACCACGCCCTCGGTCTCGGGGTAGGCGGTGCCGCCGATCGGGAGCTTCTTGGTGACGGCGCCGGCCTTGATGACGTCGGTGCGCTCGTACTGGTGGTTGTGGCCGTTGATGACCAGGTCGACCTGGTACTTCTCGAACAGCGGCACCCACTCCTGGCGCACGCCCCCCTCCGAGGCGTGCGCCGTGGACGTGCAGTACGCGCAGTGGTGGAAGAACACGACGATGAAGTCGATGTCGTCACAGGCCCGGTACTTCTTCAGCTGGGCCTCGAACCACGTGGTCTGGGTTCCGCCGGATATGCCCAGGTTCGCCGGGATTTCGAAGGAGACGTCGTTCGGGTCCAGCGAGATGACCGCGGTGTTGCCGTGGACGAAGGAGTAGACGCCGGGCAGGTTCCTGGCGTCCGGGCCGTTGTCCGGCAGGGTCCAGCGGGCCTCCTCGCCGCCGTAGCCGTTGGGCGAGTACCAGGCCTCCATGTCGTGGTTGCCGTAAGAGACCATCCACGGGATCTGCTTGGCGACCGACTCGGTCTGGGCGAGGAACTGGTCCCAGGTGCGCGAGTCGAAGCCGGTGTCGGTGGTCTTGCCCTGGCCGGCCGGGTCGCCGTAGGCGATGTCGCCCGCGTGCAGGTGGAAGGACGGGTTCTGGCCGAGGATCAGGCTGTCGTTGGCCAGGGCGTGATAGCTGACGCCCTGGTCGCCGAAGGCGGTGAAGGTGAACGGCGCCTTGTGGGCGGGGGCGGTGGTGAAGGTGCCCAGGGTGCCCAGCAGATGGCGCTCGGCCGGGTCGAAGCCCTCGTGGCCCACGCCGTAGTAGTACGTCTTGCCGGGGCGCAGGTGGGTGAGCCGGGCGTGCAGGTAGTACTGCGTGTGGTCGCCGCTCGCGCCGACACCGGCCGGGGTGTAGAGGCTGCGGACCTCGGCCTCGATCTTGCGGGAGAGGTCCCAGGGGTGGGCACCGATGCGGATGAACGGCTTCCGCACGGCGACGGGGACCTGCCAGGAGACGGTCATCTCCGTGCGGGGGTCGTTGCCGTAGGCGAGGTGGCGGCCGAAGGGGGCGACGAGGGCGCCGTCGACCGTCTCGGCGGCGGGGGCGGTCCGCTGCGTCGGCACCGCCGCCCGGGCCGCGGCGCCCGGCACGAACGAGCCACCCGCGACGGCGCCGAGCGTGACGGCACCGCCTCTGATCATGGTGCGCCGCGAGAATCTGGCGCGCAGGTACTCGTGCTGCTCGGCCATGCCCATGCGCGCGGCCAGCTTCTCGGGTACTCCCATACGAGGAATGTCCATGGCGTCCGAAACTCGTGGGTCCGGGCAACGAGACGCAGGACACAGAGTGGACGGCTTGCGA
This sequence comes from Streptomyces sp. NPDC037288, assembly GCF_055603265.1. Lineage (NCBI taxonomy): Bacteria > Bacillati > Actinomycetota > Actinomycetes > Kitasatosporales > Streptomycetaceae > Streptomyces > Streptomyces sp. NPDC037288. The sequence goes on from NZ_JBVJVY010000003.1 coordinate 117,856, forward strand.
ACAGAGATCCAACAGCACTCACGACGGACGTCTGCCCGAAATCGGGCACGTTTCTTGCGAAACCGTGCCTCGTACCCCAGGATCTACCGGGTGCACGACGAACTCGTTGATCATCTGACGCGGTCCTCACCCCTGGCCAGGGGTGAGGCGTTGCGGGTGATCCAGGACGTGCTCGCCTACTTCGACGAGTCGGCGGAGGACTACGTCCGTCGCCGTCACCGCGAACTGCAGGCCCAGGGACTGGTCAACGCCGAGATCTTCGAACGGATCTCGACGGACCTCAAGTACCGAGCGGTGGCGCCGCCCGAGCTGACGCTCAGGCAGCTGCGCCGCATCGTCTACGGCTAGGAATACCTATATATGTGCGGAATTGTCGGATACATCGGGAAGCGTGACGTGGCCCCGCTGCTGCTCGAAGGCCTGCAGCGGCTGGAATACCGTGGCTACGACTCCGCGGGCATCGTCGTCACCTCCCCGAAGGCGCCCGGCCTGAAGATGGTCAAGGCCAAGGGCCGGGTGCGCGACCTGGAGGCCAAGGTCCCGGCGCGCTTCAAGGGCACCACCGGCATCGCCCACACCCGCTGGGCCACCCACGGCGCCCCCTCCGACGTCAACGCCCACCCGCACATGTCGGCCGACAACAAGGTCGCCGTCGTCCACAACGGCATCATCGACAACGCCGCCGACCTGCGCCGCAAGCTGGAGGCGGACGGTGTCGAGTTCCTCTCCGAGACCGACACCGAGGTGCTCACCCACCTCATCGCCCGCGCCACGGCGGAGAAGCTGGAGGACAAGGTCCGCCAGGCGGTCCGGGTGATCGAGGGCACGTACGGCATCGCCGTGCTGCACGCCGACTTCCCCGACCGGATCGTGGTGGCCCGCAACGGCTCTCCCGTCGTCCTCGGCATCGGCGAGAAGGAGATGTTCGTCGCCTCCGACATCGCCGCCCTGGTCATGCACACCCGTCAGATAGTGACTCTGGACGACGGCGAGATGGCCACGCTCAAGGCCGACGACTTCCGCACCTACACCACCGAGGGCACGCGCACCACCGCCGAGCCCACGACCGTGGAGTGGGAGGCCGAGTCGTACGACATGGGCGGCCACGACACCTACATGCACAAGGAGATCTTCGAGCAGGCCGACGCCGTGGACCGCGTGCTGCGCGGCCGCATCGACGACCGCTTCTCCACCGTGCACCTCGGCGGCCTCAACCTGGACGCGCGGGAGGCCCGGCAGATCCGCCGTGTGAAGATCCTCGGCTGCGGCACCTCGTACCACGCGGGCATGATCGGCGCCCAGATGATCGAGGAGCTGGCCCGTATCCCGGCGGACGCCGAGCCGGCGTCGGAGTTCCGCTACCGCAACGCGGTCGTCGACCCCGACACCCTGTACGTGGCCGTCTCCCAGTCCGGTGAGACGTACGACGTCCTCGCCGCCGTCCAGGAGCTGAAGCGCAAGGGCGCCAAGGTCTTCGGCGTCGTCAACGTCGTCGGCTCGGCGATCGCCCGCGAGGCGGACGCCGGGATCTACGTCCACGCGGGCCCCGAGGTCTGCGTGGTCTCGACGAAGTGCTTCACGAACATGACGGTGGCCTTCGCCCTGCTCGCCCTGCACCTGGGCCGCACCCGCGACCTCTCGGTCCGCGACGGCAAGCGGATCATCCAGGGCCTGCGCAGGCTGCCCGAGCAGATCACCGAGATCCTCAAGCAGGAGGAACAGATCAAGGAGCTGGCCGAGCAGTACGCCGACGCCCGCTCGATGCTCTTCATCGGCCGCGTCCGGGGCTACCCGGTGGCCCGCGAGGCCTCCCTGAAGCTCAAGGAGGTCTCCTACATCCACGCCGAGGCCTACCCCGCCTCCGAGCTGAAGCACGGCCCGCTGGCCCTGATCGAGCCGGCCCTGCCGACGGTGGCGATCGTCCCCGACGACGACCTGCTGGAGAAGAACCGCGCGGCCCTGGAGGAGATCAAGGCCCGCAGCGGCAAGATCCTCGCGGTGGCCCACCAGCACCAGGACAAGGCGGACCAGACGATCGTCGTGCCGAAGAACGAGGACGAACTGGACCCCATCCTGATGGGCATCCCGCTCCAGCTGCTGGCCTACCACACGGCCAAGGCCCTGGGCCGGGACATAGACAAGCCGAGGAACCTCGCCAAGTCGGTGACGGTGGAATAGCCGACCCGAAGGGGCGCCGGGAGCCGCGCGGCCGGCCCCCACGCACCCGCACCGGCGCGACAACGGAACGGACCCCCGCGTGTGCCACCGGCACGCGGGGGTCCGTTCGGTGCCGCTACCTCTCAGCCGGTGGCCGTCACCCCCCGGCCGGCGGCACGCCCGGGAAGAGCCGTCGGCCAGTGGGCCAGCGCAGCGGTGGCCGCGTACCAGGCCACCGCACCGGAGACCGCGGCGACCCAGCCCCCGACCTTGGCCAACGACGAGCTGTCGGCGAAGGCCGCGACGGCCAGCACGAGCATCGCCAGGAACAGCAGACCGTGCATGAGCTGACCGAGGCCGTCCCCGCCCGCGAGGGTCAACGTGAGCGCCACGAGGGCGAACAGAAGCAGGAAGAGCCCTGCCGCGTTGGCGGCGGAGTGACCGCCGACCGCCCAGGTGAACCACAGCGCGCCGAGGGCCGCGAAGCCCGTACCGGAGGCGCCGTCACCACCGCGGAAGGCCAGCAGGCCGACCAGGAACAGGGCAACTCCGCCCACGTAGTGGGCCACTGACACGGCGTCGGACGCGGCCACACCGTGGATCACGCCTGTCGTACCGAGGCCGAACGCCAACAGGGTTATTCCCAGGGCGAGTCGGCCGACCACCGTAGTACTTCCGTTGTCCACGGCGGGCTCCCTTCATGCTGTGCAGTTGCGCGGTGACCGGTATATGCCCTTCACAAGGGCACAAACCACCTCTACGCACGAGTAGTTTCGCGCTGTACAAAGGGAGTTGCCGCGCTGCACCAGGAAGTGGGGAGCGTCAGGGAATGACGATCACGGGCCGCTGGGCCCGCTTGGCGAGCCGCCCCGCGACGGAGCCGAAGATCCGGCCGACGATGCCGTGCGTGGAGCCGACGACGATCGCGTCCGCCTCGTACTCCTTGCCGACCTCTTCCAGCTCGTGGCAGATGTCGCCGCCGCGCTCCACCAGGATCCACGGGACCTCGGCCAGATAGTCCGCGCACGCCAGCTCGAGACCGAGGACCTCGGTGCGGTGGTCCGGCACGTCGACGAAGACGGGCGGCTCGCAGCCGGCCCACACGGTGGTCGGCAGCCGGTTGGCGACATGGACGATGATCAGGCCGGAGCGGGAGCGGTGGGCCATGCCGATGGCGTAGGCCAGGGCGCGTTCACTGGATGTGGAGCCGTCGAAGCCGACGACGACTCCGTGCCGGAAGGCGGGGTCGCAAGACGGACGTGACTCTTCCGCCGCCAGGGGATCGGCCGCCGTGGGGTCGGCGACCGGCCGCTTGCGGTCCGCTGGTTCGAAGAATTCGTGACCGGCCATGGCTGTCTCGGCGTTGTGATCCTTTATGGGTGGGACGACAGTGTGCGGCGGAGCTGTGTCCGGGAAACATCTTCCCAACCCCATACCCCCAAGGGTACGGCGGCACGCCTCCTGAGCCCAGTTCCCGCGCACGCTCCGTAAGCGGTCCCCGACATCCGTAGGGGTTCACCGGAGCATGCACGAGCCGCGCCCGTAACGCAATGGTTGCTGCCCCGTACAGGCGGTTTGCTCAGGATTCACAGACGTACGGCCGGTGACCGACCGCTCGAACAGACGTTGAACGGGGTGAGCCACCGCCACAGGGAGTACGAGTGATGCCCGGTCCCCGATCCACCTCCGATCCGCATCCCGCGTCGGACACCGTGAGTGATGTGATCCGCTGGGCCGCCTTCAGCTGCGTCCTCGTCCCGGTGGTCCTGGTTTGGTACGGCACCTCGCTGGCCGGCGCGGCGGGCGCGGCGCTGGGACTGGCCGCCGTCACGGCCGTGTGCCGGATCCTGCTGCGCCGGTCCGAGCGGTGCGCCGAGCGGAGCGGGCGCGGTCGCAGGCGTTGCCCGAAGCAAAGAGGTGGACGTCACACGCGTAGGCGGACACCGGTCGACTGACCTGTTTCCGTACCCCCGAACGCATCTTTTCAGCCAACTTCTGAATGTCGCCCCACAGGGCCTCCAACCACCCTCCAACCCCCGTTCGACCTGCACGGAAAGGGTCTACGGGCAGTTGCGCACCCTACGCGGTTTGGCCACTGCGACAAGGCGCACTTCCCTCCACGCTCCGCGAGTGCAACGCTTCGTGATCGAATGCTTCACGCCAAGTTGTCATGTCGACAAACTGGGGCGTGTGGAACTGGTCACCGTGAGACCGCGGGAACCAGTAGATTTCGATCTTGACTGTCTTTACGGCGGGGGACTCGTGCAGGACCGAGGGGAAACGTGCAGGAGCGACACAACCGAGGAGCCGCGACCACCGAGGGGGGCTTAGCAGTATGAGCCACGACTCCACTGCCACGCCGGAAGCCGCGGCCCGGAAACTCTCCGGGCGCCGCCGCAAGGAGATCGTCGCGGTGCTGCTGTTCAGCGGCGGCCCCATCTTCGAGAGTTCCATTCCGCTGTCGGTGTTCGGAATCGACCGCCAGGACGCCGGCGTCCCGCGCTACCGACTGCTGGTGTGCGCCGGGGAAGAGGGCCCGCTGCGGACCACAGGGGGCCTGGAACTCACCGCGCCGCATGGGCTGGAGGCGATATCGCGCGCCGGGACGGTCGTCGTACCGGCCTGGCGTTCGATCACCGCGCCGCCACCGGAGGAGGCACTCGACGCGCTGCGCCGGGCGCATGAGGAGGGTGCCCGGATCGTCGGGCTGTGCACGGGCGCGTTCGTGCTCGCGGCGGCCGGACTGCTGGACGGCCGCCCGGCGACCACCCACTGGATGTACGCGCCGACGCTGGCCAAGCGCTATCCGTCGGTGCACGTCGATCCACGGGAGCTGTTCGTCGACGACGGTGATGTGCTCACGTCGGCGGGTACCGCGGCCGGAATCGATCTCTGTCTCCACATCGTGCGGACGGACCACGGCAACGAGGCGGCCGGCGCGCTCGCCCGGCGCCTGGTGGTCCCACCGCGCCGCAGCGGCGGTCAGGAGCGCTATCTCGACAGATCTTTACCAGAGGAGATCGGCGCCGACCCGCTCGCCGAGGTCGTCGCCTGGGCGCTGGAACACCTCCACGAGCAGTTCGACGTGGAGACCCTGGCGGCACGCGCCTATATGAGCCGCCGTACGTTCGACCGCCGGTTCCGCTCGCTGACGGGCAGCGCGCCGCTGCAATGGCTGATCACGCAGCGTGTGCTCCAGGCACAACGCCTGCTGGAGACGTCGGACTACTCCGTGGACGAGGTGGCGGGCCGGTGCGGCTTCCGCTCCCCCGTCGCGCTGCGCGGGCACTTCCGCCGCCAGCTCGGCTCGTCCCCCGCCGCCTACCGGGCCGCCTACCGGGCCCGCAGGCCGCAGGCCGACAAGCCCGCCGACCCGGAGCCACCGGTGCACGCCGTCGGCCAGCCGGGCGGCCCCATGGGCCTGCCGGGCCCCGGGCCGATGGGCCACGCACCCGTTCTGCACCCGGACCGCGACAGCGGGGTACCGATGCAGAGCCGCCGTACGGCGGCGGGCGCGGTGGGGCTGCTGCCGGGGCCGCGGAGCGGTAGCTGAGAAGGAGGGGGCGAGCATGTGCTCGCCCCCTCCTTCTCTTCTCAGCGCCCCGAAGGGGCGCCGGGAACCGCGCGAGCGACCCGGACGGCGCCGCGGACCGCGGATGCCCTTTCCCGCGGAGCACAGGGCACCACAAAAGCTCAGGCCAGCCTTAGGGTGGTCGCATGAACGATCGCATGGTGTGGATCGACTGCGAGATGACCGGCCTCTCGCTGTCCGACGACGCTCTCATCGAGGTGGCCGCCCTCGTCACCGACTCCGAGCTGAACGTACTCGGCGAGGGGGTGGACATCGTCATCCGCCCGCCGGAGCAGGCACTGGAGACGATGCCGGAGGTGGTGCGTCAGATGCACACCGCGTCCGGGCTGCTCGCCGAACTGGAGAACGGTACGACCCTCCAGGACGCCGAGGAGCAGGTCCTCGCCTATGTGAAGGAGTACGTGAAGGAGCCCGGCAAGGCCCCGCTGTGCGGCAACTCCGTCGGCACCGACCGCGGCTTCCTGGAGCGGGACATGGCGGCCCTGGAGAGCTACCTGCACTACCGGATCGTGGACGTCTCCAGCATCAAGGAGCTGGCCCGCCGCTGGTACCCGAGGGCGTACTTCAACAGCCCGGAGAAGAACGGCAACCACCGGGCCCTCGCCGACATCCGCGAGTCGATCGCCGAGCTGCGCTACTACCGCGAGGCCATCTTCGTCCCGCAGCCCGGCCCGGACTCCGACACCGCGAAGGCGATCGCCGCCAAGCACGTCCTGCCCGCGCGATAGCGCTGAAGGGGGGCTCGCGAAAACGTGTGCGCGAGCACCCCTTCGGACCCTGTAGACTTCTTCTCGGCCGGTCGGGGAAACGACAAGTTCCACTACCGGTCATGGTGGGTGTAGCTCAGCTGGTAGAGCACCTGGTTGTGGTCCAGGATGCCGCGGGTTCGAGTCCCGTCACTCACCCTCACCGACCAGCCGGTGACTCCGTCGCGAGACGGGTCACCGGCTGGTTCTTTTGTGCCGTACTGCCGGACCCGCCCCTCAGCGGGACCTCCCGCACCAGCAGCGCCAGGACGAAGGCCACCGCGCACACCCCGGCCGTGGTCAGGAAGATGTGCCGGGTGCCGGCCGCCACCGCGTGCCGGTACGCCTCCCCCGTCGCCGTGGCCGGCACCGCCCGGGTGAACAGCGAGCCGAAGACGGCCACACCCACCGAGCCGCCGAGGGTGCGGAACAGATTCGTCGCCGCCATGGCCGCCCCCATGTCCCGCAGGTCCACACTGTTCTGCGCGAGCGTGGTGGCCATCTGCGTCGTGAAGCCCAGGCCGAGGCCGACGAGGGCCATCCAGCAGCCGGCGGTGAGACGGGAGGTGCCCGTGTCCATCGTGGCGAGCGCCACGGTGCCGGCCGTCAGCAGCAGGGTGCCGAGCACCGGGAACACCTTGGACCGGCCGGTGCGGGACATCACCTTCCCGGCGAGCTGGGAAGCGATCACCACCGGGACCATCATCGGCAGCAGGAGCAGCCCGGAGCCGGTCGCGGTGGCGCCCTGCACGGACTGCTGGAACAGGGGCAGATAGAGCGCCGAGCCGAACATCACCACACCGACGGCCGCCAACAGGCCGATGGCGAGCGGGAAGTTGCGGTGCCCGGTGAACACGCGGGGCGGCAGCAGGGGTTCGGTCACGCGCCGCTCCACGATGACGAACGCCACCGCACCGAGGACGGCCACCGCGCCCAGGGCGAGGATCGGCCAGGACGTCCAGGCGTACGTCGTACCGGCCCAGGTCGCCGCGAGGACCGCCGCGCCCGTGGTGGCCGCGAGGACGGCGATGCCCGCCCAGTCGATGCGCGGCCGGGGCTGCGGTTCCCGCGCCGGCGGCCGCAGCGTCAGCTGGAGCCAGACCAGGGCGACGATCCCGATCGGCAGATTGACGTAGAACGCCCAGCGCCAGCCGAGGTGCCCGGTGACCAGGCCGCCGACCAGGGGCCCGCCGACCACGCCGAGGGCCATCACGGAGGCGGTCATGCCCTGGTAGCGGCCCAGCTCCCGGGGCGGCACGAGGATGCCGGTCATGGCGAACCCGCCGGCGGCGAGCCCGCCCGCGCCGATGCCCTGCAGGGCGCGGAACCCGATCAGCTGGGTCATCGAGTGGGCGGCGCCGGCCAGCAGCGAGGCCAGCAGGAAGAGCGCGACCGAGGCGAGGAAGACGCGCTTGCGGCTGTACAGATCACCGAGCTTGCCCCAGACGGGAGTCGAGACGGCGGTGGCGAGGGTGTACGCGGTGACGACCCAGGAGACGTGCTCCAGGCCGCCGAGGTCGCGGACGATCGTCGGCGTCGCCGTACCGACGATGTTGTTGTCGAGCATGGCCAGCAGCATGGCGAGCATCACGCCGAGCAGCGTCCAGCGGACGTTCTTGGGAGGTGGTGTGGTCATGCGGCCCAGAAAAGCACACCGACTCACTAAGTGCAATGAGTCAACTTTTTGTCTGGGGCAACCGGGCGGGTAGGCTACGGCCATGACGGAGACGACAGGAGCAACGGAGCCGGCGGAGCCGATGGGCCGCCGCGAACGCAAGAAGGCCGCCACCCGCCAGGCCCTGGCGGACGCGGCGCTGAAGCTGTTCCTGGAGCACGGCTTCGACGCGGTCAGCATCAGGGACATCGCGGAGGCGGCCGACGTCTCCACGACGACCCTGTTCAAGCACTTCCCGAGCAAGGAAGCGCTGCTGTTCGACATGGACGAGGACGTGGAACAGGCGCTGGTCGCGGCCGTACGCGACCGAGCCCCCGGCACCCCGCTCATCCAGGCGCTGCGCGCGCACATGCTGCGGGCGCGGGCGTTCAAGGCCGAGTACGCCGAGCAGATCGCCGCGTTCCAGCGGCTGGTCACCAGCACCCCCGCCCTTGTGGAGTACCACCGGCGCATGTGGATGCGGCACGAACGCGCCCTGGCCGAGGCGATCGCCGCCGACACCGGCGCGCCCGCCGACGACCCGGCCTGCGCCGCCCTGGCCCATCTGGCTCTGGAATCCCGAGCGCTCGCCACGGCCACCCCCGACCGGGTCGCCGCCGTCAACGCGGCCTTCGATCTGCTGGAGCGTGGCTGGGAGGCCGTGTCGGGCGCAAAGGGGCGGAAGGCGTGACATCGGACGTTCAGGCCGCGGGCGCGGAGGGCGCCGGGGGAAAACGGCGGATCTCGCTGCTCCTGGTGGTGGCGGGACTCGCCTATGCGATCGACCTGGGCAGCAAGCTGCTCGTCGTCGCACGGCTGGAGCACCACGCCCCGGTCGAGGTCATCGGCAGCTGGCTGGAACTGCGGGTCTCCCGGAACGCGGGCGCCGCGTTCGGCATGGGCACGGCGATGACCTTCGTGTTCACGGCCATCGCCGCGGCGGTCGTCGGCGTCATCGCCCGGCTGGCGCGCAAGCTGCGCAGCGCCCCGTGGGCCGTGGCCCTCGGACTGCTGCTGGGCGGCGCGCTGGGAAACCTGACCGACCGCCTCTTCCGCGTGCCCGGCGGCCTGCAGGGCGCGGTGGTCGACTTCGTCGCCGTCCGCGGCTTCAGCGTGATGAACCTGGCGGACTGGGCGATCGTCTGCGGCGGGGTGCTGATGGTGCTCTTCTCATTCCTGGGCTGGGAATTGAGCGGCACCGCACCACGCGACGTCACCACGGACCACCTCTCCGGCAGCCACCCGACGTCACAGACCGATCCGAGGTGACCGAGCCTGTCCGTGCGCTCCCGCATCCCGTCCACCCCCACACGGCCCCCTACGACGACGCCCGTGTCACCAACTCCGTGGGCAGCACCGCGTGCTGCCGCTCCGGCCCCCGGGACTGGGACGGGCGGCGGCCGGCGACCTCCGCGAGGAGCAGGTCGATCATCGCGCGGCCCATCTCCTCGATGGGCTGGCGCACGCTGGTGAGCGGCGGGTCCATGTGGCGGGCGATGGCGGAGTCGTCGTAGCCGACCAGCGCCACGTCGTCCGGGATGCGGCGGCCCGCCTCACGCAGCACCTGCCGGGCGCCGGCCGCCATCACGTCCGAGCCGGCGAAGACCGCGTCCAGGTCCGGGCACTGATCCAGCAGCACGGTCATGGCCCGGCGACCGCCCTCCTCCGTGAAGTCCCCCGGCTCGACGAGCAGTTCGTCCACCGCCCGGCCCGCGTCACGCAGGGCGTCGCGGTAGCCGTCGACGCGCCGCTGGGCGCCGTAGACGTCGGGGCGGCCGGTGATGTGGGCGATGCGGGAGCGGCCCCGGGACAGCAGGTGCTCCACCGCCGAGCGGGCGCCGCCGTAGTTGTCCGAGTCCACCGAGGTGAGCGACTCGCCGGCCGAGCGGGGGCCGCTGATCACGGCCGGGATCTCCAGCTGGGCCAGCAGGTCGGGCAGGGGGTCGTCGGCGTGGACCGAGACGAGCAGGACGCCGTCCACGCGATGGGCCGCCAGGTACTGCGCGAGGCGCCGCCGCTCCCGGTCACTGCCCGCGAAGATCAGCAGCAACTGCATCTCGGTGTCGGAGAGCTGGGAGCCGACACCGCGCAGCATGTCCGAGAAGTACGGCTCGGCGAAGAACCGGGTCTCCGGCTCGGGGACCACGAGAGCGATGGCGTCGGTGCGGTTGGCCGCGAGGGCGCGGGCCGCCGTGTTGGGGACGTAGCCGAGTTCGGCCACGGCCGCCTGGACCGCGGCGCGGGTGGCGTCGCTGACCCGGGGCGAGCCGTTGATCACCCGCGAGGCCGTGCCCCGGCCGACCCCGGCCCGGGCGGCGACCTCCTCGAGCGTGGGCCGGCCCCCGCCGCGGCCCCGCGCTCCGTGGCTTGCCATGGGCTCCGCCTTTCTCGCCGCCATCCTCTGTGCCGGCCTGGAATGTAACAGCACCGTTCGCTGCGGCCGGACGGGCTGGATACCGGCGACCGGCGCCTGGAAAATACCGGACGGCACCGGCCCGCTTAACGGGCCGATAACTGAACGCAGTTGCCGCCGTCCGCTCCCTTGACACCCCGCCGCGGACCGACGACTCTTCAACACATCACAGGTGGGAGCGCTCCCACAGTACCTGACACCCACACAACCCGCACGTTCCCCGCCCGAGCCGCAGCGAGTACGAACGGGCCCGATTCCATGCAGTTGGCCGGGGGGTCGGCACGTCAGGCAACAGGAGGACGCAATGCGCACGAGCATCCGCCGGTCCCAGCGGCTGATGGCCCTCGCGGCCGTGGCCGCACTGACCACGGGGCTGCTGGCCGGCTGTGCCAAGGACTCGGACGACGGATCGTCCAACGACTCGGACGGCGGCGGAAACGGCAGTGGCAAGGGCAAGACCACGCTGACCATCGGGACCTTCGGCGTCTTCGGCTACCAGCAGGCCGGCCTCTACGACGAGTACATGAGGCTGCATCCGGACATCAACATCAAGGAGAACGTCACCACCCGTACCGACGTGTACTGGCCGAAGGTGCTCACCCGCCTCCAGGCCGGCTCCGGCACGGACGACATCGAGGCCATCGAGATCGGCAACATCACCGAGGCCGTGCAGACCCAGGCGGACAAGTTCGTGGACCTCGGCAAGGAGGTCGACAAGTCGCAGTGGCTGGACTGGAAGAACGCCCAGGCCACCACCAAGGACGGCAAGCTCATCGGGCTCGGGACCGACACCGGGCCGATGGCCATCTGCTACCGCAAGGACCTGTTCCGGCAGGCCGGACTGCCGACCGACCGGACCAGGCTCGCCCAGATGTGGAAGGGCGACTGGAGCAAGTACGTCGACGTCGGCAAGCAGTACATGAAGAAGGCGCCCAAGGGCACCAAGTTCGTGGACTCCGCCGCCTCCGTCTACATGGCCGCGGTGGGCGGCGCGAGCGAGCGGTACTACGACAAGGGCGGCAACGTCGTCTGGGACAAGTCCGAGGGCGTGAAGAAGGCCTGGGACGCCGCCATGACCGTCGCCACCAGCGACATGTCGGCGAAGCTCAAGCAGTTCGACCCGACCTGGGACCAGGGATTCGCCAACGGCAGCTTCGCCTCCGTCGCCTGCCCGGCCTGGATGATCGGCTACATCGAGCAGAAGTCCGGTGACTCCGGCAAGGGCAAGTGGGACGTGGCGGCGGCGCCGGCGGCGTCCAACTGGGGCGGCTCCTTCCTCGGCGTGCCGACCGCGGCCAAGCACCAGAAGGAGGCCGTCGCGCTGGCGAAGTGGCTGACCGCGCCCGAGCAGCAGGCGAAGGTCTTCGCCAAGCAGGCCAGCTTCCCGTCGATCCCGTCGGTGTACCCGAGCCTGAAGCCGCAGCCCGACACCACGGCGTACTTCTCCGGCGCCCCGATCACCCGGATCTTCTCCGACTCGGCGAAGACCATCCCGGCGCAGCCCCTCGGCCCCAAGGACAAGCCGATCGACACCGCGATCAGCGACATCGGCATCCTCCAGGTCGAGCAGAAGGGCAAGTCGCCCGCGCAGGGCTGGGACGCCGCGGCCAAGGAGATCAAGGACGTGCTCGGCCAGTGACCAGCCCCAAGCAGGCTCTCGCGCACTCCGCGTCGAGCGCCGGCGGGGGGGGGGGGGGGGCGCCGGGGGGGGGGGGGGGGGGGCGGGGGGGTGGGGGGGGGGGGGGGGGAGGAAAGCGGAGAGAACAAGTGTGTATCACGGGGAAGAAAGGGGGGCGGCTCGGAGTTCG
>NZ_JBVJVY010000003.1:130232-298048 GCF_055603265.1 Streptomyces sp. NPDC037288
ACGCCCCCCCCCCCCCCCCCCCCCCCCCCCCCCCCCCCCCCCCCCCCCCCCCCCCCCCCCCCCCCCCCCCCCCCCCCCCCCCCCCCCCCCCCGGCCCGGGGCGCTCACGGTCGCGGTACGCCGGCGGGCACCGACTCATGGCGCAGCCGGCTGTACCGCTGGGACATGAAGGCGTCGCCGTACGCGTTCGTATCTCCGTTCTTCGTCCTGTTCGCGGCGTTCACGCTGGTCCCGCTGCTCTACACGGCCTGGTACTCGCTGCACCACGTGCAGCTGTCCGCGCTGGACCACCAGACCTGGGCGGGCCTGGACAACTACACGAACCTGTGGTCCTCGGACTTCTTCTGGAACGCCCTGAAGAACACCCTGACCATCGGTGTCATCTCGACCGTGCCGCAGCTGCTGGCCGCGATCGGCCTGGCCCACCTGCTGAACTACCGGCTGCGCGGCTCGACCGTCTGGCGCGTGGTGATGCTGACCCCGTACGCCACCTCGGTGGCCGCGGCGACCCTGGTGTTCACGCTGCTGTACTCGTGGGACGGCGGCATGGTCAACTGGCTCCTGCACTTCCTCGGGGTGGGCCCGGTCAACTGGCGTGAGTCCGACTGGGGTTCGCAGTTCGCGGTGTCGTCGATCGTGATCTGGCGGTGGACCGGGTACAACGCGCTGATCTATCTGGCGGCCATGCAGGCGATCCCCACCGACCTGTACGAGTCGGCCGCGATCGACGGCGCCAGCCGCTGGCAGCAGTTCCGGCATGTGACGATCCCGCAGCTGCGCCCGACGATCCTGTTCACGGTCGTCGTCTCGACCATCGGCGCGACCCAGCTGTTCGGCGAGCCGCTGCTGTTCGGCGGTGTCAGCGGGTCCAAGGGCGGCTCCGAGCACCAGTACCAGACGCTCGGCCTGTACATGTACGACCAGGGCTGGATCATCGGCAACCTCGGCAAGGCGTCCGCGATCGCCTGGTCGATGTTCCTGATCCTGCTGGTCGTCGCCGCGGTCAATCTGCTGCTCACCCGACGGCTGAGGAAGTCCCGATGACGACCACTGAACTGACGCTTCCCCGGAAGGCGGTCCGGCGCCGGGGACGGATGGGTGCGGGCAAGCAACTGCACGCGGGCCCGGTGACGTACGTCGTGCTCACCGTCTTCGCGCTGGTCTCCCTCGCCCCGCTGGTGTGGACGGCGATCGCCGCCTCCCGCACCGCCCACCGGCTGGCCGAGACCCCGCCGCCGCTGTGGTTCGGCGGCAACCTGTTCAGGAACCTTCAGACGGCCTGGGACCAGGCGGGGCTCGGGACCGCGATGTTCAACTCGGTGATCGTGGCGGGCACGATCACGGTGAGCACGGTGCTGTTCTCCACGCTGGCCGGCTTCGCCTTCGCCAAGCTGCGGTTCCGCTTCTCCGGCCTGCTGTTGCTGCTGACCATCGGTACGATGATGATCCCGCCGCAGCTCGCCGTCGTACCGCTGTACTTGTGGATGTCGGATCTCGGCTGGTCGAACCAGCTGCAGACGGTGGTCCTGCCGAGCCTGGTGACGGCGTTCGGTACGTTCTTCATGCGGCAGTACCTGGTGCAGGCGCTGCCGACGGAGCTGATCGAGGCGGCCCGGGTGGACGGTGCGAGCAGCGTGCGGATCGTCTGGCACGTGGTGTTCCCGGCGGCGCGTCCGGCCATGGCCGTACTCGGCCTGCTGACGTTCGTGTTCGCCTGGAACGACTTCCTGTGGCCGATCATCGCCCTGAACCAGCAGAACCCGACCGTGCAGGTGGCCCTGAACTCGCTCGGCACCGGCTATGTCCCGGACCAGGCGGTGATCATGGCGGGCGCGCTGCTCGGCACCCTGCCGCTGCTGATCGCGTTCGTCCTGTTCGGCAAGCAGATCGTGGGCGGGATCATGCAGGGCGCGATCAAGGGCTGACGGTCTCCCCCCGGGGGCCGGGCCACCGCCGCCCGGCCCCTCTGCGCCTCTCTCCCTCTCCCTCTCCCTCCCCCACTACGCCAGGTCTCCTACGACCCCCCAATGGGAGCGTTTCCATGCCTGAGCCCGATCCCTCCGTGACCTTTCCCTCCGCCTTCCTCTGGGGTGCCGCGACCTCGGCGTACCAGATCGAGGGGGCGGTGCGGGAGGACGGCCGCACCCCCTCGATCTGGGACACCTTCAGCCATACGCCGGGCAGGACGGCCGGCGGTGAGACCGGTGACATCGCTGTCGACCACTACCACCGCTACCGCGACGACGTGGCGCTGATGGCGGAGCTGGGCCTGACCGCGTACCGCTTCTCGGTCTCCTGGTCCCGGGTGCAGCCGACGGGCCGGGGCCCCGCGGTCCAGCGCGGCCTGGACTTCTACCGCCGCCTGGTGGACGAGCTCCTCGCCCATGGCATCAGGCCGGCGCTCACCCTCTACCACTGGGACCTGCCGCAGGAGCTGGAGGACGCGGGCGGGTGGCCGCAGCGGGACACCGCGTTCCGGTTCGCCGAGTACGCCCGGCTGGTCGGCGAGGCGCTGGGCGACCGGGTGGAGCAGTGGATCACCCTCAACGAGCCCTGGTGCAGCGCCTTTCTGGGTTACGGCTCCGGTGTGCACGCCCCGGGCCGCACCGACCCGGTGGCCTCCCTGCGCGCCGCCCACCACCTGAACCTCGCGCACGGCCTGGCGGCTTCGGCCCTGCGCTCGGTGATGCCGGCCCGCAACGAGATCGCGATCAGCCTCAACTCGTCCGTGGTACGGCCGCTTTCCCAGGACCCCGCCGACGTCGCGGCGGCCCGCAGGATCGACGACCTGGCCAACGGCGTCTTCCACGGCCCGATGCTGCACGGCGCGTACCCGTCGTCGCTTCTCGACGCGACGTCCTCGATCACCGACTGGTCGTACGTCCACGGCGGTGACACACACACGATCAACGTCCCGCTGGACGCGCTGGGCCTGAACTACTACACCCCGGCCCTGGTCTCGGCCGCGTCCGGCGCGGCCCGGGGTCCCCGGGCGGACGGCCACGGCGCCAGCGAGCACTCCCCCTGGCCGGGCGCCGACGACGTCCTCTTCCACCAGACCCCGGGCGAACGCACCGAGATGGGCTGGACGATCGACCCGACGGGCCTGTACGACCTGCTCCTGCGCTACACGCGCGAGGCGCCGGGTCTGCCCCTGTACGTGACGGAGAACGGCGCCGCCTACGACGACAAGCCCGATGCCGACGGCCGCGTGCACGACCCCGAGCGCATCGCCTACCTGCACGACCACCTCGCGGCGGTCCGCCGGGCCCTCACCGACGGCGCCGACGTCCGCGGCTACTACCTGTGGTCGCTGCTGGACAACTTCGAGTGGGCGTACGGCTACGGCAAGCGGTTCGGCGCGGTGTACGTGGACTACGGGACGCTGGAGCGCACGCCGAAGTCGAGCGCGCGGTGGTACGGGGAGGCGGCGCGGACGGGGGTGCTGCCGGGGGTGGAGCCGCGGGTCTGAGCATTCCGGAACGGGGTGTGGCAGTGCCTGGAGTGCCGCACCCCGCGCCTGCCGGGCCCGGTCCTCGGTGAGCTAGGCGTCGAGGCCGAGGTGCGCGAAGACGGCGTCCCGGACGCAGCGCAGGGCGCCGGGGTCGACCGTGGCCAGGACGGGAACGGCGTGGTGCCAGCCCTCCGGGGTGAGTGCTTCAGCGAGGAGAGACCGCGCCCGAGCGAGGTCCGGGCCGCCGGGGAGGGGGTGGAGATGCGCGGCGATGCGGCGGGCGAGCGAGGCGCGGATGCCACCGCCACCGCCGATCAGACCGCCGGGGTCGACGGGAGCGCAGGCGGCGTGACCGGCGAGGGCGGAGAGGGCGGCCGACGCGAGCTCCTCATCGCGCCCGAAGCCCTGGACTACGGCCCTGGCCTGCGCGTGGTCCCCCAACGCGGTGTGCGCGAAGGCCTCCGCGACCGCCGCCCGGAGATCCTGCACCGCTCTGCCCGCCCGCGCCAGTCGGTTGAGCCGGACCCTGGTCGTCTCCGGATCGATCGTGGCGGTCGCCAGAACGATCAGGGCCGTCTCCCCGTATTCGCCTTCCGTCGGATCGTCCACGTCGACCCCCCACAGCAGTTCCTGGACACGGGCGGCGCGCTCGGCGTCGTGGGGAGCCGTCGCGGCCAGCAGCCCGAGGAGGGCGGGCACGGATGCAGGGCGCGTGTCCCGGTGCTCCCGGAACAGGGCGTCGGCCAGGTGCTCCGCCCTGTCCGGATCGTGCGGCCACAGAGATGTCACCACGATCGCACGAGCCTGATCGGCGAAGAAGAACTCAGTCCGGCCCCTTCCGAGCTGTCGCACCAGCTTCGTGGCCCGCTCCACCGCTCCCGTGCTCGCCAGTGCCTGGACGACGGCGGTCAGCACGCCGGCCCGCACGACCTCGTCCCAGCCGCCGCCGAGCTCGGCCGTACGGGCCGCCCGCTCCGCCAGAGACGTTGCTCGAGGAGCGTCCACGTCCGCGAGGGCCACCGCCGCGGCGGCGTACGCGAAGGCGCGCATGTCGGGTGTGCGGATCGCCTCGACAAGACACTCGGCGTCGTCCGGTGAGCCCGTGGCGGCGAGTGCTCCCGCGAGCGCGGCGAGGCGCTCGTCCTGGCGGGAGGCGTCGATCCAGCTGTAGGTCTCGTCCGTCCCGCCCCTGAGCTGGTTGCCACGCTCCGCCTGGCGGAGCAGTCGCAACGCCCGGGCGGGGTCGGTGCCGGCGAAGTGGTCCGCGAGCGCGGCGAGTGCTCCGGCGACCCCGCGCCACCACCAGGTGTCCGTCCCGGTGAGCAGCAGGGTCTCCAGCTCGTCGGCGGCTCCTGCGGTGGCGAGCAGTCCGACGACCCGGGCGACGGAATCGTCCTCGTCGTGGGGGTCGTGAAGCTCCCAGAAGTCCTCGAGTTCCTCCCACGCCTGCGATACGCGCCCCTCCCGGGCCCACCCCACGGCCATCGCGGGCCCCACACTCCGCGACGGATAGGCCCACCGCAGCAACACCCCCCGGAGTTCGTCGGCCTCGGCCGTGCGACGGGTCTCGGCGAGCGCGGACACCGTGTCGTAGGCGTCTTCCTCATTGCCGGGCGCCATCAGCCCTCCTCGCCCGTGAGCTTCGAGGGCGAGCCGGATCATGCGCTCCGCCTGGGGCGGGTTCACGGTGTGCAGGATCCGTGCGGCGGCCGCGGGGACATTTCCTGACGCGTAGGCGTGCTCCTCGGCGAGGGCGGCCACCTCGTCGTACAGACGTGCGGCACGGCTCGGCTCTGCACGTGCCGTCCACGCTTCGGCGGTGGCACCCAGCGCACGGACGCGGTCGGGCAGGAACGTGATCCCTCGCGCCAGTTCCTCCGTGCGGTGCAACAGGTCGGCCGCGCACCGCGGGTCCTTGGCGGCGCGGGCGACCATGGCCAGGCCCTCGACGCCCCGCCGCTTGCTCGGCGGTCGCGACTGGCCGAGCCGGCGCAGTGCCTCACCCTCCTCCCCGGTCGCCATCAAGACGGCGGCCAGCTCCCGCAGCGCGTCGTCGACGATCCCGTCGCCGTGGGACCGCTGGTGCTCGCCCACCGTCTTCCGCGTCAGTTCCAGCGCCTCCTCGGCCAGCCCCACGGCCCGCCGGTCCCCCGCCTCGGCCAGCACGCGTGCCACCCCGGCCAGTGCGCGTGCGCTGTGGAACGGGTCGAAGACACTGCGGGCGAGCCCGATCGCATGGCGCACGCGGCCCAGGCGGGCGTAGACCGCGGGGATGTCCGGGTGCAGGGACTCGTTGCGCCGGGCGAGCAGATCCGCTACGGCTGCCAGGGCTGCGAGATTCCCCAAGTCATCAGGGGCGGTGCTGCGTACAACCTGTCGTGCCGCCTCGATCTCCGCGAGGCACGCCGCGTCGCTGCCGGTGACCTCCCGCAGCCGGTCGCGTCGGCGAGCGTCCTTGGCGAGGGCACGGCTGCGGCGTGTGTCCTGGAGCTGTGTGAGCAGACGGC
The DNA here is from genome assembly GCF_055603265.1 of Streptomyces sp. NPDC037288. Classification (NCBI taxonomy): domain Bacteria; kingdom Bacillati; phylum Actinomycetota; class Actinomycetes; order Kitasatosporales; family Streptomycetaceae; genus Streptomyces; species Streptomyces sp. NPDC037288. Next base: position 136,194 of record NZ_JBVJVY010000003.1, read on the forward strand.
CGTACGGCTGGAGCAGGTACAGCGGGGTGTCGGCGGGCCAGCCCTTGCGGGCGTAGGCCTCCGCCCAGCTGTGCAGACGCCCGGCGTAGGTGTCCAGGTCCGGCCCGAGTTCGTCCTGGGCCGCGGTGAGAAGGGTCTCGTGGGCGAAGAGATAGCCGCGGCCCGTCACGTACAGGGTCACGTCTCCGCCGCTGTCCACGCCGGTTCCGCGCTCGCGCAGGATCCGGCCGAAGGCGCTGCCGAGCCGTCCGGTCAGCTCGTGGTGCCGCGCGCCGGTCAGTTCGCGCAGGTCCTCGGCCGTGAGAGTGCCGCGTGCCGCGGCGAGCAGTCCGACCAGGTCGACCTGCAACCGGTCCCCGGACAAAGCCCGCCGCAGGTCGAGCCGGGCCCTGTACTCGGTGTGCCGTGCCTTTGCCGTCGCGGTGAGTTCGAGGACCCGGCAGTGACGCAGAGGATGGTCGTCCTTCACGTCCAGGGGGAGGTCGGGGCTCGGCCGGCCGGTCACCAGGACGCGGACGTTCGGGGGCGGTCGCCGCGGCAGCAGCGAGGCGATGCTCGGGCCGGTTCCGCCCGGTGCGAGGGACTGGTCCTCGTCGAGTCCGTCCACCACGAGGAGCAGGGTGCCGCCGTGCTGTGCGACGCGTTCGGCGGCCTTGCGCAGGAGCAGGCCGCGCAGCCCGTCGCGGGCGCCCGGCGAGAGGTGGCCGGACGGTACCTGTCCGGCGAGGGCGGCGAGCTGGTCGATGAGGGCGCCGGTGAAGGCGTCGCTGTCCGACTGGCGCGCGTTGCGCGAGGTGATGAAGAACCACACCGGGACGACTCCGCGGGGCGGGTGCAGTGCGAACCACGCGGCCAGCGCCGTCTTTCCGGACCAGGGCCGTCCCTGAAGCCGCAGATACGGTCCGGGGCCGCTGCAGAAGGCGACGAGGTCGCGAAGCTCGGGCTCCCGGTCCCGGAGTTCTTCGGGGGCGAAGTCCTCGGCGAGCTGGGTGCGGTAGGCCTCCTGGATCAGGTCGAACGTGGGGGCGGGTATCACGTCGGGGAGCGCGCCGGGGGCCAGCGCACAGCCCAATGCCTGTTCCAGTGCGGCGAGTTCCCCGTCGGCGAGTGCCTCGGCCCAGCGGTCGACCCGGAGCGCGGCGACCCGGCCGGGGCCGTCGCCGCGGTGCCGGCGGGCGACGATGCCGATGAGCCGCCCGTTGCCGAAGACGGCCGCGCCGGACATGCCTTCCCAGACGTCATGGCCGGTTTCCGAGGCGCCGGTGGGCGGCGCGGTGACGGTGAGGTCGAGGGTGCCTTCGCGCCGGTTGGAGAGCACCGCGCAGCTCGTGTGGATATGCTCCGCGTCACGGAAGCACGCACCCTTTTCGTCCGTACGGAGCTTGAAGCGCGGAAAGCCCATGGCGGTGCAGAGGAGCACCGCGTCCTGGTCGCCGACCCTGCCGAACGCGGCGGGCGCGATGTCGGTGACCGGCTCGGCCGTGAGGGCGAGTACCGCGACGTCGACGGCGTCGTTCCGGTACAGCACGTCGGCCGTGACGGTCCGCTCACCCGGCCGGTCGGCCTGGAAGCGGACACGCACGTCGTGCGCGCCGTCGACGACATGGGCGGCGGTGAGCACCCTGCCGGGTGCGAACAGATAGCCCGTGCCGCGTTTCCCCCCGGCACGGTCCGACGGCGCTGCGATGATCTCGGCGACCTGCGCCGGCCGCAGCCCCTGGTCAGCGCTCGCCCTCAACCTCGCCGCCTGCGATCAGGATCGGCCGGACCGGGCTGCCGTCCGCCGGGACGGCTTTCGGGGTCAGGGTGACCTTGATCCGCTGCGTCTGCGCCCGGGAGTACTTGCCGTTCGCGCCCGCGTCGACGACCCAGAGCCTCACCTTGGCGTCCGCGCCCGCCTCACGGGTGACGGCGACCGTGGCCTCGACCTCCACCGGTCCCAGCTCGAACCGTACGAGCTGCCCGTCCCCGTCTGCCAGGGCCGACGTCAGCTGCCCCCTCAACTCGCGGATCACGTCGGACAGTTCGATCACTGCGCCCCCCCCTCGGCCACCGGATGCCCCGATGGTACCGGGGGGCGCGGCACCCCTCCGTCGTGCCGCGCCCCGCGGGAGGGGGGTGGGTCAGTGGAAGGCGCCGAACGCCTTCGAGAAGGCGTTCTTGTCCTGGGTGATCGAGCTGCAGGTGGCGTCGGCGGTGGGCTTGGTGCCACCGGCGCACTGCTTGTCGCGGGTGGCGGACCACATCGACAGGCCGCCGAGACCCTTGGACTTGGCGAAGTTCACCAGCTGGGTGGCGTCGTCCACCTTGAAGACCTCGGAGGAGACGTCGTTGACGCCGATCATCGGGGTGACCGCGACCGTCTTCCAGGCGGCGGAGTCGGACAGGCCGAGCACGCCCTTGACCTGGGCCTGGGTGGCGGTTGCGGCCTCTTCGGCCAGGTCGCCCATGTCCCCGCTGAACGAGGGACCGTAGTCCATCGCCATGATGTTGACGGTGCCGATCTTCACGCCGTTGGACTTGGCGTCGGACAGAAGGTTCACGCCGTCCTGGGTGAGGCCCTGCGGCAGCACGGGGAGGGTGAAGGAGACGTCCAGGCCCGGGTGCCGGGCCTGGAGCTTGGCGATGGCCTGGGCGCGGCGGGTGTTGGCGGCCGTGTTCGGCAGCGCGCCGCCCTCGACGTCGAAGTCGACCTTGGTGAGCTTGAACGCGTCGACCGCCTTGCCGTACGCCGCCGCCAGCGCGTCGGCGGAGGAGCAGGTGGTGGCCAGTTCGGAGCCGGAGGCACCGCCGAAGGAGACCCGGACGTCACCGCCCTCGGCCCGCAGGGAACCGATCTGCGCGGCGACGCCGTCGCTGGTCAGGTCGGTCACTCCGCCCCACTTGGGGGTGCAGCCGCCGCCGTCGGTGACGAAGGCGAGGTTGTAGTTCTTCACGCCGGTCGCGTCGGCCGCGCCGACCAGGTCGAACGCCGGGTAGAGGGAGGTGTCGACGTACGGGGCGAAGCCGGCGGAGGCGGTGGTGCCGGATCCGGTGCCGGTGGTCGGGGAGGCGGTCGGGGCGGGGGGTGTGGTCTTGGTCGGGCCCGGGGTGGCCGTCCTGGTGGGGGTGGCCGTCCTGGTGGGCGCGGCGGTCGGAGCCGGCGAGCCGGTCCCGGTGGGGCGGCCGCTCGGCTCGGGGATGGGGCCCGCGTCCGCGGAACACTGGACGTCGTCGATACGACAGCCCGTCGGGGCACCGCTGCCGTCGACCACGAAGCCGACGGTCACCGACTTGCCGGGGGCGAGGCCCTCGGTGTCCCACGTGGCCGGCTTCACGGTGACGTGCGAACCGCTGACGCTCGACTCACCGTTCCACAGGGAGCTGAGCCTGGCGCCCGCCGGGAGATCGAACTCCAGCGTCCAGGTCTTCTCCCGCTGGCCGCTGTTGTTGGTGACGACGTACTGGGCGGTGTAGCCGGTCGACCAGTCGCTGGTCCTGGTGTACGCGGCGTTCACGCCGGCCGCGTTGGCGGTGCCGGTGAGCAGGACCGCGCCGCCACCGACGACGGCCGCGGCCACGAGACCGCCTATCGCCTTGTTCCTGCCACTGATCCTGCGCCGGTGCGTGCTCATGCGCGTGCCTGCCTTCGCTGTTCACGGGGGTGTGGTGCGGCAGCACGCTAGCGATGGGGAATCGGACAAACGGCTTGATCGGGACGGCCGTTGCAGACCTTAGGGTTCGCTTAAGGAAGGGATCGGGGACGATTAATGGTCGAGACCAGTCGGGACCGGTTTGCCTGATCGGCGTCTTCGCGCACGGCCCCGCGCCACCGGCCCCCGCCCGTCCAGCTGGAACCAGATCCGCACCTCGGTGCCGCCCAGCACCGAGGAACCGATCCGGACGTCTCCGCCGGTGGCCTCGGCGAGCCGGCGCACGATGTCGAGGCCGAGACCGGTCGAGCCGGTGTTCCCGGAGCCGCGGCCACGGGCCATCGCGGCATCCGGGTCGGGTATGCCGGGGCCCGCGTCGGAGACCAGCACGATCACCGCGTCCTCGGCGTTGTGCACGTCGACCGCGAAGGCGGTGCCCTCGGCGGTGTGCCGGAAGACATTGCCGAGCAGGGCGTCCAGGGCCGCGGCCAGGTCGGCGCGGGCCACGGGTATGCGCACCGGCCGCTCGACGCCGGCCACCCGCCACTTGCGGTCCTCGTCCTCGGCGAGCGCGGACCAGAACTCCATGCGCTCGCGCACCACTTCGGCCGCGTCGCATCCGGCGCCGGGCCCGGCCGCGACCGTCTGCGGCTTGGCTTCCCGGGCCGTACGGATGATGGTGTCGACCTCGCGCTCCAGCTGGGCGACGGCGGCCCGGGTCTGCTCGGCGGCCGGCCCCGCGCCCAGGGATGCCGTGTTGAGCCGCAGCACGGTGAGCGGGGTGCGCAGGCGGTGGGAGAGGTCGGCCGCCAGCTCCCGCTCGTTGGCGAGGAGTTGGACGACCTGGTCGGCCATGGAGTTGAACGCCACGGCGGCCAGCCGGAGTTCGGTCGGGCCGTCCTCCGGCACCCGGGCGCCCAGCCGGCCCTCGCCCAGTTCGTGCGCGCCCTCGACCAGCCGCTGGGCGGGCCGCACCATGCGCACCCCGAGCCGGTCGGCGACCGCGACCGAGCCGACGATCAGCGCGAGGCCGACGGCCGCGAGCACCGCCCAGGCCGTACCGACACCGTTGGTCACCTCGGACTCGGGGACGTAGACCTCGACGACGGCTATGGCGCCGGAGCCGAGCGCGACCGGCTGGAGCAGCGTGGAGCCGCCGGAGACGGAGGTGGTGGAGGCCCGGCCCAGTTTCCGCACCGCCTGGATGTCCCGGTCCGCGGCGCGCCGCTTGCCGAGGTCGAGCGCGGACCGGCCGTCGGTGGCGGGCAGATGCACCGCCATTCCCGAGTCGGCGCCGGCGGAGGCGACGACGCGCTCCAGTTTGTCCCGGTCGGTGGTGATGGACAGCGCGGGCGCCACTGCGGCGGCCTCCCGTTCGGCGTTGGAGAAGGCCCGGTCGCGGGCCATCTCCCTGACGACCAGGCCGAGCGGGACCGCGAAGGCGATCACGACCATCGTCGTGACCGCCAGGCAGACCTTGACCAGGGCCCACCTCATCGCACCGGCTCCCCGTCCGCAGCCGGCTCCACGGGGGGTTCGAGCTTCACGCCGACCCCCCGGAGCGTGTGCAGATAGCGGGGCCGGGCGGCCGTCTCCCCCAATTTCCGGCGCAACCAGGACAGATGTACGTCGATGGTCTGGTCGTCGCCGTAGGACTGCTGCCAGACCTCGGCGAGGAGTTCCTTGCGCGGGACGACGACACCGGGCCGCCCGGCGAGGAAGGCGAGCAGGTCGAACTCGCGGCGGGTGAGGTCGAGGCGGACCCCGTCCAGTTCGGCCTGGCGGCGCAGCGGGTCGACGGTCAGGCCGCCGACGCGGAGCACGGACGAGGGCGGGGCCTCCCCGCCGCCGGAGCGGGTCCGGCGCAGTACGGCCGCCATCCGGGCGGACAGGTGCTCGACGGAGAACGGCTTGGTCAGGTAGTCGTCCGCACCGGCATTGAGCAGCCGGACGATCTCCGTCTCGTCGTCCCGTGCGGTGGCGATGATGACGGGCACGTCGGTGATGCCGCGGAGCATCTTCAGCGCCTCGGAGCCGTCCAGGTCCGGCAGTCCGAGGTCGAGGATGACCACGTCGAAGCGGAAATGGGCGACCTCGCGCAGCGCCTCCAGTGCCGTGCCGACGCTGCGCACGGTGTGTGCGGCGTCGGCCAGGTGCCGGATGAGCGCCGAGCGTACGAACTGGTCGTCCTCGACCACGAGCACACTTGCCATGCGCCGCACCGTACGCCATGCGGACCACACCGGGCGGGCGCCTGTGGACAACTCGGAGCATGTGCGCACCGCGATCGCCCTGAGGCAGTATGGCCCGCGATGCGCAGAGGACTCGTACACGTACTGGCGTGGCTGCTCGCGACGGGAGCGGCGGCCACGCTGTCGTGGTGGGGTGTGCACACGGTGATGGAGGGGACGGCGTACGACCCGCCGCGCGCCCTGTCCGTCACGGACACCGACGCCACCGCGCGGGGCACCAAGGCCCTGCCCCCGCCGACGTACCGGCCGTCCCCGTCGAAGCGACCGCCGGCCACACCTTCGGCACCGGCCTCGGCGCCCACCCGCACGCCGGGTCACACCCCCACCGCGTCCGCGTCCGGGCGGGTCAGGTCCTACGACACCGACGGCGGCCGGGCGGTGTTCGAGTTGGGCGCGTCCAGCGCCACCCTCGTCTCGGCGACGCCGGGGACCGGCTGGTCGATGCAGGTGTGGAAGACGCAGACGTGGATCCGCGTGGAGTTCAGCAGGGGCACGGACCGGGTGTCGGTGTTCTGCACGTGGCACGACGGTCCGCCGCATGTCGAGGTCGGGACCTACTGAACCCTCACCGGAACACCGAAGGCGGCGGAGCCGGGGACGCCACGGCTGCCTCGTCCGTCACGGGAGTCGCGCCGCCCGTGAAGTCCGTCAAGGACTTGCCGCGTTCGACCCGGCCCGGGTGCGGGTCGGAGGCGGCGCGGCGGGTGAGGTCGGCGAGCGGGAGCGGGGCGTCGGAGGCGACCAGGACGGCGTTGCCGAAGCGCTTGCCGCGCAGGACGGCGGGGTCGGCGATCAGCGCGAGTTCGGCGAAGCGGGCGGCGGCGGTGGCGATCTGGCCGCGCAGATGGGCGAGCGGCGGGCCGTCGGCCAGGTTGGCGGCGTAGACCCCGGACGGCTTCAGGGTCCGGCGGACCTCGTCCAGGAACTGGGTGGAGGTGAGGTGGGCGGGGGTGCGGGCGCCGCTGAAGACGTCCGCGACGACCAGGTCCGCCCACCCGTCCGGGACCTTCGCCAGCCCCGCGCGGGCGTCCGCCGAGCGCACCCGGACCCGTGCGTTCGGATCCAACGGCAGTTCCCGGCGGACCAGTTGGACCAGGGCCGCGTCGCGTTCGACGACCTGCTGGGTGGACCGGGGGCGGGTCGCGGCGGTGTACCGGGCGAGGGTGAACGCGCCGCCGCCTAGGTGCACGGCGTGCACGGGCTTGCCGGGCGGGGCGAGAAGGTCGATGACATGGCCGAGGCGGCGCTGGTACTCGAAGGAGAGATACGCGGGGTCGTCCAGGTCGACGTGCGACTGGGGCGCGCCGTCGATCAGCAGCGTCCAGGCCCGGCGGCGGTCGGGATCGGGTACGAGCTGTGCGAGCCCGCCGTCGACCGCCTCCACGACGGCCTCGACGGCGGCCGGCCCGCGCCGCGTGCCCCGTGTCTGCCGTGTGCTCCTGGACCTGCCCATCGGACCATTTTCGCAGCCCGTCCGGGCGGGCGCCTCACCGGCAGCTGTCGGCCGCCTCGATCATCCGGGCCGCCTCCCCGAGGGCCCGGCGCAGCACCACCGGGTCGGTGGCGAGGTCGGCCTCGCCGGGCGGCAGCAGCCAGTCGGAGCCCTCGACCGGCGGCTCCGGGTTGAGCCTGAGTCCGCGCCCGTCCGTCTCCGTGCAGGTGCTGCCCGGCATGTCCCAGCAGGCCGCCGTGCCGGCCGGAACCAGGAAGCCGAGGGTGGCGCAGCCGCCGTCGTGCAGCACGGGTCCCACCGCGTCACCGGCGCCGCGCCGCAGGATGTCGACCGCCTCGAGGCCCTGCCGGGCCGGTACCGTCACCAGGTCGCAGGCCGCCGTGGCCGTCGCGGTCTGCACGGCCGACGACGGCGAGATACAAGGTTCGTTGCTCTGGCTGGTCTCCATGCCGGCCTCCACCACACAGCCCCTGTTGCGGTCCACGGGGTCCAACGCGTGAACGCGTCAACGGCTACGGCACAAGTGCGCCGCAAAGGATGGCACTTCATGGCAGATCGTGGATGAGATATCCGGTTTGTAGCCAAACACAGCGTGGCGGGTCCTTCACAGCAGGTACGTTCATGCCCGCCGGAACCAGGGCGTCACTCGGACAACTCGTCCCGAATCCGTCCCGGATCCGGCATGGTTCGACGGTTCGCACGAGAGGACCCGGCCATGGCGTCGTCAACCGAGACAGCGTCACAGCCCGAACGGCCACCCCGGCCGAACCTCGCCTTCCGGCACCTGCGCGGCAGTCGTTCACCGGCCGAGTTCGCGGCACTGGTACGCCGCGCCGCGCGCGAGATCGGTGAGCGGGTCAGCTGTGACGCGCGTTACGTCGGCAGGGTCGAGGCGGGCGAGATCCGCTGCCCGAACTACGCGTACGAACGGGTGTTCCTGCATATGTTCCCCGGCCGCACGCTCACCGACCTCGGCTTCGCGCCCCGCTCGTCCGTCCGCGGGCGCGCGGCGCGGCCGACGGCGGACACGCCCGAAGCACTCATCACCGGTGAGGGCCAGGGGGCCGGTGAGACGCCGGCGGCGTTCGAACCGTATGACACACAGGACCCGTACGGCCCGCACGAGCCGTACGCGAAAGACCATCTGAACCACGAGGAGAGCGACGTGCTGCGTCGCGCATTCATGACCGGCGGAGGCGCCACGGTGGCCGCCGCCACGCTGGGCCCGCTGGGGCTCACCACGGACGCCGCGGCCGCGGTCCGGACCGCGCGCCGGCCCGGAACTCCCGAGGCCGCCGCCCTGGAGGAGGCGGTCCGCCGTATCCGGCTACTCGACGACCGGCACGGCGCGGACGGCCTGTACCGGCGCGCGGCGGCTCCGCTGCGCGCCGCCTACGCGCTGCTGGACGCCGGCGCGACCCGGCAGACCACCGCCGACCGGCTGCACTCGGGCGCCGGTGAACTCGCCATCTCCGTGGGCTGGCTGGCGCACGACTCCGGCCGCTTCGACGACGCCCGCTCGCACTACGCGGAGGCGCTGGCCACGGCCCGGATGACCGGGGACCCGGCGCTGGAGGCACACGCCTTCTGCAACACCGCGTTCCTGGCGCGGGACGCCGGCCGGCCCCGGGAGGCGGTCCGTGCCGCGCAGGCCGCCCAGCGCGCGGCCGCTCCGCTGGGTTCGGCGCGCCTGATGTCCCTGCTCGCGCTGCGCGAAGCCGGCGGCTGGGCGGGGCTCGCCGACCGCACGGGCTGCGAACAGGCACTCGTCCGGGCCCAGACGCTCTTCGCCCGGGGCCGCTCGGACGCCGACCCGGAGTGGATGAGCTTCTACGGCGAGGCCGAACTGGAGGGCCTGGAGGCGCAGTGCTGGTCCATGCTGGGTGACTGGCGGCGCGCCTCCCGGCACGCGCGCCGGGCGGCGCATCTGCAGGATCCGCACTTCACGCGGAACATCGCCCTGTACATGGCCGAGCTGGCGGACGACCTGGCCCGCGAGGGTCGTCCCGACGAGGCGGCCGCGGCCGGGCTGCGGGTGCTGTCGCTGCTGGACCAGGTCCAGTCCTCCCGCATCCAGGGGATGCTGGCGGGGACGGCTCGGGTGCTGCTGCCTCACCGGCGGGCGTCGGGGGTGTCGGAGTTCCTGGACCGACACGCTTCCGTGCCGAGAACGGGGAGGGTCTGAGGGCCGTCGGCGGTCTGCGGTGCGTGGGGGTTGCTCGCGCAGTTCCCGCGCCCCTCACGGGGCGCCGGCGGCACCCCCTCCGGGGGAGGCACCCCGCACGCGCGGGCAGGCGGCCCCGCCCCCGCTCAGCCGGCCAGATGCCCCAGGTCGTTCCAGCTCTCGATCGCCGGCTCCCCGTAAGCCCAGCCGAGGACGGACAGCGAGGTCGGGTTCAGGCGTATCCGTGCCGCGAAGTCCAGCGGCAGGCCCAGCCACCGCGCCCCTATGGAGCGGAGGATGTGGCCGTGCGCGAAGACCAGGACGTCGCGGTCGGACGAGCGGGCCCAGGAGACCACCTCGTCCGCACGCGCGGTCACCTCGGCGAGGCTCTCGCCCTCCGGCACCCCGTCCCGCCAGATCAGCCACCCGGGGCGCACGGCCTGGATCTCGGCCGGCGTCATCCCCTCGTAGGCGCCGTAGTCCCACTCCATGAGCGTGTCCCACACGGTGGCCCGGTCCCCGAAGCCGGCCAGTTCGCACGTCTCACGCGCGCGTGCCAGCGGACTGGTGCGCACCTCCACGCCCGGCAGCCCGTCCAGCGGAGCGCGGTGCAGTCGCTCGCCGAGCAGCTTGGCTCCCCGCCGGCCCTCCTCCAGCAGCGGCACGTCGGTCCTGCCGGTGTGCTTGCCGGACAGTGACCATTCCGTCTGTCCGTGCCGGGCGAGCAGGATGCGCGGTGCCATGGGAGGCCTTTCCGGGAGGGGGACGCCACACGGACGCCGCGAGAACGACAAGAGAGGGCTTCTCCATCATCGCTCACCCCCGCTCGGGGCAACCCGGAGGGCGATCTCGACGTCTTTGTGGGCCGGAGCGCCCTCAACGGCGAGATACGGACACCGTAAGGTGGCACGGTCGCCCTCCGGGGGCGCGCCGCACTGCAGAAGGGGGAGGGCGATCGGATGCCGCAGACCGAGACACCGGGCACCGAGGTGACCCCGCGAACCCGGCTGCGCTGGTGGACCGAGCTGCCGCTGATCCTCCTGGTCTACGGCTGCTACTCGGCCGGCCGCCTCCTCGCCCGGGGTGACGTCTCCTCCGCCGTCGACCACGGCCTGGCGATCCTGCGCTTCGAGAAGGCCCTGCACCTCAACGCGGAGCACCCGCTCAACCGGCTGTTCACGCGCGAGCCCTGGCTCGGTGTGCCGGCGGACTTCTGGTACGCCTCGCTGCACTACCTGGTCACGCCGGCCCTCCTGATCTGGCTGTTCCGGGCCCACGCCGAGCACTACCGGCGGGCCCGCACCTGGCTGATGACGTCCACGTTCATCGGCCTGATCGGCTTCACGCTGCTGCCCACCTGCCCGCCCCGGCTGCTCTCCGCCGGCCACGGCTTCGTGGACACCATGGCGCACTACAGCTCGTACGGCTGGTGGGGCGGCGAGGCGAGCGCGCCGCGCGGCATGGGCGGCATGACCAACCAGTACGCGGCGATGCCGAGCCTGCACGTCGGCTGGGCGCTGTGGTGCGGGGTGATGCTGTGGCGCCACGGCCGAACCCGCCTCTCGAAGGTCCTCGCCGTCGGCTACCCGCTGGGGACCGCGCTGGTGGTCATGGGCACCGCCAACCACTACTTCCTCGACGCGGTCGCGGGTGTCGCCGTGATGGGCGCCGGCTTCCTGCTGGCGTCGCCCGTGATGCGGGCCCTGGATCTGCTCCGGTCCCGCCTGCCCCGGCTGTTCCCGCGCCGCACCCCGGTCACGGACGGCACGGGTTCCCCGATTGTCAGTGCCGGATGCCAGACTTCCGCGGGTGAGCGAATTCCACGGCAGCGCCAGGCGCGGCTCGATGCCGGGGCCGAACCGGACACCTCCTCCAGAGACGCGGGAGAACAGGCTCCGACACCGGCTCGCTGAGCTGCGCGGTCCCGACGTACCGGCCAAGGCCCTGGACGCGCGCGCCCTGGCGGCGCTCGCCGCGAACCCCGGGTGCGCCAGGCGGGCGATCCTGGACGGCGCCGGGGTGGACAAGGCGCGGCTGGCGGGCGCGCTGGGCGCGCCGTCCGCGTTCGGTCAGTCGCAGTTCGCGCTGACGCGCGGGAACGCGTTCGAGGCGAAGGTGAAGGCCGACGGCGGCGCCGAGTTGCTCCGGCTGGCGCACGCCCGCCTCGACCCGGACGCCGCGGCGCCGGAAGGGGCCGCCGTACCCGACCTGACCGCGCACGGCCCGCAGGGGCGTACGGCGCGTACGGCGCTGGCGCTGCGCGAGGCCACGCGCGCGGGCGGCTGGACGCTGCTGGACCATCCGATGCTGGCGCTGGACGTGGCCGGTTCGCTCGCCTTCCTGGAGCCCGACGCGGTCGTGGTGCACCCGGACGGCAGTTGGTCGGTGGTGGAGATCAAGTCCTTCCCCCTGCTGGACGGCTCGGCGGACCCGGCGAAGGTCGGCGCGGCGGCCCGGCAGGCGGCGGTGTACGTCCTGGCGCTGGAGGAGGTCGCCGCGCGCCTCGATCCCGTCCCGGTCGTACGGCACCGGGTCCTGCTCGTGTGTCCGAAGGACTTCTCGAACCTGCCCGCGGGCTCCGCCGTCGACGTCCGCAAGCAGCGCGCGGTCACCGCCCGTCAGCTGGCCCGGCTCACCCGGATCGAGGAGATCGCCACGGACCTGCCCGAGGGCCTGTGCTTCGCGCCCGACCGGGGCGCAGAGGAGCTCACGGCGGCCGTGGAGGCGGTCCCGGCGACGTACGCGCCCGAGTGCCTGTCCGCGTGCGAACTGGCCTTCCACTGCCGGGAACGCTCCCGCGCGGAGGGCGCCGTCACCCGTCTCGGCCGTCCCCTGCGTGCCGAACTGGGCGGTCTGACCACGGTCGAGGACGTCCTCGCGGCGGCCCGCGGCGAGACCGGCGACCCGGACGACCCCGCGGTCGCGGCGCTGCGCCGGGCGGCTGTCCTGCGCGCGGAGGCGCTGACGGACGCGGCCCACCGGGAGGTCGCCCCGTGTCCCTGATCACCACCCTCGCCCGGCTCGAGGCCGTCGCCACCGGCCGGGCCCAGCCCGCCGCGACCGTCCGGCACCGGCATCTGTCCCCGCGCCCCCTGGTGTTCGTGCCGCTCACCACCGCCGGTGAGGCCGGCGCCCCGCTCGGCGCGCTCGTCGGCACCGACCGGGACGCCCCGCGTCTGCTGGTCGTACCGCAGCCCCGCGACCGCGACCTGCGCTTCACGTTCCTCGCCGACCTGGCCGACGTCGTCCTGCCGTACGTCGACTCCTGCGCCCAGTCCGTGGAGGCGGCCGAACGCACGGAGACCGACCCGGAGACCGGCAAGCGGGTCAAGGTCGAGGTGGAGCTGTGCGCGGACGCGCCCCAGCTGATCGTGCCGAGCCGCGCGGGCCTGGACTTCGTACGGCTGCTGGGCCGCTCGATGCGGTTCCGCCGTACGGCCGAGCAGGACCCGGAGGCGCCCTACCCGGCGCCGCCCCGGGTGCCGCTGCTCGGCCGGTGGCTGACCCACTACGGCGAGCGGTCCCGGGTCCCCGGCTCCTCGCTCCTCCTGGCCCTGACCGATCTGCTGTCCCGGCACTGGGCGACCGGCCAGTCCGGTCTGGAGGACCAGCACCTGGGGGCGCTGCTCGCCTGGATCGACCCCCCGGAGGGCACCTCCGGCGCCGGGGCGGCACGCCGGGCCGAGCTGGCACGGGACGCGGCCGGCCAGCTGCTGTGCCCGCCCGCCGGTCCCGCCACCGACCCGGCGTTCGACAACAAGCTGCTGGCTCCGGCGATAGAGCGCTACGACCGCGCACGCGGGGCACTCGCCGCCGCCGAGGACGCCCTGACCGCCGACGACCGACTGGCCGCGCTGACGGCGGCCGAGCGGGAGATCCGCGACCTGGTGGCAAGCCGCACCCGGCCCACCTGGGACGCGGTGTGGCGGGGCCTGGACCTGCTGCGGGCGCTGCCGGAGGGTGCGCACGTCGAGGAGCGCTGGACCCGGGACCGCTGGTCCTTCACCGGCCACCGCGACCGGGTGCTGGCGGGCGAGCCCCCGCAGCCGCGCCGGGACGACGCGGTGACGGCGGCGAACAAGCTGGCCACGCGCGAGCGCGAGCAGGCCCGGCTGGAGGCGCAGGAGGCACTGGACGATCCGCTGGTGATGGCGGGGCGGCGGCTGGCCGGGGAGGCGTTCGCGGGCGAGGTGACCGATGTCGTGATGGCGTACAGCGAGGGCAGGCGGCCCGCCCCGCGCCCGCTGGTGACGGTCCGCACGGACGACCGGCCGCATCTCGCCGAACGCGCGAGGGTGTACCGCTCGCTGGGCGGCAAGCCGCAGTCGGCGGAGTTCGTCGGACACGACTCCGAGGACACCCTCGTGCTGCGGATCGTGGACAAGATGGGGCGCGGCAAGGAGCCCGAGCCCGGGTCCGTGCCGGAGAAGGGCGACCGGGTGTGCTTCACCCTCTTCGAGCACGAGCAGCGCGGTGGCGCGAAGCTGCCCGACCCGCAGGAGACCCCGTGGACACACGGCGGCCCGCCGGGTGAGGCCGTACCGGAGGCACCCGACACCGTGACCGCGGAGGACGTGCTGTGACGACCGTCGACTTCGATCCCGGGGCCGCCGCCGCCCGCGCCACCGACGCGATCCTCCACGACACCCTGCACGGCGGCGAGCGCGGTGTGGTCGTGGACTCCCCGCCCGGCGCGGGCAAGTCCACGCTGGTGGTCCGCGCGGCGCTGGAACTGGCCGGGGCGGGCCGCCCGTTGATGGTGGTGGCACAGACGAACGCCCAGGTGGACGATCTCGTTCTCCGGCTCGCCGAGAAGAACCCGGACCTGCCGGTCGGCCGGCTGCACAGCAGCGACACCGACGCCTATGACAAGGCGCTGGACGCTCTGCCGCAGGTGCGCACGTCCGCGAAGGCGGCCGACCTGAACGGCCTGCCGGTCGTGCTGTCCACGGCGGCGAAGTGGGCGCATGTGAAGGTCGACGAGCCATGGCGGCACGCGATCGTGGACGAGGCGTACCAGATGCGTTCGGACTCCCTGCTGGCCGTGGCGGGGCTCTTCGAGCGGGCGCTGTTCGTCGGCGACCCCGGCCAGCTGGACCCGTTCGCGATCGTCGGCAGCGAGCAGTGGGCGGGCCTGTCGTACGACCCCTCGGCGTCCGCCGTGACCACCCTCCTGGCCCACAACCCGGGCCTGCCGCAGCACCGCCTCCCGGTCTCCTGGCGCCTCCCTTCCTCCGCGGCCCCCCTGGTCTCGGACGCCTTCTACCCCTACACGCCCTTCCGCAGCGGCACCGATCACGGCGACCGCCGCCTCACCTTCGCCGTCGCCTCCGACGGCTCCGGCCCGGACCAGGTGATCGACGAGGCGGCGGAATCCGGCTGGGGCCTGCTGGAACTGCCCGCCCGGCACACGCCGCGCACGGACCCGGAGGCGGTGCATGCCGTGGCCACGGTCGTACGCCGCCTGCTGGACCGAGGCGGCGCGGCGATCTCCGAACGCTCGCCCTCCCCCACCCCCCTCACCGCCGACCGCGTCGCCGTCGGCACGGCTCACCGCGACCAGGCGGCGGCGGTCCGCACGGCCCTCGCCGAGCTGGGCGTGGCGGATGTCACCGTCGACACCGCGAACCGTCTCCAGGGCCGGGAGTACGACATCACGGTCGTCCTGCACCCGCTCTCCGGCCGCCCCGACGCCACGGCCTTCCACCTGGAGACCGGCCGCCTGTGCGTCCTGGCCTCCCGGCACCGCCACGCCTGCATCGTGGTCTGCCGCGCGGGCGTGAGCGACCTCCTGGACGACTATCCGTCCACGGAACCGGTCCAGCTGGGCACACTGGTGAAGTTTCCGGACGGCTGGGAGGCGAACCACGCGGTGCTGTCCCACCTGGCGGAACACCGCGTGACCTGGCGACCA
Source organism: Streptomyces sp. NPDC037288 (assembly GCF_055603265.1). NCBI lineage: Bacteria > Bacillati > Actinomycetota > Actinomycetes > Kitasatosporales > Streptomycetaceae > Streptomyces > Streptomyces sp. NPDC037288. Next base: position 151,609 of record NZ_JBVJVY010000003.1, read on the forward strand.
TGACCGAGCCCGGCCGCGCCGCCCCCCACCCCGGGAGGCGAACCACGCGGTGCTCTCCCACCTCGCGGAACACCGCGTGAACCGGCGGCCATGAGGGGCCCTTGCGCCCGCGCGGGACAATGGACGGTGGCCCGTCCGAAGGCGGTGCCCAGCGAACCGTACGAGGAGGAGACAAGACATGGCGGAGCCCACGCCGCGTCGTAACGAACCGCGGCTACGCCCCGCGCCTCTCATCTTCGAGCCCGCGGAGGCGGCCACCGATCCCGAGCACTTCTTCGACCTGGAGTCGATCGAGGATCCGCGGGCGCTGCTGGCCCGGGCCACGGAGCTGACCCAGGCGTTCCGCGCGGCTGCCGACCGGGCCGTGGAGTTCCAGGCCGTCGCGGCGGCCCAGCTCGCCGACCCGCGCCGGTTCGACCGGCTGACCCCGGCGGACATCGCCGCGCGCGCGGAGTGGACCGAGGACTACGCGAAGAAGATGGTCGAGTTCGGGCGGGATCTCCTGCGCGGCAACGCCGAGGGCCGGACCACCGCCGACCCGGTGTGACCCCGCGCCCGCGTCAACACGGAGCCCGCGAGTAACCCCATGTGGCATATGCCAGGGGGGCAAGATACTCCTCCCCCTCCGCCCCTGTCCCGAGTTTCGGCAACTCAGGAGAACGACCCGCTCACGCCGGGTACATCTGGGTGGCATGAGCAGCGCACCGAACGTCACCCGGGTCACCTCCGACGGAGTCGACTGGCTCGCCTCGGCGGCGACGTATCCACGCAGCACGCTCGCCCTCTGGGAGGAGAGCCCGGACGCCCCCGTCGTCCTGCCCTGCGGCACCGTCTTCGACGTGGTGAGCGCGCCGGCGATCTTCGGCCGCCGGATGCTGGACCGGCTCTGGGACGACGGCCCGGGCTCGGGGCCGGTCGCGGTGTTCCGGGGCCGTGTGCTGCTGTTCGCCGCACCGGGCACGGCCCAGCGGCTGCCCTCGCTGCTGGCGTGGGAGGAGTGGGGCTCGAACCGCACGGAGGCGGTGCCGCCGCTGCTGTGCCACGGCACCGGCGACGCGGTGACCGTCCCGGCCCCCACCGGGGACGACGGCGCCGGCACCGCCCGCTGGCTGGTCGCCCCGGACACGCGCCACCCCTGGCTGCCGGGCCCCGAGGTGGTGCTCTGGGCGGCCGTACGGGCGGCTCGCGCAGCCGTGCGGATTTCGATTTTTCCTCCCGCCGACCAGGATGCTAAGGTCTACGACGTCAGCAGGCGCCGCTAGCTCAGTTGGTTAGAGCAGCTGACTCTTAATCAGCGGGTCCGGGGTTCGAGTCCCTGGCGGCGCACGATGGCGAGTGGCGAGGCATGTCCACGGAAAGCGTGGACATGCCTCGCCATCGTCGTTTCCGGCCGGGAGAAGTCAGCCGGCGATGCGCGGTGTGATCCGTACCGTCCACGCCCCCGACGCCGTCCTCCCCTCCACCTCCACCTGTACACCCTGCCCGGGCACGGTGAAGCTTTCGCCGAGGGCGACCGGGGCGTCGGCGAGGGGCGGGTAGACCGAGTCCTCCCAGCAGCCCTCGCTGCGCGGGTGGGCGTCCACCACCTCCACCGGGCCGCCGCCGGACTCCGCTCCGCTTCTGATCCGGTACACGAGCACCCCCTGCCGGCAGCCGGCCCGGTCGTTGCCGGCCGGGCCGCGCGCCTCGAAGCCCAGGGCGCTGTCGGGCCCGGTGCGCACGATCGCCAGCTTCACCCCGTGCCCGAGTCCGAAGGCCGGGGCGCCCGCCGCGCCCTGCGCCGGGATCTCCGGGCCGGCCTCCAGCGGCTCCAGGGTCAGCCGGGTCGACCCCGCGCCGCGCACGCACACCACCTGGCGCGGATCCAGCCAGCCCAGCTTCCACTTGTGCCAGGCGAACAGGTCGGGTGAGAGCCCGAACTGGCTGCCCATCAGGTCCCAGTCGCCGACGTAGGTGTCCCAGTCGCCCTTGCCGTCGACGGGGCGGTGATAGAGGTCCGGCAGGTCGAACACGTGACCGGTCTCGTGGGCGAGGACGAGACGGTCCGGCGGGTGCTTCTCGAAGACCGTGACGACCCGGCGGATGTCCGTGCCGTCCACGTGCACGGGCGCGTCGAGGTTCACGACCTTCGTGGCGTCGGAGTCGACGCCGGGCGCGTCCGGATCCGCGACGAGGTAGACGACCCGGTAGCGGGAGAAGTCGACCTCCCGGTCGGCGACCGAGAACGCGTCGCGCAGATAGGCGGCCCGGTCCTCCACGCTCCAGTCCCGCCTTATGGCGTACGCCGTGGACGGCCGGGGCATGCGCAGCCAGTGCTTCAGCGGGTGCGGGCGGAGGGTGAACCTGCCGTAGGAGGCCTGCTCGAAGTAGCGGCTGGTGGCCGGGAAGTGGTCGGCGGTCAGCTGGGCGGGGGTGGTGCGCGGGGCGGCGTCCGGGAAGGACAGGAAGACCATCACGGCGTCGAGCACGCCGGTGGGGCGGGCGTAGTCGGGGTTCCAGGTGTCGACGCCCTCGGAGTGGTGGGCGTCGGTGCGGTGCAGGGCGCAGGGGGTGGTGGAGAAGGGCTCGGCGACCGACGGGCCGCTGAGGATCGACGTCGCGGCGAGCGCCGACAGCGTGGTGCACACGGCGGCGGTGCTGCGCAGCTTGGGCACGGACATGACCTCCGGACGCGGTTCGGCGGGACCCGCATCCAGATTGCTGTGATGTGTTGCGTTATGGCCTGTTTACCTGCACCACAAGGGTGAGTGCGCCCCCTGATGCTCCGGCGCGCTCCGGCGCCCGACACCCCGGAACACTCACGGAACGTCACAACTGGTCGAGGGCCTGAAGAACCCGTCCAGGCGCGGGCAGAAACGATCTGTCAGAACCTGTGTTCGGTCCGGGACACTGGACACCGGCTGGAAGGGCCCGGGGCCAGCCTCTATGATCGGCACACTTTCCGGCACGGACATCGATCGAGTGCACTGCGGGAGCGAGCGGTGAGCGGAACGTCCGAAGGGCCGACGCCCGCGGCAGACCTCGACCGGTCAGCCGTCACAGACAGTGACCACACCACCTACCACCGTGTCTTCGCGACGGCCCCGCTCGCCATGGCCGTCGTGGACCGCGCCGGGCTCGTCACCGGTGCGAACGCGGCCTTCGGCGAGCTGCTCGGCACCGATCCGGACACACTCACCGGGCGGGTCGCCGCCGATCTGGTGGACCTGGCCTCGGACACCCGGAGCTGGCACGCCTACCGCGAGGTGCTGCGCGGCCGGCAGGCGAAGCTGCGCTGCACCCGCCGGCTGAAACATCCCGAGGGGCACTCGGTGTGGGTGCAGGTGACCGTCGCCCCGTTGAACGGTGAGGCCGCGGTCCTGCTGTCCGTCGCCGACATCAGCGCCCGCCGCGAACTCCAGGCGCGGCTGCGGCACTTGCAGATGCACGACCCGGTGACCCGGCTGCCCAACCGCACGCTGTTCTTCGAGCGGCTTTCGGGCGCGCTGGAGGCGGAGTCGTACGAGCAGAGCGGCACCGGCCGGATCGGCCTGTGTTATCTGGACCTCGACGGCTTCAAGGCGGTCAACGACACCCTCGGCCACCGCGTCGGCGACCGGCTGCTCGCGGCCGTCGCCGAGCGCCTGACCCGGGTGGCCGACGAGGCCGGCTACGCCCGCGCCGTGACCCCGCTGGTGGCTCGCCTCGGCGGGGACGAGTTCGCCCTGCTCGTGGAGGACTCCACCGGCACCGAGCAGCTCGCCGAACTCGCCGAGGCGGCACTGAAGGCGCTGGAGGAACCCTTCGATCTGGCCGGTCAGCGGCTGTCGTTGACCGCCTCCATCGGTGTCGTCGAACGGCACGCGGCGGGGACGACGGCCACCGGCCTGATGCAGGCCGCGGATACGACGCTGTACTGGGCGAAGGCCGACGGCAAGGCCCGCTGGACCCTGTTCGACCCCGAGCGCAACGCGCACCGGATGACCCGTCAGGCCCTGTCGTCCACTCTGCGCCCCGCCATCGACCGCGGCGAATTCGCGCTCGAATACCAGCCGTTGGTCGGCATGGAGGACGGACGCCTCTCCGGGGTCGAGGCGTTGATCCGCTGGAATCATCCTCAGTTCGGCACACTGACGCCGAATCGGTTCATCGGACTGGCCGAGGAGGACGGCTCGATCGTGCAGCTCGGCCGCTGGGCGCTGAACACCGCCTGCCGCCAGGCCCGCCGCTGGCAGCTGGCCCACCCCGACGAGCCGCCCATCTTCGTCAGCGTCAACGTGGCCGTACGGCAGGTGTGGGACTCCGACCTGGTGGCCGACGTGGCGGAGGTCCTCACCGAGACCGGACTGGCCCCGCATCTGCTGCAGCTGGAGCTGACCGAGTCCGCGGTGATGGGCTCGGCCGGCCGCCCGCTGCAGGCCCTGCAGGCGCTCAGCGACATGGGCGTGCGCATCGCCATCGACGACTTCGGCACCGGCTACTCGAACCTCGCCTACCTCAGCCGGCTGCCGGTCTCGACACTGAAGCTGGACGGGTCCTTCGTGCGCGGGTTCCAGTACGAGGCCGACAAGAACCCCGCTATCACCGCCAACCCCGCCGACATGGTCATCGTCGAGGCGATGATCCAGCTGGCCCACCGGCTCGGCATCACCGTCACCGCCGAGTGCGTGGAGACCTCCGCCCAGGCCACCCGGCTGCGCCGCATCGGCTGCGACACCGGCCAGGGCTGGCTGTACTCCCGTCCGGTGCCGCCGGATCGTATCTCCGAGCTGCTGGGGGCTCAGGCCTGCACGCAGGCCTGAGCCTCGCGGGCCTCGCTCAGCGCGCCGGCAGCCCGTAGGCGTCCGCGATCAACTCGTAGGAGCGCAGGCGCAGTTCGCCGCGGTGGGCGTGGCTGACCAGCATCAGCTCGTCGGCACCCGTGCGCTTGTGCAGATCGTCCAGACCCGAGCGGACCTCGTCGGCGGTGCCGTGCACGATGTTGGCCGTCCAGGAGGTGATGAACTCCTCCTCCATCGGACTGAACCCGTGCTTCTCGGCCTCCTCCGGATCGGGGAACAGGCCCGGCCGGCCGGTGCGCAGCCGGAGCATGTTCAGGGCCACCGCCCGGGTCTGGCGGCGGGCCTCGCGCGCGTCGTCGGTGGCGAGGGCGGAGACGCCGATGAGGGCGTACGGCTCGTCGAGGACCGCGGAGGGGCGGAAGGTCTGCCGGTACAGGTCCAGGGCCGGGATGGTGTTCTGCGCCGAGAAGTGGTGCGCGAAGGCGAACGGCAGGCCCAGCATTCCGGCCAGGCGGGCGCTGAAGCCGGAGGAGCCGAGCAGCCAGACCGGCGGCCGGTGCGGGGACTGGACGCCGCCGGGGGCGCTGCCCTGGACCGGGCCGGGGATCGCGTGCACACGCCGGTACGGATGCCCGTCGGGGAAGTCGTCGTCCAGGAAGCGGGTGAGTTCCGCGAGCTGCTGCGGGAAGTCGTCGGCACCCTCGTCGAGCGTGTCGGTGCGGCGGAGCGCGGCGGCCGTGGCCCCGTCCGTGCCCGGCGCCCGGCCGAGGCCCAGGTCGATCCGCCCCGGCGCCATCGCCTCCAGCGTGCCGAACTGCTCGGCGATCACCAGTGGGGCGTGGTTGGGCAGCAGGACGCCGCCCGAGCCGAGCCGGATCCGGTCGGTGTGGGCGGCGAGGTGGGCGAGGATCACGGCGGGCGAGGAGGAGGCGACACCGGGCATGGAGTGGTGCTCGGCGACCCAGTACCGGTGGAAGCCGCGCGACTCCGTCAGCCGGGACAGCGCCACGCTGGTGCGCAGGGCGTCGGTGGCGGTACTGCCCGCGCCGACGGTCACCAGGTCCAGTACGGAGAGGGGGACGGGGGCGGTCCCGTACGTCGTGCCCCGGATCTCGTCTGCCGACACGGTGTGGGCCTCCTGTTTGTGGCGTGGCTGTCCTGGGGTGCCGTAACAGGAGGCAGTCTCCGGTTATTCCTCTTCCTGCTCGCCGGTCAACGGACCTGCACGATCGGCTCCCTCGTGAACAGCGTCCCCAGCGCCGGCGCGTTCACCCGGCGGTCGGCGAGCCGCAGCCCCTCCCACACCGTGACCTGGTTCGCCGTGAGCACCGGCTTGGACAGCGCCTTCTCCAGCAACGGCAGATGCGCGGCCGTGTGCAGGGCGGTGTCCGGGAGCAGTACCGCCTCCGCGTCCGGGACGTCCGCCGCCCGCGCCAGCGTCAGCACGTCCTCCTCGCCCCACGTGCCGACCTCCGCGGCCGTGACGATTCCGGACGACCGCATCCCGGTCACCTCCAGGCCCCCGACCCGCAGGAAGTCCGCGAACAGCGCGGCCACCTCGTCCGGATAGGTCGCCCCGACCGCGACCCGCCGCACCCCGAGCTCCCGGGCCGCGTGCACGAAGGCGAACGAGGTCGAGGACGCGGGCATCCCGGCCAGCCGGGCGAGCGTCCGTACCTGCTCCTGCGCGCCCTCCCAGCCGTGCACGAAGCCGCCGCTGGTGCAGGCCCACACCACCGTCTCGGCACCGGTCAGCCGCAGCCCCTGCATACCCGCCGCGAGCCGCTCGGCGGACCCCATCTCGCGCAGGGCCGCCACCCGGTGCGCGTCCTCGCCGATGTCGGTGTGGACCAGGTCCACCCGGATGTCGCTGCCCAGGAGCTGCTCGATGCGTGGATAGTCGTCCTCGGCGGAGTGGCCCGGGTAGAGGAATCCGAGTGCGGTCATGTCCAGCCTTCCTGCGTCTCTTCCGGCAGTACGGGGGGCCAGGCACGCGCGGCCTCGTCCAGCAGCGCCTGATAGGGCCCCACGGCTCGGGTACCCAGTCGGCGTAGCGCAGCCCACATCGTGACCTGGTTGGCGGAGAGGACCGGGATGCGCAGCTCGGCCTCCAGCTGGGGGATCACGTCGTACGTCGGCAGGTTGGTGCAGGAGATGAACAGCGCGTCGGCGGCGCCGGGGCCGACGACCGCCTGCCGCGCCATGGCGACGACGTCCCGGTACGGCACCCGCCAGATGTGCCGGGTCAGCCCCATGAAGGCACACCCGGTGACCCGCACGCCCGCCTCTGCGACGAACTCCTCCAGCGCCCGGGTCACGGACACCGTGTACGGCGTGACCAGCGCGACCCGTCGTATCCGCAGCTCGGCCAGCGCCTCCAGCAGCGCACCGGAGGTGGTCACGGAGGGGGGCGCGCCCGCCAGGCTCATCGCCGCGCGCATCGCCCGTTCCCCGGCGATCCCGCCGACGAAACTGCCGGAGGTGCAGGCGTAGGCGACGGCCTCGGGCGCGACGGCGGTCAGCGCGCGCACGGCGTCACCGAGTGTCTCGTGCTCGCTCACCAGCCGGGCCAGGTCCAGGCTCACCTCCACCGGCACGAACGGGGTCCGGGTCAGATGCAGCGACACCTCGTCCGGCACCCAGCGCCACAGCTCGCGGTCGAGGGCGAAGTCGAAGGGAGCCACCACGCCGACACCGCGCTGGGGGCGGGGGCCGCCGAGAAAGGAGACGTCCATGGCTGGCACCGGCCTCACGCTGGGAGACGAGTGGGCAACGGATCGCGAGTACGCCCGTGTTGACGAAGGTAGATTCGGGTGCGAGCGTGGTCAATCCGCGCATGTCACCCCGCATGCCACCGCATACGTCAGACGCCGGGAGCCGCCCCGTATGACGCCCCTGCCCACCGTCCTCGTCCTGGACGCCGAGCCGCCGCCCCGGCTCGGCCGGCTCACCGGCCGCGCCCGGATCGTGCACACCGACGCCGCGCACCTGGCCGAGCGGCTGCCGGCCGCGGACGTGCTCCTGGTCTGGGACTTCACCTCGCACGCGGTCCGCGAGGCCTGGCCGGGGGACGGGCCGAGGCCTGCCTGGGTGCACACGGCGAGCGCGGGCGTGGACCATCTGATGTGCCCGGAACTCGCCGCGTCCGGCACGGTGGTCACCAATGCGCGCGGGATCTTCGACCAGCCGATCGCCGAGTACGTGGCGGCCCTGGTCCTGGCGGTCGCCAAGGACCTGCCGCGCACGCTGGAGTACCAGCGGGAGCGGACCTGGCGGCACCGGGAGGGCCGGCGGGTGGCGGGCACGCGCGCGTGCGTGGTCGGCTCGGGCCCGATCGGCCGGGAGATCGTCCGCACCCTGAAGGCGCTGGGCGTGACGACGGCGCTGGTCGGGCGGGTGCCACGGACCGGCATCCACGGCCCGGCCGACCTGGACCGGCTGATCTCCCGCGCGGACTGGGTGATCGCGGCGGCGCCGCTCACCGAGGAGACGTACCGCATGTTCGACCGCCGCCGTTTCGGCGTGATGCAGCCGTCGGCGTTCTTCGTCAACGTCGGTCGGGGTGCTCTGGTGGACGAGGAGGCCCTCGCGCACGCCCTGACCCGGCGCTGGATCGCGGGCGCCGCACTGGACGTGTTCACCACCGAACCCCTGCCCGACGACAGCCCGTTGTGGACCCTGCCGGGGCTGGTCGTCTCCCCGCACATGAGCGGCGACACGGTCGGCTGGCGGGACGAACTGGGTGCGCAGTTCGTCGAGTTGTACGACCGCTGGGCGGCGGGCAGATCACTGGTGAACGTGGTCGACAAACAGCGTGGTTACGTGCCCGGTCACTGACCTCTTGGAGGGTGCATGCAGCTCACCGACCTCACCGCCGCACAGCTCATCGACGGTTACCGCAAGGGTGAGTTCAGTCCCGTGGAGGCGACCGGGCAGGCCCTGGAACGGGCGCGGCACAGCGGGCCGGAGGTGAACGCGTTCGTGCGGCTCACCGAGGAGGACGCGCTGGCACGGGCGCGGGAGTCGGAGGGGCGCTGGCGGCGCGGTGAGCCGGCCGGCCTGGTGGACGGCGTACCGGTGACGGTGAAGGACCTCCTGCTCCTGCGCGGCCACCCGACCCTGCGCGGCTCGAGGACGGTCTCCGAGCAGGGCACCTGGGACGAGGACGCCCCCTCGGTGGCACGGCTGCGGGAGCACGGCGCGGTGTTCCTGGGCAAGACGACGACCCCCGAGTTCGGCTGGAAGGGCGTGACCGACTCCCCGCTCACCGGGATCACCCGCAACCCGCACGACCACTCCCGCACGGCCGGCGGCTCCAGCGGGGGCAGCGCGGCGGCCGTGGCGCTCGGCGCGGGCCCGCTGTCGCTGGGCACGGACGGCGGCGGCAGCATCCGTATCCCGGCCGCGTTCTGCGGGATCTTCGGGCTGAAGCCGACGTACGGCCGGGTGCCGCTGTATCCGGCGAGCCCGTTCGGCACGCTGTCGCACGTGGGCCCGATGACCCGGGACGCGGCCGACGCGGCCCTGCTGCTGGACGTCATCGCCGGGGCCGACCCGCGCGACTGGTCCGGGCTGCCGCCCGCGCCGGGTCCCTTCACCGAGGCGCTGGATGGGGGCGTGCGGGGGCTGCGGGTGGCGTACTCGCCGTCGCTGGGCGGGCAGGTGGCGGTCCAGCCGGCGGTCGCTGCGGCCGTCCGGCGGGCGGTGGCGCGGCTCGCGGACCTCGGGGCGTACGTCGAGGAGGCCGATCCCGACTTCAGCGAGCCGCTGGAGGCGTTCCACGTCCTGTGGTTCAGCGGCGCGGCCCGGCTCACCGAGCGGTTCTCGCCGCGGCGCCGCCAGCTCATGGACCCGGGCCTGCGCGAGATCTGCGCGCAGGGCGCCCGGTACAGCGCGCTGGACTACCTGGCCGCGGTGGACGCCCGCATGGACCTGGGCCGCCGCATGGGCCGCTTCCACGAACGCTACGACCTGCTGGTGACGCCGACCGTGCCGGTGACGGCGTTCGAGGCGGGGGCGGAGGTGCCGGCCCGCTCCGCCTTCCGGCGCTGGACGGGCTGGACACCGTTCACCTACCCGTTCAACCTCACCCAGCAGCCCGCGGCGACCGTCCCGGTGGGCACGGACGCAGACGGCTTGCCGGTCGGCATGCAGCTCATCGCCGCCCGCCACCGGGACGACCTGGTGCTGCGGGCGGCGCACGCGCTGTACGAGGCGAAGGCGGCTTCAGCGACGCCGGTCACCGGCGTCCGGGCCTAGCCCTTGTGCCGGTAGACCACCAGGTACGGCACATTGCCCTCGTTGTGGACGAAGACACCGACCCCGGCGAAGTCGGCGATCGGTACCTCGGAGCCGCCGGGCAGTGCCTTCGGGGTACCCGTGGCCAGGGGGAGCTGGACGGGGGCCGTGGTCCCCGTCAGGCTGTCCTTGGTGAGCGAGGTGCCGTAGGCGGTGCCGTCGTCGGTGACGGAGACGAAGCTGAGGGGCTTGCTGTCGTCGGTCTCCTCGAAGCAGTACCCCTTCTTCGACTTGAGGTCGAAGGCGAGGTGCTCCGAGACGAGGTACCGGCCGTTCGGGGAGAGCGCGGGCCGGGGGTTGTCCGCCGTCGGGACGGACGGCTTGGCGCACAGCACGGACGCCTGGACCCGGCCGGTCCTGCTGTCCAGCACGGCCCACACGTTGTGGTCGCCGAAGTTCTTCTGCTCCCAGCGGGCGATGAGATACCCAGCGGTGCCGGGCCACACCTCACCGGTCGCGTGATCGGCCTCGGGGGGCGCGATCCGGTCGTCGTTCCAGGTGCCGGGTATGCCGAACGCGCCGGCCCCCTCGTTGGCCACCACCGGGTCCCGTTCCGTCAGGGCGGCGATGTCGTTGCCGATGTCGTCGGAACACGCCGGACAGGCGGGCGGCGTGAGGGAACCCGTGTCGTACGTGGTGGTGCGGCCCGTGGCCACGTCCACGGCGATCCTGCGCTTGTCCGCCACGGGCACCAGCAGGCGTTCCCCGCCGTCGGTGACGTCGTCCGCGTCGAACTCGGTCGCCGGAAGCTCGACATGGTGCGCGGGCGCGACCGCGTCGCCCGAGCCGTCGGCGGCGTAGATGTCCACGGCGTACACGTTCTTCGCCTTGGACAGGGCGTCCTCGCCCTGCTTCCCCCGGGACCAGGTCACCAGGTATTCCCTGCCGCCGGCCGTGGCGACGAACACGCGGGGCGCCTCGCCCTCGAACATGTTCTTGAACGGCTTGCCCGCCCAGCGGACCCGGCCCGTCACCGCGTCCCGCACGGTCACCCGGTAGGCGGATCCGTCGCCGGACCCCTCGGTGGTCATCGTGGCCACCGCGCCGGTCTTCGGCAGCATGACGTACGAACCGAGCTGCTTCTCCGAAAGCTGCCAGCCCCGTGAGGTGTCGTACCCGGCCGGGACGGCGAGCCTCGGCAAGGGCGCCGGTGCCGAGGCGTGCGCGGAGGGCTTCTTGTCGCCGCCGGCGGTCTTCGCCGTTCCCGATCCGCCGCCGCAGGCCGCGAGCGACCCGATGGCGATGACGGTGACGGACGCCTTGGCGAGTACCGATCTCATGCACTGCCCTTTCCCTCTGCGCGGAGGACAGCCCACGACCCGAACCGCCTCCCCCGATGGCGTGATCTTGACAAGAAGACTACCGCCGGGAGGCGCGCGCTCACGCCCGCCGGAAACCGAGCGTCTCCCCCGCCGCCCCCGTGCGCCACAGGTCGTTGCAGGCCTCGGCCATCGCCTCCAGCCCCTCCACCACCTGGCCCCACACGATCCCGGGCACCCAGCCCACGTCGCCGTTGAGCAGCAGGTTGTTGCGCTCGTAGAACAGGGCCAGGTCGACCACCGTGGTGCCGGGGCGGACCTCGCGGTCGTAGCCGTAGGCCTTGGTGCCGAGTTCGGCGCCCGCGAAGGAGAAGTAACAGAGGTCGCCGGGAATCGGGGTGACGGTCGGGTTCTCCAGTGGGGGTTCCGTGGAGGCGAACGGCGGGAAGAGGGCGTAGATCTCGTTGCGGGCGTACTTGGCGTGGTAGACGTCGCCGGACAGAGGGAGCGCATCCCATACCGCGGCGCAGGTCAGGGGCGCGCGGTCGTCCAGCAGTCGTGCCGTGCAGTGCGCGTCCCGCTTGTCGAGCGAGACGGTGACGAATCGATCGGCCATGAAACCAGAGTGCATAGCCGGAGAGCGCTTGGGTAGCCGCGCCGCCATGGCTCCACCACTTGGGAACGACGTACACACCATTCGGACGGAACACAGACACACCCGGCGGTCCGTGCTCGGCGGGCTCGCCGCCCTCGGTGCGCTGGGCGCGGCGGGCTGCACCCGGGTGGCCGAGGCATCGGGCAAGCCGGGCGGCGATCTGCTGGAGCGGCTGCGCGCGCAGGGCGTCGTGCGGCTGGGGATCGCCGGCGAGGTCCCGTTCGGGTACATCGACAAGGACGGCCATCTCACCGGTGAGGCACCCGAGCTGGCGAAGGTGATCTTCAAACGGCTCGGGGTCGGCAGGGTGCAGCCGGTGCCCACCGAGTTCGGTTCGCTGATTCCGGGGCTCAACTCGCAGCAGTTCGACGTCGTGGCCGCCGGGATGTACGTCAATCCGGAGCGCTGCCAGCAGGTGATCTTCGCCGATCCGGACTACCAGATGCTGGATTCGTTCATCGTGCGCAAGGGGAACCCGTTGGGGTTGCACTCCTACCGCGATGTCGTCGCGAAGAAGGCGAAGTTCGCCACCGGCACCGGGTACGCCGAGATCCAGTACGCGGTCGAGACCGGGTACCGGCAGGGCGACATCCTGATCGTCCCGGACCAGGTCGCCGGGCTGAACGCCGTCGAGGCGGGGCGCGTCGACGTCTTCGCCGGTACGGCGCTCACCACGCGGGAAGTGGTGCGCAAGTCGGGCAAGGCGGAGGCCACCGCGCCCTTCGCCCCGCTGGTCAAGGGCAAACCGCACGTCGACGGCGGCGCGTTCGCGTTCCGGCCGGCCGAGACGGGGCTGCGGGACGCCTTCAACGTGGAGCTGCGCAAGCTGAAGAAGAGCGGCGAACTGTTCCGGATCCTCAGGCCGTTCGGCTTCACCAGGGCCGAGCTGACCGACCTCACCGCGAAGGAGCTGTGCGGCGGATGACCTCGGGACTGTGGGAACTCGTACTCAGGGGCGTCTGGACCACGGTCCAGCTGCTGGTGTTCAGCGCGCTGCTCACCGTGGCGGTGTCCTTCGCCGTCGGCGTCGCGCGCACCCACCGGCTGTGGATCGTGCGTTTCGTCGCCGGTGTCTACACCGAGGTGTTCCGCGGTACCTCGGCACTGGTGATGATCTTCTGGGTGTACTTCGTGCTGCCGCTCGCTTTCGGCTGGCAGCTGGTGCCGATGTGGGCGGGCACGCTGGCGCTCGGCCTGACGTACGGCGCGTACGGCTCGGAGATCGTGCGCGGCGCGCTGAACGCGGTGGACCCGGCACAGAAGGAGGGCGGGGTCGCGCTCGGCTTCACGCCCTGGCAGCGGCTCAGGCTGATCGTGCTGCCGCAGGCGGTGCCGGAGATGATCCCGACCTTCTGCAACCTGCTGATCGAGCTGCTCAAGGGCACCGCGCTGGTGTCGGTCACCGGCATGGGCGATCTGACGTTCAGCGCGAACCTGGTGCGGCTGGCGTTGCAGCAGAGCGCGGAGATCTACACGTACATCCTGCTGATCTACTTCGCGATCGCCTTCGTGCTGACGCGGCTGATGCGCTCCCTGGAGAAGCGGCTGAAGGCCGGGGTCGGCAAGGATCCCGGGACCGAGCGGGCGGCGCGTGAGCTCAAGCGGGCCCAGACGACCGGAGTGGGCGCCGCGGGCGGCGTGGGTGTGGGCGGAGGTGCCGTATGAAGTGGGACTGGAACGCCGTCGGCGAGTTCATGCCGGCCTTCTGGCACGGCCTGCTGGTCACCCTGCAGGCCCTCGCGCTCGGTTCGCTGGTGTCCTTCACCCTCGGACTGGTGTGGACGCTGCTGATGCGGACGCCGGCCCGGTGGGTGCGCTGGCCGGTCGGGGTGGTCACGGAGTTCGTGCGCAACACCCCGCTACTGGTGCAGCTGTTCTTCCTGTTCTACGTGCTGCCCGAGTGGGGCCTGACCTTCTCGGCGCTGGCCACCGGTGTCGTCGCGATCGGCCTGCACTACTCGACCTACACCATGCAGGTCTACCGGGCCGGTATCGAGGCGGTCCCGGCCGGCCAGTGGGAGGCGGCGACCGCGCTGAACCTGCCCCGGCGGCGGACCTGGACCGCGGTGGTCCTGCCGCAGGCGATCCGCCGGGTGGTGCCCGCCCTCGGCAACTACGTGATCGCCATGCTCAAGGACACACCGACGCTGATGGTGATCACCGTGCCGGAGATGCTCCAGCGGGCCCGGCTCTTCTCCCAGGAGCACTTCCAGTTCACCGAGCCGATCACCGTGATCGGTGTCGCCTTCATCCTCATCTCCTACCTGGCCTCCCTTCTCCTGCGAGCCCTGGAGCGACGCCTTGTCCGTTGAGACCCGTCCGCAGCCGTCCCCGACCGACGCCCAGCCGGGCGAGCTGATCCGCCTCGCGAACATCACCAAGCGGTTCGGCGCGAACACCGTGCTCGACCACCTGGACTTCACCGTCGACCCGGGCAAGCACGTGACCCTGATCGGCCCCTCCGGATCCGGCAAGACCACGATCCTCAGACTCCTGATGACCCTGACCAAGCCGGACGAGGGCACGATCACCGTCGACGGGGAGCAGCTGTTCCCGGCGCCGGAGAAGCAGATCCGGGAGGTCCGCAAGAAGATCGGGATGGTGTTCCAGCAGTTCAACCTGTTCCCGAACATGAGCGTGCTGCGCAACATCACCGAGGCCCCGGTGCAGGTCCTCGGGATGTCCAGGGACGAGGCCGAGGAGCGGGCCCGGGAGCTGCTGGACCTGGTGGGGCTGGCCGACAAGTGCGACGCGAAGCCGACCCGGCTGTCCGGCGGGCAGCAGCAGCGGGTGGCGATCGCCCGGGCGCTGGCGATGCGGCCACGGGTGCTGCTGCTGGACGAGGTGACCTCGGCGCTCGACCCGGAGCTGGTCGCGGGCGTGCTCGATCTGCTCAGGGACATCGCCCGCAGCACGGACATCACGATGCTCTGTGTGACCCACGAGATGGGTTTCGCCCGCGACATCTCCGACCAGGTGCTGATGTTCGACGGGGGCCGGGTCATCGAGGCGGGCCCGCCGGAGAAGATCTTCACCGAACCGGAGCAGGACCGGACCCGGGAATTCCTGAGCGCGGTGCTGTGACCGCGGCGCGTCGATCCGGAAGATGCCGAGGTCCGGCCGCTGGGTCATGTCATCGGCATATGTCAGCGGATCTACGCCGCAGCTGGGAGGGGCGGGCGGGCGCGACAATCTCGCCAACCCCCTCTCCAGCCAGGGGGTTTGCCCGTTATCGTGGAAGCGATCCGCCAACCGGATCTCGCGGCCACCGACAGGCGAGCGCAGGGGGACCACCGTGGCGCTGATGCACGAGCCGACCGCCCCGTACCACTCCGCCCAGGACGCGCTGCGCGTGCTGGAGACCGTCGCCCGTCACTCCGCCGGCGTCACCGACACCGAGCTGGCCCGCCGCACCGGCCTCGGCTCCGAGCGGCTCACCGCCCTGTTGCGCATGCTGCGCCGCGAGGGCTACGTCGAGCAGATCACCGACGGGGCGTACGTCACGGGCGACACCCTGCGCCGCCTCACCTCCGCGCACGACCGCCAGCGGGCCCTGCGCGACAAGCTCCAGCACACCCTGGACCGGCTGCGCGACTCGGTCGGCGCGGCGGTCTACATGAGCCGGTACGTCGACGGCGAGGTCAAGGTCACCCAGTACGCCGCGGGGCCCACCACCCCCGCGGTCAACGAGTGGGTCGACTTCCGCTGCTCCGCCCACGCCACGGCGGTCGGCAAGAGCCTGCTGACCCAGCTGGACCACAACGCCCGCCGCGACCACCTCTCCCGGTACAAGATGGCGCGCCTCACCTCGCGCACCATCACCAACGACAGGCTGCTGCTGTCCCGCCTGGAGTCCCAGCCGCCGACGGTGCCGGTCCTGGACCTCCAGGAGTACGCGGTCGGCACGGTCTGCGCGGCGGTCCCGATCACGGCGGGTTCCTCGGTGGGCTGCCTGGCGCTGTCGCTTCCCGTGGAGCACGCCCACCGGCTGAAGCAGGCGGCTGACACGCTCAACCGCAGCGCGATACCGGTGCTGCTCTCGCTGACGATCTAGGGCCCGCTCGAGGGTGGTCACGAGCACCCCCGCGGACCAGGTAGTATTTTCTTCGTCGCCAGCCGCGGGGAGCAGGAATACGCGGTGGGCGGGAGTCATGCGCCGCTAGCTCAGTTGGTTAGAGCAGCTGACTCTTAATCAGCGGGTCCGGGGTTCGAGTCCCTGGCGGCGCACAGATGAAGGGCCCTTCGCGGAAGCGAGGGGCCCTTCGGCGTCCCCCTCCCCGAGCCTCCGGTACGACTCCTCCCCCGCCGGCCGCCACCACACCGGATCGGCACACGCGTACCCCTCCCGCCGCAGCAGTGCCCGGTGGATCTTGTTCGTCGCCGTCACCGGCATCCGCTCCACCACCCGCACGAACCGGGGCGCCATCTTCGTCCCCAGGTCGGGCTGGGCCGCCAGGAACCGCGCGAAGCCCTCCGGATCGAAGGTCCCGGCGATGGCCGCCATCACCTGGTCCCCGGTCACCGGGTCCGGCACCCCGTACACGGCGACGGCCGCCGCGCCCTCGTACCGGGCGACGATGTTCTCGATCACCGCGGCGGCCAGGTTCTCCCCGTCGACGCGGATGCGGTCATCGGTGCGCCCGGCGAAGTACAGGTATCCCGCCGCGTCCCGGTAGAAGAGGTCACCCGTCCAGTACGCCCCTCCCCGGCGCCGTTCGGCCTCCGCGGCCGGGTTGCGCCAGTAGCCCTCGAAGGGGTTGGGCCCCCGGTTCACCAGCTCCCCTATCGCCTCGGCCCCGTTGAGCAGGCGCCCGGCGGAGTCGAACACGGCAGGCGGGCACGCGCGGCCGGTGCCCGGGGCGAGGACCACCAGCCCCGGCCCGGCCGGTCCCACCGCCCCCTTCGGTGTGCCCGGCGCCCACTGGATCGCCGCACCGCCCTCGGAGGAGCCGTAGCCCTCGACCAGCCGCACCCCGAAGCGCCGCTCGAAGGCGACGGCGTCCACCGCACCGGCCTCGGTGCCGAAGCCCGTCCGCAGCGGATTGTCGCGGTCGTCCGCGCGCTCCTCGGTGGCGAGGATGTACTGGATGGCGCGCCCGACGTAGGTGAAGTAGGTCGCCCGGTAGCGGCGTACGTCGGGGAGGAACGCGGAGGCCGAGAACCGCCGCCGCAGCGCCACCCCCGCGCCGGCGGCCAGTGCGGGCGCCCAGTCGGCGATCACCGCGTTGCCGTGGAACATCGGCATGCAGATGTAGTGCACGTCGTCCGGGCGCACCCCGAACTGCCGGACCAGTGCCTGCCCGGCCGCCGCCAGCCGGCCCTGGGAGCAGAGTGCGGCCTTGGGGGCGCCGGTCGACCCGGAGGTGAAGTACAGCAGCAGCCGGTCGGCGGGTGTGGCGCGGGACGGGTCGGGTACGGCGCCGGCGTACGGGGCGAGGAGCTCGGCGTACTCCTCGCCGTACTCGTCCCCGTCCGTCACGAGGATCCGCACCCCGGGCAGTTCCAGGCCCGCCAGCAGGGGAAGGTGGGCCTGCTCGGTGACCAGCAGCGGGCACTCGGTGTGCAGGATGTCCCGGGCCAGCTCGGGGCCCCGGCGGGTGGGGTTGATCCCGGCGACGGCCGCTCCGGCGAGGGCGGCGGCACCGAGCCACAGCGGGAACTCCTCGGTGTTGTCGAGGAGCACGCCGACATGCGGTACGGCACCGGGTGGCAGCAGGTCGGCCAGCAGGGCGGCCCGCGCGGCGGCGCCGGCGGCCACCTCGTGCTGCGTCAGCAGCCGCGCCTCACACATCAGCCCCGGCCGGTGGTCCCCCCACCGGGCCGCGACCAGCTCCGCGACCGTGCGCGCCCTGGACTCCATGGGGCGCACGGTAGCTGACACGCCATCAGATGGGGATGGCTAGGGCAGGAAGTCGTCCGCCATCGAGAACACAGCGTGGGCGGCGACCATGAAGGTGACGCAGCCCCCGATGAACACGCCGAAGAACGCCACCAGGCAGCCGGATTCGGCGGCGAGCTTCCCGCGCGCCGGGGCGTGGGCCGTCGCCCGCTCGGGGCGCTCCGCCGTGTAGTGCACGGTGACGATGTCGCCCGCGATCGTCGTCCCCGGGCCGTTGGCCTCTTCGAAGCGGACGGCACGGCCCTCGCGGGTGGTGAACTCGTACACGTGGTGGAGCGTCGTGCTGACGGAGGTCTCACCGCCCCCGCTGGTCGTGGTGTACGTCCGCAGACAGCGCGCCTCGGCCGTCAGCCCGCCGTTCCAGGCCCTGCGCACCTCCCGCGACCGGCGGAGGAGCCCGACCAGGGCGAAGACCGCCCCGGCGATCATGAGGGCGGGCACGGCGTAGAAGAGCAACTCGAACATGTGGTTCCCCCGAGGGCCGGTGCGCCGTCCCCGCTCGGCCGGCGTGCGAGGAACGTACCCGCCGGTAGGGGCGGCTCGCCTCAGGGGAACCTCAGTTTCCGTGCTGTGGCAGAACGGTCCTCAGAAGGTGACGTCCGAGCAGGCGTAGAACGCGTTGCCCGTGTCGGCGATCGTCCACACCGCGAGGATGACGTGGTGCCCGCTCAGCCCGGTCGGCAGGGTGCCGCTGTGGGTGAGGGTCTGCGGCGGGCGCTGACCGTGGTACGGGACCGTCAGGAACGGGGTGAGGTTGAGGTCCGAGCGGGACAGGGGGTGGTTCTGGTTCCAGCCCTGCCTGGTGACGTAGTACGTGAAGTCCGTCGTGGCGTGCATGGCGGTGAACTGCCAGCGGAAGGTGTACGACTGACCGCCCGTCACCCTGGTCGTGGGCCAGGCTCCGCCGGACGGGGTGGTCGGCGAGCTGAGCTGGGCGAACCGGCTCAGGCCGCCGTTGCAGAGCTGGCCGTCGGCGGGCCCCGCGGCCGGGAAGCCCTTGGGGCCCTCGACGCTCTGCGGCTCGTACTGGATCTCGCCGCAGCCCGTCACGGTGCCGTTGGCGCAGAGCTTCTGCCTGCTGATGGGGAGGTCGGTGTAGCCGTGCCCGCTGGCGCCGCCGGTGGAGAGCGCGAACGCTCCGGCGGTCACCACGCCCAGCACGACCGCGGACAACCTGGTCCTGGTGTGCATACTGCCGCTCCTGGAGAACGTGGGGAGTTCGGTGAGCTGTGCAGGTAGGTCTAGACCAAGTGCCAGGTTATTGCCGGTAGTTGAATGTGTCCATACAAAAGACGTGGATACCGGCTGCGCCGCCCGCTACAACGGCTCCCCGCGGCCCGAGCAGAAGGCGACCGTCAGGTCCCGCACCAGCACCTTCCGCTCGTAGTCGTCCAGTTCCACCAGGCCCCGCACGGTCAGCCGGGTCACCGTGTCCTCCACCGAGTCCACCACCGAGCTGAGCATGCCGGCCCGCTGCCGGGCGTCCAGCGCGGCGATCCTGCGCCGGTGCATCGCGGCGGCGACCTCCGGGGCGTACTCCACCCGGATCGGCTGCACCGAGAACACCTGCACACCCACCGGCGCGGCCTCCTCCGCCACCAGCCGGGTCAGCGCGTCCCCGGCCGCCGTCACCCCGCCCCGCGTCCCGCCCGCCGGCTCCACCGGAACCCGGGCCAGCGCCGCCTCCACGCACTCGCGCAGATACTTCTCGTGGTCCTCGACGCCGAGCACGGCCCGCGCGGTGTCCCGCACCCGCCACACCACCAGCACCGCCACCCTGAGCGCCATCCCGTCGGGATCCGCCGCCGGCATCGCCTCACTGCGCCAGTGCCGCAGCCGCACATCGACCCGGCGGCGCGGCAGCAGCGGGTTGACCCAGACCAGCCCGGTGCGCCGGACCGTCCCCCGGTAGCCGCCGAACATCCCGAGGACCCAGGCCCGCCCGGACCGCCCCCGGGCCAGGCCGGCGAAGCCGAACATCGCGAGCGCCCCGGCCCCGGCGTACGCCGCCCACTGCGCCGGGCCGAGTCCCGCGCCCCCGCAGGCGGGCAGCCGCAGCGCCTCCACCACGGCCGGCGGAAGCAGCCCCGCCCACCAGGAGGTCGCCAGACACCCGGTGAAACCGCAGGCCCCGGCGAGCACCCCGGCCGCCCCCGGCAGGGCCCGCGCCGGACGCTCCACCAGCTCCGGGTCGACCTCCGGCAGCGGCCGGCGGCGCACCGGTGCCGGCCGCCCGAGGCGCGGCTGCTCGCCGGTGCCCTGCCGGCGGGCCACCACGGCGGGCTTGAGCGGGACCTTCACCGGGTTCACCGGGTCGGGGTCGTCGCGGAAGAGCAGATGGACGGGGATCTCGGTGGTCACCTCGTTCTGGATCAGCCGGGCCGGACGCCCGCCCGGCACCGGAGCGCCCTCCGGCTGCCCCTCGGACTCGGGCGGCGTGTGTGACGTGGTCGTACTCATGCGTTGCTCCAGCCTCCGCGCCAGATACGTCACGAACAGGGGGGATGGAAGGATCAGGCGGGTCACCGGCCGCTCTCGTGGCCGGGGTCCGCGTCCGCGAAGAGCCGCCGCCAGGTCTCCGGTCCCGGGTAGCCGTCCGCCGCGCCGCCGCGCCAGCCCTGAGCACGCTGGAAGGCCTCCACGGCACGCCGGTCCGCTTCGCTCCAGCGCGGACCGGGGCCGGTGGCGTAGAACCTGCCGAACCCTTTCTCCACCAGCCGGCGGCCCAGCTGCGCGACGTACGCGTTCTCCGCACCCGGACGGAAGAGGTTCCGGCCGGGGTAGCCGGGGACCCCGTGGGAGGCGGGCCGGCCCGGAACCCTCGCCTTGCCGTCGGTGCGCTGGGCGCCCGCCGCCTCCGCGGTCACGCCCTTGTAGCGGTAGGGGACGTACTTGTCGGCGTTGCTCCAGTAGGGGTAGGGGGTGGGCTGGCTGCGGGCGTGCGGGGGTGTCTGCTCGTAGACCGTGTAGGTGGTGTGCGCGGAGTCCGTCCAGCCACCGAAGATCACCACGTGGGAGCCCTTCTCGGGGTTGTCGGGGTTGTGGTACAGCAGGATGTCTCCGGGCTGCAGCTCCTCCTTGGTGATCTTCACGCCGAACTGGTCGAGGCTGCCCGTCCACTCGTTGCTCCCCAGGTTCCAGGCCATGGAGACATAGCCGGAGCAGTCCTGGCGATACCCGTCGGACCAGTAGTCCGACATGCTGTACGGCACCTGTGCGGCGACCCAGACCTTGGCGCGCTTGATGATGTCGGCCCGGGTGGTCGTGGGGATGGGGACAGCGGTGAGCTCGGCCGGCTTGCCCGCGGCGCCGTGCAGCGGGGACCTGCCGCCCTGGGGGGTCTCGGTCTCGCCGTCGGCGGGGACGTGGGGGCGCTGCCCGGCGGGCCGGCCGGGGGTGACGGCGGCGGCCGGGGTGACCGCGCCGAGGACGGCCGACGCGGCGGCCACGACGACGATTCCGCAGGCCGCCGGGCGGCCACCGGGTCGACCGGACGACGGACGGGGACTCGTCCGTCGCGCTTCGACGCAACCGGGGCAGTCGCAGTCCCTCGCGGGCTCGACTTCCTCGAACACCGGAGTGGTCATGCGATCTACCTCACATTCGGGGGTGTTTTGTCCACGCTCGTGCACGATGATCAGTTTCTCAACTGTCCATCGGACCGCCACTTTGACGGTCCGAACGATGTACACCGCCCCCGAGGTGGCCGTCCGGCCCCGACAGGTGGTCCGAGGCACCCCGAAAGGTCGGGTAGAGTTATCCGTGTCAGCAGGCGCCGCTAGCTCAGTTGGTTAGAGCAGCTGACTCTTAATCAGCGGGTCCGGGGTTCGAGTCCCTGGCGGCGCACCGACCGGAAGGCCCCTCGCGTATGCGGGGGGCTTTTCGCATGCCCCGATTGGCCGGATACCCTCTCGCCATGGCAGCCCGGGACCTTCAGGAGCGGATCAAGAAGCTGATCGTCGACCGGCGGCTGCCCTCGGGAGCCCCGCTGCCGACCGAGCCGGAGCTGATGGAGTACCTCGGCGCGAGCCGGAACTCGGTGCGCGAGGCCCTGAAGGCGCTGCAGGCGATGGGGATCGTGGAGATCCGGCACGGCTTCGGGACGTACGTCGGCTCGATGTCCTTCGCGCCCCTGATCGAGGGGCTGACCTTCCGCACCGTCGCCGGGCACTACCGGGGCGAGGACTCCCTGCTGCAGCTGCTGGAGCTGCGCGAGGCCGTGGAGACCGGGCTGGTCTCGCGGCTGGCCGGGCGACTGCCCGAGGCGGACCTCGTTGAACTGGACGCCCTCGTGGACCGTATGGAACAGGAGGCCGCGCAGGGAGCCGGCCTCGCCGAGACCGACCGCGCCTTTCACGCCACCCTCTACCGGGGACTGGACAACGTGCTGCTGAGCGAGGTGCTGGAGGCGTTCTGGGACGCCTTCCACCGGGTGCAGCGGGATCTGGTGGACGTGCCGCAGGACCCCAGGGTCACCTGCCGCCAGCACCGGGAGATCCTGGACGCGGTCCGGTCCGGCGACTCACCGCGGGCGGAGGAGGCCATAAGAGACCACTTCGGCAACATCCGTGTCCGCCTCTCCACCACCGGCGCGCCTGCGCCGCCGAAGACCACCGGCGCACCCCCGCCTCCGGACCCCCACACGCGCCACAATGAACGGGTTTGACCGGTAAACACCGTGTTTCGCGTCTTGCGATCATGCGGAGCACCGTAGAACCCTTGGATGTCCAAGCTGCCGCCGTTTGGCGGTAGTTGGGGGGAATCAAGCGGTTGCAGAACGGCGGGGAGGGGGCCCGCTCATGAATCGATGCCGAGGGGGGCATCATGCAACCGGAAGCTCGCCGTCCCATGTCTATAAGGTGAGGAAGACGTGGGGACTGCGAGCCACCACTGATCCGCGCGCGTGGGCTTAAGGGGAGCCGGCCGGGCGGAAAGAACCGACGAAACACGCGGTGACCTGCGTGTGGGGGGAATGACTCATGACGTCGACGCCGCCGGGCGCCGGACCGAGCCACGTTCACAACGACCCGTCACAGACCACACAGCTCAGGGCGGTCACACACCGGACCGGCCAGTTCCGCCGGATGAAGAAGAGCCTGCCGAGATACGACTACGAGCACTACAGCCGGCTCGCGGGCCCCCTCACCCAGCCCGACCCGACCAAGCCGTACCAGGTGCAGTACCGGTCGCTGCTCTCGCAGGAACCGCACCGCGTCCGCGCCGCGCTCATGCTGGGCGCGGCCCCCGTCCTCTCCCTGGTGCTGCTGTTCTGGCTGCTCCAGCCAGAACACTGGACCGAACGCGACTATCCCGCCCACGACTTCCTGCCGGCCCTCGACACCGTCATGCTCGTCTCGATCGGCCTGATCGAGTTCTTCCGCTGCATGAACGTGCTGTCCAACGCGCACGCCACCCTCGTCGCCCGCGACCCGATACCGGTCGTCCCCGAGACCGGCACCCGCGTCGCCTTCCTCACCTCCTTCGTGCCCGGCAAGGAGCCGCTGGAGATGGTGACGAAGACCCTGGAGGCGGCGGTGAAGCTGCGTCACCGGGGGCTGCTGCACGTGTGGTTGCTGGACGAGGGCGACGACCCGGCCGTCAAGGAGGTCTGCGCCCGGCTCGGTGTGCACCACTTCTCCCGCAAGGGCGTCGCGCAGTGGAACCGGCCCAAGGGCCCGCACCGGGCGAAGACCAAGCACGGCAACTACAACGCCTGGCTGGAGGCGCACGGCGACGACTACGACTTCTTCGCCTCCGTCGACACCGACCACGTGCCGCTGCCCAACTACCTGGAGCGGATGCTCGGTTACTTCCGCGACCCGGACGTCGGCTTCGTCATCGGCCCGCAGGTCTACGGCAACTACGACACGTTCGTCACCAAGGCAGCCGAGTCCCAGCAGTTCCTCTTCCACGCCCTGATCCAGCGCGCCGGCAACCGCTACGGCGCCCCGATGTTCGTCGGCACCTCCAACGCCGTACGGATCAAGGCGCTCAAGCAGATCGGCGGCCTGTACGACTCCATCACCGAGGACATGGCGACGGGCTTCGAGATGCACCGCGCCGAGAACCCGGCGACCGGGAGGAAGTGGAAGTCCGTCTACACCCCGGACGTGCTCGCCGTCGGCGAGGGCCCGAGCGCCTGGACCGACTTCTTCACCCAGCAGCTGCGCTGGTCCCGGGGCACGTACGAGACGATCCTCAAGCAGTACTGGAAGGGCCTGTTCACGCTGGGGCCGGGCAAGCTCTTCAACTACACGATGATGATCATCTTCTATCCGATGTCCGCCCTCAACTGGATCCTCGCCGCGCTGAGCTGCGCACTGTTCCTGGGCCTGGGCGCCTCGGGTGTGAACATCGACCCGACCGTGTGGCTGATGCTGTACGGCAACGCGTCCGCGCTGCAGATCGGCCTGTACGTCTGGAACCGGCGGCACAACGTCTCCCCGCACGAGCCGGAGGGCTCCGGTGGTGTCGCGGGCATGGTGATGTCCGCGCTGTCCGCGCCGATCTACGCGCGCTCCCTCATGGACGCCGTACTGCGCCGCAAGAGCAAGTTCGTGGTGACGCCCAAGGGCGAATCGGCGAGTCCCGACACGCTGTTCGGGACCTTCCGGATCCACTGGTTCTTCATCCTGGTCTTCGCCGGCTCCCTCGCGGCCGGCTTCGCGTTCGGGCACTCCCACCCCGCGATGATCACCTGGGCCTGCTTCGCCCTGCTGGTCACCGCCTCACCGATCTTCGCCTGGCGGTACACGCTGCGGCAGGAGAAGCGGAAGCCGAAGCCGGCGGCGGGGCCGGTCGCCGAACCGCAGGACGCGGTACCGGCGCCGTACGCGGCCAGCGCGCCGCATGTGCCACAGCAGCGGCCGACCTGGGCGACCGCCGGGCACGGCGACCGGAACCGGACCGGGGAGAACGAACAGACCATGCAGATCGCCCTTGGCGGACTTGGGGGACGTAAGGAATGAAGGACCAGGCAGGCCGCCGTCGCGCCCGTCGACTCGCGATCGGTACGGCGGTGGTACTCGCGCTGGCCGGGATGAACGGGCCGTGGGTGTACCGCTTCGGCACCGCGCAGTACCACCAGTACAAGATCAACAGACCCGAGTACAAGGCCGAGAACGGCCACTGGGACATCATCGAGTTCCCGCCGGAGTACCGCCAGGACACCATCCACGCGGCACTCCTGCACACCGGCAAGGTGCTGCTGGTCGCGGGCTCGGGCAACAACCAGGACAACTTCGACAAGAAGAAGTTCGACACCAGGATCTGGGACCCGGTCAAGGGCACGATCAAGAAGATCCCCACGCCCAACGACCTGTTCTGCACCGGCCACACCCAGCTCGCCAACGGCAACCTGCTGATCGCGGGCGGCACCAAGCGGTACGAGAAGCTCAAGGGCGACGTCACCAAGGCCGGCGGCCTGGTGATCGTCCACAACGAGAACCCGGACAAGCCGATCACGCTGCCCGCCGGCACGAAGTTCACCGGCAAGGCCAACGGCAAGACGTTCGTGTCCAAGGACCCGGTGCTCGTCCCGCGGGCGAAGAAGGTCTTCGACCCGAGGACCGGCGCGTTCCTGCGCAACGACCCCGGCCTGGGGCGGATCTACGTCGAGGCGCAGAAGAGCGGCACCCAGTACGAGACCGGCACCCAGGACAACTACCGGATCCAGGGTCTGACCGGCGTCGACGCGCGCAACACGTACGGCATCGCGCAGAAGCTCGCCCTCGACAAGAAGGACTTCCAGGGCATCCGCGACGCCTACGAGTTCGACCCGGTCGCCGAGCGGTACATCAAGGTCGACCCGATGAACGAGGCCCGCTGGTACCCGACGCTCACCACCCTGTCGGACGGCAGGATCCTCAGTGTCTCCGGCCTGGACGACATCGGTCAGCTGGTGCCGGGCAAGAACGAGATCTTCGACCCCAAGACCAGGAAGTGGACGTACACGAAGACGATCCGGCAGTTCCCGACGTATCCGGCGCTGTTCCTGATGCAGAACGGGAAGATCTTCTACTCGGGGTCGAACGCGGGGTACGGGCCGGACAACGTGGGCCGTGAGCCGGGGATCTGGGACGTGGGCACGAACAGGTTCACGAAGCTGCCCGGGCTCAGCGATCCGGACAGGATGGAGACCTCCGGGACCGTGCTGCTGCCTCCGGCGCAGAACGAGAAGTTCATGGTGATCGGGGGTGGCGGTGTCGGTGAGTCCAAGCTGTCGAGCAAGAAGACGCGGCTGATCGACCTGAAGGCCGGGAGTCCCAGGTTCGTGGACGGGCCCGAGCTGGAGAAGGGGACCCGGTATCCGCAGTCCTCGATCCTGCCCGACGACACGGTCCTGGTGTCCGGTGGCTCGGAGGACTACCGGGGGCGCAGCGACTCCGACATCCTCCAGGCGCGGCTGTACCACCCCGACAGCAACAGCTTCACGCAGGTCGCCGATCCGCTGGTGGGGCGGAACTACCACTCCGGGTCGATCCTGCTGCCGGACGGGCGGGTGATGTTCTTCGGATCCGACTCGCTGTACGGGGACAAGGCGAACACGAAGCCGGGGAAGTTCGAGCAGCGCATCGAGATCTACACGCCGCCCTATCTGTACCGGGATTCCCGGCCGTCCTTGAGCGGGGGGCCGCAGACGATCGCCCGCGGCGCTTCGGGGACGTTCACGTCGAACCACGCGGCCGGCATCAAGAAGGTGCGGCTGATCCGGCCCAGCGCCTCGACCCACGTGACCGATGTGGATCAGCGGTCGATCGCGCTGGACTTCAGGACGGCCGGGGACAAGATCACGGTGACCGTCCCCAAGAACCGCAATCTGGTGCAGTCGGGGTGGTACATGCTGTTCGTGGACGACGATCAGGGGACGCCGTCGAAGGCGCAGTGGGTGAAGGTGCCGTGATCACTTGCTGTTCTTCGCAAGGCCGAGTGCGTAACTCGCCCACCAGCCCCCCGCCTTCGGGCCCCCCTTGCACGTGCCGTCGGACTCCCCCGGGCGCTTGACCCACAGGTAGGCGTCCACCAGGGGGTCGGCCGTCTTCGTCGTCGGGGCTTCTCCCAGGGCCCGGTCCGGTGGGTTGCACCAGCGCTGGGCCGGGTCGCCGCCCGTGTAGGGGCCGTTGCCGTTGCGGCTGGTGTCGATGACGAAGTGCTTGTCGCCCACCTTGGCCGAGAGCTGCTTGCCGTAGGCGATGGAGTCCTGGGTGGAGTAGAAGTTGGAGACGTTGACGGAGAAGCCGTCGGCCCGGTCGGCGCCAGCCTGCCGGAGGGGCTGGTAGATCTGGTCGGGGCGGCCCCAGCCGGCGTTGCCCGCGTCCAGGTAGACCCTGGTGTTCTTCAGGGACTTCAGCTTGGCGATCGCGCCCCTGAGGAGGTCGAAGCGCTCCTCGTGGAACTGGGCCGGGGTGCAGCCGTCCACGAGGTGCAGGACGGCGTCGGGTTCGAGGACGACCATCGCGGAGCGGTCACCGATGCCACGGGCCACGCCGTCGATCCAGGCGCGGTAGGCGTTGCCGTCGGCGGCGCCGCCCTGGGAGTACTGGCCGCAGTCGCGGTGCGGGATGTTGTAGAGGACGAGCAGGGCCGTGCGGTCGGACCTCTGGGCGGCCTCGGTGAAGCCTCGGGCCTCCTTCTCCGGGTTCTCGGGGCCGATCCACTCCCCCACCGGCTGCTCGGCGATCTTTCTGATCTGCTCGGCCTCGGACTTCCTGCCGGACTTGGCGTAGGCGGCGAGCTGGCGGGCCGCGGTGCCGTCCGGGTTGACCCAGAACGGGTCGGCGGCCTTGGGCTGTTGGGTGATGCGGGCCGCCGGGTCCCCGTGCTCGTCCCCGCCCCCGGAGGAGCATCCGGCAAGCAGCAGTGCCGCCCCCAGCACCACCGCCGCCGACGCGCGCGCGGAAGAACGGGCCCCCCTGCTGTCGTACATACGAATCCCCCTGGCCCCCTGGGCGAACTGGTCAGGGTGCCAATCGTGGCATATCCGGCCGGTGCGAAACGAGGCCGTGTGGCGGGGCGTACGGGGGTCAGCGGGTGGTTTTGGTGAGGTACGCGGAGACCACCACGTTGGCCGTGTAGCTGTGGCCGGCGCGGTCGAAGGAGCCGCCGCAGGTGATCAGGCGCAGCTCGGCGCGGCCGGCCCGGTGGGGACCGTAGGCCTGGTCGGCGTCGAAGCCGGCGCGGGGCAGGACACGGACGTCGTCGATGGTGAACTCGGCGACCGTGCCGTCCGAGCGGACCACCCGGACCCGCTCGCCGGGCGTGAGCGTGCTGAGCCGGTAGAAGACCGCGGGCCGGGTGGCGGTGTCGACGTGTCCGACCAGGAGCGCCGCGCCCTTCGCACCCGGGGCGGTGCCGGCGCCGTACCAGCCGACCACACCGGGCTGGTCGAGGGGCGGCGGGTCGACGGCGCCCTGGGCGTCCAGGCCCCGGCTCACCACCGGTGCCTGCACCCGCAGCTGGGGGATGTCCACCCGCTGGGGTACGGCGTCCCCGAGCGGCGTGGCCGGGCGGGGCAGCCGGGCGGGGTCGGCGGGTTCGGCGGCGAACAGGTCACCCGTGGCGGGGCCGTCCGTGCCCTGCGGTACGCCGGTCAGCCCGCGCCCCCACAGCCACAGCCCGAGCAGCAGCAGGGCCCAGGTGAGGCCGGTGAGGAGCCACTCGGTGCCGGTGGCGCGCCCGCGGTCGTCGGACATGGGCCGCTTCAGCGCGTACGGCGGCTGCGGCGGGCGCCGAGCCCGACGGCGACGGCCGCGATCCCGGCCAGGACGAGTCCGGTCACCGACTGGACGGTGTCGGGTCCGGACTCACTGGTGGCCACCGTGGCGAAGTGCGCGGTGCCGCCGCCGCCCGCGTTGACGGGGGCGACGGGCGTGGCATCCCCGGTGGGCAGCCGGCCGGGCTCCGCGGACTGCCCGGCTCCCCCGCCGCCCACCGTGACCTTGCCGGTGATCACTGAGCCGGCGCAGGTGATCCTGACGTCGTAGACACCCGGTGCCAGGGAGGAGCGGACGCGTGTCTCGCCGGTCAGGGCGCCCTGGCCGCCGGTCAGCCGCGCGTCGGAGACGAACGCGGACGAGGTGGCGGTGCCCTGCTGCCCGGAGCAGCCGCGCACCCGCAAGGACACCTCCGAGCCGGGGCCGGGGAAGGCGGGGGTCACGGAGACCGAGGCTCCGTCGGCCGCGTGGGCGGCCGGGGCGAACGCGGCGACGGCCAGAATCCCTGTACACAACGTGAGGCGTAGTGAGCCCATCGTGAACCTCCAGTTATCAGGAGGCTCCCCCGGCCGGAGCGCCCCCGCATCCCAGGGGGCGCCCCGTTGCTCCGAACGGGTGGACCGGGGTTTGAAAACCCCGGTTCAGACCAGGTCGACCAGGTCCGCGATGGAGTCGACGACCCGCGAGGGACGGAAGGGGTAACGGTCGACGTCGTCGGGCTGGGTGACGCCGCTGAGCACCAGGAAGGTGCGCATACCGGCCTCCAGGCCCGCGAGGACGTCGGTGTCCATGCGGTCGCCGATCATCGCGGAGGTCTCGGAGTGCGCCCCGATGGCGTTGAGCCCGGCCCGCATCATCAGCGGGTTCGGCTTGCCCACGAAGTACGGCTTCTTGCCGGTCGCGGCGGTGATCAGGGCGGCGACCGAGCCGGTGGCGGGCAGGTCGCCCTCCGTGGACGGGCCGACGTTGTCGGGGTTGGTGGCGATGAACCGGGCGCCGTCGTTGATCAGCCGGACGGCCTTGGTGAGGGCCTCGAAGGAGTAGGTGCGGGTCTCGCCGAGGATCACGAAGTCGGGCTCGTGGTCGGTGAGGATGTAGCCGATGTCGTGCAGCGCGGTGGTCAGGCCCGCCTCGCCGATGACGTAGGCGCTGCCGCCGGGGCGCTGGTCGTCCAGGAACTGGGCGGTGGCCAGGGCGGAGGTCCAGATGTTCTCCACCGGCACGTCCAGGCCCATCCGGCGCAGTCGGGCGTGCAGGTCACGGGCGGTGTAGATCGAGTTGTTGGTCAGCACCAGGAAGGGCCGGCCGGACTCGCGCAACTTCTTCAGGAAGGCGTCGGCTCCGGGAATCGGGACGCCTTCGTGGATCAGGACACCGTCCATGTCGGTCAGCCACGACTCGATCGGCTTGCGGTCTGCCATGTTGTGCGTCTCCTGGCGTACGTACGGTCAAGAAAGCGGGGGCGCCGGAACCACGGCGTACCGACGCCCCCAGCCTAGTGAAAGTGGCCTGATCCTGACCCCGGTCGGCTGCTGCCCGCCCACGTCAGCTGCCGGTGGCCGACGGCCGAGCAGCGCCATGACCTCGGCGGGCTCGACGGTCAGGCCGAGGGTTCGAGGGCGAGGCTGTCGACGTGGGCGTCGTAGGCGACGGTGACGGAGTCGAAGCGGATGCTCATCTCACCGGGCCCCCAGGAGCAGGGCGGGCAGGCCTGCGACGGAGTCGAGGACGTGCGTGGCGCCGGCGGCGCGGAACTCCTCGTCCCCGTGGGCCCCGGTGCGCACCCCGGCGACCAGCCCGGCCCCGGCCCGCACCCCGCTGAGCACGTCGTACGAGGTGTCCCCGACGACGGCGACCTGCCGCACGTCCTCGGCGGCCCTGGTGCGCACGAAGGCCTCCAGGACCATGTCCGGGTAGGGCCGTCCGCGTCCGCCCGCGTCGGCCGGGCACAGGGTGAGCGGGACGAGGTCGCGCCAGCCGAGGGCGTCGAGGATCGCGTCCTGGGTGACGCGGGCGAAGCCGGTGGTCAGGACGACGGTACGACCGCTGGCGGCCAGCTCCTCGATGGCCTCGCGGGCGCCCGGCACCGGGGCGGTCAGGCCGGCGTCGACGAGTTCGCCGTACGCCTTCTCGAAGACGGTGTTGGCGCGCCGGGCGCGGTCCTCGGCGCCGAACAGGTGCCGGAAGACGGAGATCTTGGACTCGCCCATGGTGGCGCGGACGTAGGCGAGGTGGTCGGCGTGCTCGGCCGAGCCGGGTGTGACCCCGAGCTCTACGGCCGCCGCCTCGAAGGCGCGCTCGACCAGTCCGCCGTCGGCGACGGTCGTACCGGCCATGTCGAGGACGACGAGACGGATGTCGGTCGTGGTGTTCAACGTGCTCACCAGCCCAGTTCGTTCGCGGTGGTCTCGGCTATCGCGGGGGCGCAGGTCATGCCGCGCCCGCCGGGCCCGGTGACCAGCCACACCCCCTCGCGCACCTGCCGGCGGTGCACCACCCGGCCGGGTTCGGTGCACTGCGCGTACACGCCCGCCCAGCGGCGGCGGATGCGCGGCAGTGGCCGGCCGAGCAGGGACTCGACGACGCCGGTGAGGTGCTCGTACGGCTCCTCGACGGTGTCGAAGGCGAAGGGGTGCGCGTACTCGTGGGTGTCGCCGATGGTCAGGCCGCCGTCGGCGCGCTGCACCATGAGCAGCTGCATCCGGTGCGTGGCGGCGGTCTCCGGCTGCGGCTGTCCGGCGTTGAGCCGGTCCAGGGCCGGGGAGGCGTACGCCGGGTAGTAGCGGAAGCTGTCGGCGTCGGCGACGGAGGTGGTCAGCGGCTCGCCGAGCGGGTCGGTCTGCATCATCTGCAGGCGGACGCGGCGCACCGGCAGCCCGGGTCCGGCGAGTTCGCGGACCAGGCCGCCGAGCCAGGCACCGGTGCACAGGACGACCGCGTCGGCCCGGTGGACG
Organism: Streptomyces sp. NPDC037288; assembly: GCF_055603265.1. Lineage (NCBI taxonomy): Bacteria > Bacillati > Actinomycetota > Actinomycetes > Kitasatosporales > Streptomycetaceae > Streptomyces > Streptomyces sp. NPDC037288. Next base: position 183,146 of record NZ_JBVJVY010000003.1, read on the forward strand.
TCCCCGTGGTCGTCCCGGACGGTCCCGGCGCCGGTCACCTCGCGCACCTCCCGGCCTGGCAGGAAGGTGTAGTCCGGGTGTGCCAGGAGCTCTGCCCGCAGGGCGAGTTGAGCCGTGCGGGGCTCCACGGCCGCGTCCCGCTCGCAGTGCAGGGCGGCGGTGAAGTCGCCGCGCAGGGCGGGGTTGAGGGCGCGGGCCTCGTCCGGGGTGAGGAGCTTGTAGCCGCGTGCGGCGGCGTCGGGGCGGGCCACGGCGGCCTCGGCGACGGCGAGTTCGAGGGGGCCGCGGACAGGGGTCAGGGACCCGTTGGCCCGGAAGCCCAGCGCCGGGACGCGGCTCCCGATCCCCTCCCACAGCTCCCGCGCCCGCAGCGCGGTCTCCAGCTCTTCTCCACCGGCGCGGCCACTGACCCAGATCTGCCCGAAGTTGCGCAGCGAGGCGCCGCGCGCCTCGGCCTCGCGCTCGATCTGGACGACCTGGTGGCCGCGCCGCACTGCGTGCCAGGCGTGCATGGTGCCCACCACGCCGGCTCCGACGACTGTCACTCTCACGGCTGCAACGCTCCTCGCGATCGGGGAACCGGAAGGGTCCGGCTGACAACGAGAGTGAACGACCCATCATGTTTGGGCTAGACCCGTTATCTTTTCGTGATCACGTCGGCTGCCGGCAGGGCGCTCCTCAGCCGTTGAGATGCGTGGTGAACGAGAACCGGTCACCCCGGTACAGCGACCGCACGCGCTCCAGGGGCCGTCCTTCCGTGTCCCGGGAGATCCGGTGGATCAGCAGCATGGGCAGGGCGGGCGGGGTGCCGATGAGCAGGGCTTCGCGGGGGGTGGCCAGCACGGTCTCGATCCGCTCGTCGGCGTCGCCGAAGGAGATGCCCTGGGTGGCGAGGTAGCCGTAGAAGGAGGAGTCGGGGTCGAAGTCACCGTCCAGCCGCGGCACCCGCTCGACGGCGACGTACGTGCTCTCCAGGCCGACCCGCTCCTCGTCGGCGAGCAGCACACGCTCCAGGTGCCAGACGGGTTCGCCCCGGGTGAGCCCGGTCTCGGCGGCGAGGGCGTCCGGGCAGGGGAAGCGGTCCAGCGTGACGAGGGTCCGTCCGGGCGTACGGCCCTGGCGGCGCACGCCCTCGGTGTAGCTGGCGAGGGACAGCGGCTGGGCGAGCTTGGGCCCGGCCACGACCGTCCCGCGGCCCCGGCGCCGCAGCCGCCCCTCCAGCACCAGCTCCCGTACGGCCTGCCGCACGGTCTCCCGGGCGACGTCGTACCGCTCGGCGAGGTCCCGCTCGGTGGGGATGACACCGTCCTCCCCGAGTTCCTCCAGCAGGGCGGCGATCCGTGCCTTCACCGCGTAGTACTTGGGGATGCGGCCGTGCTCGGGAATGCCGGAGCGGACGGGGGCGCCGGGAGCCTGGTCGTTCGGGTAGTCCACGCAGGGATCGTCGCAGACCGGACGTGTGGCGCCCCAGGGGACCCCGGTTCACGGCTCAGCGGCGTCTGCGGGCCAGCAGCAGGGCTCCGCCGCCGAACCCGAGGAGCGCGGCGGCGGCCATGAGCAGCGCGGCGGCGCGGCCGTGTCCGGTACGGGCCAGCTCGCGGGACCACTCCCGGGCCGCCTGCGCCCCCGCCTGCGCCCCCACCTGCTCCCTCGCCTGCGCCTGCGCCTCCGCCTCCGTCGCCGTCTCCTGGGTGAACGGCAGGGAGGGGCCGGGCGTGGCGCTGGGGGTACCGGTGCCGGGGGTGGCCTGCGGGGTGCCGGACGCACTGGGGACCACACCGCCGCCCTCCTGGGTGCCTTCCGGGGCCGGCGTCGGGTCCGGCGGCGGGTCCGGCGGCGGCTCCTCGCCGTCCCGGGCGACCCCGAACCGGTACGCGTTGGACTCCCCGACCCAGTCCCCGTCGTCCCCCCGGCGCTGGACCACGGCGGCGGTGGCGGTGACCCGGTCGGCCACGGCGTCGGAGCGGAGCGCCAGTCTGAGCTTGACGCTGACGGTCCCGCCGGGCGGTACGGCGAACCCGTCGAACCCCTCGCCGTCGAGCACACCGACCAGCTCCTGCTCGTCGGTGACCTCGAACGTCACCGGCCGGGCCCGGGGGCGGTCGTAGAACTCCAGCTCGATCCGGTCCGGCTTCAGGGCGCGCTTGTCGTCGACGAGGACGACCACCGGGTGGACCCCGGTGCAGGTCCGGCGGGTGGTGTTGGTGAGGTCGAGGTACCAGGTGCCGAATCCGCCGCCCGCCTCGTAGGAGTCCGGGCCGCCGCGGATCCGGGTGGTCAGCGGGAAGGAACGCGCATCGGCGCCGACGCAGGCGGGGGGTGTGTCGGCGAAGGCGGGTGCCGGCGACGACACGGGGACGACCACGGCGGCGGCTGCGGCCAGGCAGAGGGACAGGGACGTGCACAGTCGCATGAACACATGACCATGCCGGGTGGCGGGCGGGGACCGCGGACGCCACTCCGGGACCGGGCCGCAACTCCGCCCGGTCGGCGCAGGTCCGGTGGCCGGGGCGTCAGGTACCGCAGACGCGCTGGGCCTGGGAGGCCGCCGCGGCGCGCTGGGCGTCGGCGTCCTGGAGCGCCTGCAGCTCGGACTGGTCCGGGTGGCCTCCATCGGCGATCTGGCGCTGGATGCCGTTCTTCAGGGCTTCGTAGTCGTGTTCGGCGTTCGCGGCGGCTGCCACGGCCGTGTCGCACGCACTGTCCGGGCGCACGGACGACGCGGCACGGGCCGCCGGGGAGAGCGTGAGGAGCAGCACGGCACCGGCCGCAGCCGCCGACAGACGTGGGGACATCATGGGATGAGACCTCCGGGGTGCGGGATCAGGAGGACAGCAGGACCAGCCGGGTGTTGTCCTGCGTGTCGACGCATACCTGGTAGGGGTCGGGGTCGCCCTGGCGTTCCTGGCACTTCCACGTGGCCCCGGCCGCGCGCACCTCGACGGGCGCGCCCTTCGTGCCGTGCCAGACCTTGGTGTAGGCCGCCGCCGCCTGGAGCGCGGTGGCACAGGGCACGTTCCCGGTGGCCGACACACCGAGCCCGGAAGCCCGGTCCGTTCCGCAGTAGGGGGTGGGTTTCCGGTCCGTGCCGGTGTCGGTGAAGGCCTGGGCGGGCACCGCGAGGCAGAGCGCGGCGGCTCCCAGCAGACCGGCGACCGTTCTCGTCCTGGTCGTGTGCACGTGGCACCTCCTTGCCCGGGGAAAGCCCGGCGCACCGAGTACCCAGGACTGCCCCGCACGCCGGGAACCTCGCTTCCTTTTCTGCGGGTGCGCCGTTTCTGCGGGTGCGCCCTGGCGTCGGCTTCAGGCGATGCCGTAGCCGCGGCCGGGAGGGCACCCGGCCGGGCCGGCACCGGCAGGCGACCCCGCCCCGGGCGGCCACAGCGCAGGGCACCGCCTACGCGTCGCCGCGCCCGAACACCGGCGCCAGCAGCAACTGCGCGGCCCCCTCGGCCACCACCCGCTCCCCTCGCGGAGCGACCCGCACCGGCACCGGCTCCCCCCGCGTCCCCTCCCGCGCCGCCCGAGCCCGGAGCACCTCATCGACCCCCCGCACGAACACCCCCGGCGCCCCCGCGATCGTCCGCCCCCCGAGCAGCACCACGTCGATGTCCAGCAACCCGGCCAGATTCCCCGCCCCGACCCCCAGCGCCCGCGCCGCCTCCGCGGTCTCCCCGCGCCCCACCGCCGCCAGGCACAGCACCTCCACGCACCCCCGGTTCCCGCACTCGCACAGCGGCCCGTCCAGCTGGATCACCTGGTGCCCGAACTCCCCCGCCCCGGTCCGCGCCCCCCGATGCACGCGCCCGCCGATCACCAGCCCGGCGCCGAGCCCCGTACCGAGATGCAGATACGCGAAGGATCCCCCCTCACCCCCGACCGACAGCCCGAGCGCCGCCGCATTCGTGTCCTTGTCGACCACGACCGGCACTCCCAGCCGCTCCCCGAGGGCGTCGCGCAGCGGAAACCCGTCCCACTCGGGAAACCCGGTGACCCGGTGCAGCACACCCCGTGCATGGTCGAGCGGCCCCGGAAGCGCCACCCCCACCCCGAGGAGTGTCCCCGCACCGGCCGGCGACCCGGCCCCGGCGGCCCCCTCCGCGCCCCGGCCGAGCCCGTCCCGCACAACCCCCTCCACCGCGCCGACGACCGCCCCCAGGACAGCCTGCGCCCCCGCCCCCAGGTCCAGCCCGGCCCGCCGCTCCCCGACCACGGCCCCGTCCAGATCGGCCAGCACCACCCGCAGCTCGTCGCGGTCCAGATGCACTCCCACCGCATGCGCGGCCTCCGGCACGAGCCGTAGTACGGTGCGCGGCTTGCCGCCCGTCGACGCCCGCCGCCCGGCCTCCGCCGCGAGCCCCTCCTGCCGCAGCCGCGCGGTGATCTTGCTGACGGCCTGCGGGGTCAGACCGGTCCGCTCGGCCAGTTCGAGCCGGCTGATGCCCTCCGCCCCCGCATCCCGCAGCAGCCCGAGCACCAGCGCGGTGTTGTGACTGCGCACCACGCCGAGATTCGCCCCCACCGGCCCGGCGCCACCAGTCCCGCCGCCCGTCCTCGTCGCCGCCCTCGTGCTGTTCACGTCACCCATTGTCCCCACCGCTTGCACTTTGGCAACAGCGTTGCGAAAGTAGGGCCCATGACAGGACGCACGACTGCCACCCCCCTCCGCGTCGGCCTGATCGGCTACGGCCTCGCCGGCTCCGTCTTCCACGCCCCGCTGATCGCCGCCACCGAGGGCCTCGCCCTGGACACCGTGGTCACCTCCCACCCGGAGCGGCAGGAGCTGGCCCGCGCCGAGTTCCCGGACGTGACGCCCGTCGCCACGCACGAGGAGTTGTTCGACCGCGCGGACCGGCTGGACCTGGTCGTCATCGCCTCCCCGAACAAGACACACGTCCCGCTCGCCTCCGCCGCCCTCAAGGCGGGCCTGCCGGTCGTCGTCGACAAGCCGGTCGCCGGCACGGCGGCCGAGGCCCGCGACCTCGCCACCCTCGCCGAGGAGCGCGGCCTGCTCCTGTCCGTCTTCCAGAACCGCCGCTGGGACAACGACTTCCTGACGCTGCGCCGGCTGATCTCCCAGGGAGAGCTGGGCGACGTCCGGCGCTTCGAGTCCCGCTTCGAGCGCTGGCGCCCCGAGCCGAAGGGCGGCTGGCGCGAGTCCGGCGACCCGGCAGAGATCGGAGGTCTGCTGTACGACCTCGGCAGCCATGTCGTCGACCAGGCCCTGGTCCTCTTCGGCCCGGCGGCCGAGGTGTACGCCGAGACGGACATCCGCCGCCCCGGCGCCGAGACCGACGACGACACCTTCATCGCGCTCACCCACGCGAACGGCGTCCGCTCCCACCTCTACGTCTCCGCGACGACCGCCCAGCTCGGCCCCCGCTTCCGGGTCCTCGGCTCCCGCGCCGGCTATGTGAAGTACGGCCTCGACCCGCAGGAGGCGGCCCTGCGTGAGGGCCTGCGCCCGGGTCCGCGGTGGGGCGCGGAGCCCGAGTCCCGCTACGGTCGCATCGGCGCCGGAGAGTCCCCGGTGACCGGCGGCGGCACTCCCGTACCGACCCTCCCCGGCGACTACCCCGCCTACTACGCGGCCGTCGCGCGCGCCCTGACCGGCGCCGGCCCCAACCCGGTGACCGCCCTGGAGGCGGCCGACACCCTGGACGTCCTGGAAGCGGCCCGCAGGTCCGCCCGGGACAAGGTGACGGTGAACCTCTGATGCAGCACCCGCAGCACCAACAGCACCCTCAGCATCATCCGCAGATCACCCCGAGGACCACCCCGGAGCAGACCCCGTCCGTCGCGGAACTGGAGGCACAGGAACGCCGCCTGGTCTTCCGCCGGTTCACCCACGACGACGCCTGGGCCCTCGGCTCGCTCCTCGTCGAGCTGGCCCGGGAGCGCCGGGCCCCGGTCGCCGTCGACATCCACCGCGCCGGACAGCAGCTCTTCCACGCGGCCCTGCCGGGCTCCACCCCGGACAACGACGCCTGGATCGCCCGCAAGCGCCGCGTGGTGGAGCGCTACGGCGCCTCCTCCTACCTGGTCGGCGCGCGCTTCCGCGCCAAGGGCACGGCCTTCGAGGACTCCTCCCGCCTGGACCCCGACGTCTACGCGGCCCACGGCGGCTCGTTCCCGATCACCGTCGAGGACGTGGGCGTCATCGGCGCGGTCACCGTCTCCGGCCTTCCCCAGCTGCAGGACCACCGGTTCGTCGTAGCGGGGCTGGAGCAGTTCCTGAAGGTGTGACGCCCCCCGGGGATTACCCGAGGCATCCCTCCGGTTGGGGATGACTGCAGACGTTGACGATCACGGCCCCACCCGGAGGGATCGACCCATGAGCACCGTGAAGGACAGGATCGGCCGATACGGCATCTGGAGCGTCGGCCTGCGCGCGGAGGACCCGTCCCGGCGCGGCGAACTGGCGGAGGCGGCGGCCGAGTTGGAGAGCCTCGGGTACGGCGCCGCATGGCTGGGCGGCAGCAGCGCAGCCCGGCACGCCGTACCGCTCCTTGAGGCCACCACCACCCTCGCCGTCGGCACCAGCATCCAGAGCATCTGGCAGTACGACGCCGACGCGAGCGCGGCGGCCTTCGCCGCGGTGGACGCCGCCCACCCCGGCCGCTTCCTGCTCGGCCTCGGCGTGAGCCACGCCAAGCTCGCCGACCAGTACCGCCGCCCGTACTCGGCCCTGGTCTCCTACCTCGACGCCCTGGACGCGGCCGGGGTGCCCGCGGACCGCCGGGTGCTGGCCGCCCTCGGCCCCAAGACCCTCCAGCTGTCCGGCGAGCGGGCGGCGGGCGCGGTGCCGTATCTGGTCACCCCCGAGCACACCGCCCAGGCCCGCGAGATCCTCGGCGAGGGCCCGCTGCTCGCGCCGGAGCTGAAGGTCGTCCTGGAGACCGACCCGTCCCGCGCCCGCGCCCTGGCCCGCGGGACCCTGGCCATGTACCTCGCCCTGCCGAACTACACCGGCAACTTCCTGCGCCTCGGCTTCACCGAGGACGACCTGGCCGACGGCGGCAGCGACCGCCTGGTCGACGCGCTCTTCGCCTGGGGCGACGACCGGCGCGTCCGCGACCGCATCGACACCTTCCACCAGGCGGGCGCCGACCACGTGGCCCTCCAGCTGGTGACGGAGGGCGAGCGGGACGCCCTGCCCAGGCAGGAATGGCGCAGGCTCGCTTCTCTCCTGGGGTGATCCGAAGCGCCCCCAAAGGGGCGCGGGGAACTGCGCGACCAGCCACGAACCACCCGCAGCGGGCGACGAAACCGCAGTTCCCCGGCGCTCCCCGGCAAAGCGTCTACGCGTCCTTGAACTCCTGCCGCTGACGACCGAGGCCGGCGATCTCCAGCTCGACCACATCCCCGGCCCGCAGATACGGCTTCGGCTCGGGCTGCCCCATGGCCACCCCGGCCGGCGTCCCCGTGTTGATGACGTCCCCGGGGTACAGCGTCATGAACTGGCTGACGTACCGCACGACTTCACCCACGGGGAAGATCTGCTCGGCCGTCGTACCGTCCTGCTTCAACTCCCCGTTGACCCACAGCTTCAGCGACAGCTCCTGCGGATCCGGAACCTCGTCCGCCGTCACCAGCCACGGCCCCAGCGGATTGAACGTCTCGCAGTTCTTCCCCTTGTCCCAGGTCCCGCCGCGCTCGATCTGGAACTCCCGCTCGGACACGTCATGGGCCACCGCGTACCCCGCGACATGCCCGAGCGCCGCCTCGGCCGACTCGACATAGCGGGCCGTGCGCCCGATGACGACGGCCAGCTCGACCTCCCAGTCCGTCTTCACCGAACCGCGCGGCACCAGCACCGTGTCGTTCGGCCCGACCACCGTGTCCGGCGCCTTGAAGAAGACCACCGGCTCGGCGGGGGGCTCGGCGCCCGTCTCGCGGGCGTGGTCGTGGTAGTTGAGCCCGATGCACACGATCTTCCCGATGCGGCCGAGCGGCGGCCCGGTCCTGAGGCCCGTCGCGTCCAGCGCGGGCAGCTCGCCGGACTCGGCGGCGGCCCGCACCCGGCCGAGCGCGGCCTCGTCGGCGAGAAGCGCGCCGTCGATGTCCCCGACGATCCCCGACAGGTCCCTGAGGGTTCCCTCGGCGTCCAGCAGCGCGGGCCGCTCCGCCCCCGCCGTACCGACTCGCAGCAGCTTCATGGTCACAATCTCCCTCGATCGCGGGCGCCCGGCCGATGGGTGCAGCCATCGGAGGACTGGCTGATCCTCCAATCCCGCTGTCCACTCCGCAAGACCCTGTTCACGTACTGGACCGTAGCCACGGCTCCTACTGATAAAGGGCGGCCCGCTCCACCGCGCTCCAGGCCGTGCTGGTGACGACGTACAGCGCGGCGGCGAGCGGTACGACGGCCACGGTGACGAGCGTGCAGAAGGACATGAACGGCATGACCTTGTTGACCGCGCCGAGCCCCGGCACCTGCTCCCCGCCCCCGGCGCCCGCCGTGACGGGGCCGGCCGCCGTCATCCGCTTGGTACGCAGGCAGTTGAAGGTGGCGACGGCCGCGACGAGGACGAAGAGCCCGAGGTAGACCAGCCCGGCCGGGCCGAACACCCCGTCCCCGCCGAGCGCGTCGGACCATCGCCCGCCGAGCGGCGCCGCGAACAGCCGGTGGCTGAGCAGCCCGTTCCCCTCGCCGCCGATCGTGGCGCTGGAGAAGAGGTGGTAGAGCAGGAAGAAGGCGGGCAGCTGGAGCAGGCTGGGCAGGCAGCCGGACAGCGGCGAGACCTGTTCCTCGGCGTGCAGTTCCAGCACCGCCTTCTGCAGCCGCTGCGGGTCCTCGGCGTGCTTCTCGCGCAGCTCGGCGATTCGCGGCTGGAGTGCGGCACGGGCCCGCCGGCCGCGGGCGGCGGCGCGGGACAGGGGGTGGACGAGGAGTCGTACGAACGCGGTGAACAGGACGATCGCGGCGGCGGCCGCGGAGGCGTGGAAGAGCGGCTGGAGCAGGTCGGCGAGCTGCTCGACCAGGCGGGAGAAGAGGGAGAAGACGGACATGGGTGAGCCCTCCGGGGGTCTCGTCGTGCCGGAAGCGTGCTGGAGATGAGCAGAACGGCATGACGACCCGCGCGGGGTCACTCACGGAGGTGCGGGTGCCCTACGCGGCGGTCGCCGGAAAGGCGTGTCCGGGTGCCCTCGGCCGGCGCCGGCCGGGCGCGTCGGGATCGCGCTGCGGCAGGAAGGCCGTACGCCGGGCCCGGTCGCGTATCGCCGTACGCACCCGGGTGGGCGGGACGGGAGGTGCCGAACGGGCGGTGAGGAGGAAGCAGAGGGCGAGCGCGGAACCGGCGGCGGCGGTCGCGGCGAGGGCCACGGTCGCGGAGAGACTGCCGGTGTCGAGCAGCATGACCGGCAGCAGCAGAAGGAGCAGCGGGGCGAGCGAGCGCGACCGCGCGGGACTGCGGACCACTCGGCTGCCCTCCTCCCGGCCACAACTGCCCGTATCTTCCTGCCATTTATACCTGACCAGCGCGAACGGGGAGCGCAGTGGCCGGTGATGACGGAAAACACGCTCCCGCCGCCGAGGCCGCCGACGGACAATGAGCGGGGCCCACCGGCCCGACGACACCGCCCGCCACACCCCGAAGGACCCGCTCGTGCCCCGCACTCCCACGTGTGTCCTGAGCGACGCGTCTCCCGCACGGGCCCGTGACGGTCACGCGGTGGACCGGTTCGTCGAGATCGGCTCCTTCACCAAGGTCCTCACCGGTACGGCGCTGATGCGCATGGCCGCAGCCGGCCTGCTCGACGCCGACGACCCGGTCGAGCGCTGGTTTCCCGCCGCGCCCCGCACCGGGATCACGCTGCGGCACCTGGCCGAGCACACCTCCGGGCTGCCGCGCCTTCCGCCGGGCACCCGACACCGCGACCCGTACGCCGGGTTCGACGATGCCGCCCTGCACCGACTGCTCAACCGGCTGGACGAGGTCGTGGTCCGGCCGCCGGGACAGCGGGAGGAGTACTCCAACCTCGGGTACGCCGTCCTGGGCGCGGCGCTGGTGAGCGCGGCCGGTACGCCGTACGGGGAACTGCTCGCCGCACACGTCCTGCGGCCGGTGGACGTCGACGAGGTGAGCGTCCGGCCCGACCCCGGCCGGCGCCTGCTCGCCCCCGGGCCGTTCGGGAGGGAGCGCAGGCCCTGGACCACGGACGGGGCGATCCTCCCGGCGGGCGGCCTGTGGGCCACCCCGCGCGCAGTCGCCGATCTGCTGGTCCGGCTGGTGGTCGAGCGGCGGCTGGGAGATCCCGCTCCCTCCTGGCAGACGGCCGGCGGACTGCGCTGGCACAACGGCGCGACCCGGCACGCCTCGCTGTTCGCCGGAGCCGTGGCGGACGGCCGCTGGGTGGTGGTCCACCGGCTGGGCGGCCGTTCCGGCCGGACCGACCGGATGGGCGTCGACCTGCTCAGGGGCGGCGGCTCCGGGGGCTCCTGAGCCACGCCCGGGTGATCAGGCGGGCTCCGTCTCCAGCGGCTCCAGCAGCCGCTTCGGCTTCAGCAGCACCCGCCTGACCCGTCGGTGCGTTGTGCTCGTCGACGGCAACCTCAAGGCGTATATCGGGCATAAAGATCATTCCGGGGAACGGTGACAGGCGCCGCCCCGCACCCGGACAATGGACCTGTGCCCGGAGCCGGATCGCTGCGACGGTCACGGGGTTGTGGAAGCCGGAACGGTCACATGATCCGCCGGGCAGGGCCTAGCGGGGCCGCATGGACACCAGCTTTCCCCACACCACCATCCGGTAGCGGGAGGTGAACTCGGGGGTGCAGGTGGTCAGGGTGAGGTAGTAGCCGGGAGCGGAGTACCCGTAGGCGGGCCGGACGCGGGAGCGCGGAACCGGCCGGACGACCCCCGAGTCCGTGGCGGACGTCCGCGGCAGGATCTGGTCGACGTCGTACGTGTACGTCGCCGTCCGCGTCTCCACCTCGATGGCGTCCCCACGCCGCAGCCGGGGCAGGTACCGGAAGGGCTCGCCGTGCGTGTTCCGGTGCCCGGCGAGCGCGAAGTTCCCCGCCTGGCCCGGCTGCTGGGTCCCCCGGTAATGGCCGACGTACCCCTTGTTGAGGACGTCGGCCTTGCTCACACCCTCGGCGACGGGAACGCGCAGCCCCAGCCGGGGGACGGTGAGGACGGCGTACGCCTGGGACCGCCGGGGCGGGACGACGGGGACGTACGACCGCTGCGGCGGACGGGACCCGGGCGAGCCGGCGTCCGACGCGGGCGCGGCGGAGGCATCCGGCGGGACGGAGGCATCCGGGGGCGCGGACGCACGGCCGGTGTCCGTCCCGGGGCCCCACTCCCGCTCCAGCGCCTCCACCTGCCGCTCGGCCCCGCGCCGGGCCTCCCGGTTGGTCCACCACAACTGGTGCGCGACCAGCAGCATGAGCAGCACCCCGAGGGTGACGAGCGCCTCGCCCCCGCCCCACAGCACCCGCCGGCGCCGGGCACGCCTGCGCCGGTCGACGTGCCGTACGACCCGCACGCCCGACGCTGCCGGCATCCGCACCACCTCCATGGGCCTCCACGGGCCGCCAGGGGCCGCCAGGGGTCCCCACGGGCCTCCACGGGCCTTCGGGAGCCGCCCGCACGATAGGCGCACTGCGCACAACTGGCCATAGCCACAAGGGTCTGAGGCCTCACCCTCCGCCTTCCTCAACTGGATTTGGAAACCGCTGTCAGAACCGTGACGACGGGCGGCGCGGACCTGTACAAGCCCCACTCGGACACGTACGTGTCGGGGAAGACGGTGTCGGTCCGCTTCGCGGCGACGTCGGTCCAGACGCCGCAGGTGGACGGAGTGACGCCGTAGGGAGCCGGAGGGGAGCCGATGACCAGCACATAACCCCTTGCGTCCCTGCTCGGCAGTACGGTGTCCCCCATGCGCCCCGACACGCCTGCCGAGAACGTCGACCACACCGCCGAAGCGGCACGCCTGGAGCGGACCGCCGGACTGTATCCCGAGGACGCCGAGGCCCTGCTGCTGAGGGCGGCGGCCCACCTCGAGCTCTCCGGCGACCGCCCCGCGGCCACCGCGCTCTACGACCGCCTGCTCTCGTCCGCCGAAGGCCTGGAGAGCCCAGCCCTGGTAAGGGCCCTGAAGGCCTCCAATCTCTGGGAGTACGGCCACGAGGCCGAGGCGAGGGCGATCATCGAGGGACTGCGCACATCCGCCCCCCGCGACCCGGCCCCCTGGGTGATCATCGCGGAGTCCCTGGAGTCGCACGACGAGCTGGAGGCGGCGGAGGAGACCTTCACGGAGGCGGCGAACCTGTTCCTGCCGCAGGGGGAGGACACCGACCCGGCGCCCGCCACGCACCCCCTCCTCTACGGCCGCCACCGCGTCCGCCGCATGCGGGGCCTGCCGCACGACGTCTGGGACACCCTGGCCGACACACTCCACACGTCGCCGGTGTCGCTGGACGAACTCCATGACCCCAAACGCGTCTGGTCCCTGGGCTCCGACAACCCGGCGGAACTGGCCGCGGAAATCTCCCGCCTACGAGCCGAACTGGGTGCCTACCGCGAGGCCCTCTCCCGCCCCTTCCCGGTGGCGGTCCTGCACTGGCCGGCACCGGAACTGGCGGAGTTGCTGTCGGCGTATCCTCCCCTGTCCGCGGAGTACCCGTCCCACGAGACCCACCTGTCGACCATAGAGTCCTCCCTGCGCGAACTCTCCTCCTCGGGCACGGCCAACCTGGGCATCGTCACCGGCACGGTCCCGTCGTACGAGGCCTTCGCGGCATCGGAGGGCTCGTCCCCGGCAGACGCGACCCTGCTCCCGCAGTACGCGACGACACTGGCGGCCCGGGGGCGAGCGGCGGCTTGGCCGCCGCAGCGGGGGGCGGAGTGCTGGTGTGGGGCGGGGCAGGTCTACGCGAGCTGCCACGGCGCGTAAAAGCCAGGAACGAAGGAACCGCCCGCCCTCCCCCACCGCCAGTTGCACGGGCACGCCGCACAACCACCGCCCCGGCACGCTCATGGGCCGGGGCTGGCCTGTGTCTGAAAGCGATCAGATTCCGCTCATTGCCTTCGTCTGTCGGTGGCTGCTGTTACAACAGGTCCGTATCGACCCCAGAATTGGGAGGAGCGGACGTGACGGCACCGGGGGAGCTGAACCACGCAGGCGTTTACGAGAAGCTCGTCACCCAAGACCTGCACGACCGGATAGTCGGGCTCGAAGCCGCAGGGTGGAAAGCCGTCGACGCCGAGGTCAGCGCGGAGTCCGCACCGCACGTTCTGGCCCGCCACATCGGCGAGGCAGTGGCACGTCGGCTGGCCCGACTGCCGCGTGACAAGCAGGTGACCGCCGCCAACCAGATCATGCAGTCGCTGGCCGCCAGTGCACCCGATCCGGACGAGGACGAGATCGACGGGACCATCGCCGACGGACCACGCCAACTCCTCGCCCTCGCGGAGCGGGAAGCCCCCGGCGTATACGCGGTCCGCCCCCTGACGCCCCTCTCCGAGACCGGGTTGATCACCAACGCCCCGGACGACCCCAACCTTGGCGCTGAGCTACGGGCGGAGCTCGCCACGGCCGACCGCATCGACCTGCTGTGCGCCTTCGTGAAGTGGCATGGCATCCGGGTACTCGAGGACTCACTTCGCGCGGCGAAGAAGCGGGGAGTCCCTATCCGGGTCATCACAACCACCTACATCGGGGCCACCGACCGACACGCGCTGGACCGCCTCGTCCGCGAGTTCGATGCCGAGGTGAAGGTCAACTACGAGATACGGTCAACACGTCTGCATGCGAAGGCCTGGCTGTTCCGCCGCAGAAGCCGCTTCAACACGGCCTACGTGGGCAGCTCCAACCTCTCCAAGGCCGCGCTGCTCGATGGCCTGGAGTGGAACGTACGGCTGTCCTCGATCGCCACGCCTCACGTGCTCGACAAGTTCGAGGCGACCTTCGACGCCTACTGGAATGACCCCGCCTTCGAGGTGTACGACCCCGACGAGGACGGGAAGCGCCTCGACGAAGCGCTCGCCCAGGCAGGAGGTGATCGGGCCGGCGACGACCTCAAGATCAACCTCTCCGGTCTCGAAGTGCAGCCCTTCCCGCACCAGCGGGACATGCTCGAACGCCTCCGGGTCGAGCGCGAGATTCGCCACCACCACGACAACCTCTTGGTGGCAGCCACCGGCACCGGTAAGACAGTCATGGCCGCCCTGGACTACCGCGCCATGCGTGATCGGCGCGGCGGAGAGCTCCCTCGGCTGCTTTTCGTGGCGCACCGCAAGGAGATCCTGCGGCAATCTCTGCGCACCTACCAGGAGGTACTCGCCGACGCCTCCTTCGGTGAACTGCTCTACAACGGCCGGGAACCCCGCGACTGGACCCACGTCTTCGCGAGCGTCCAGTCCCTCGGCCTCCAACGGCTGGAACAGATCGATCCCGGCCATTTCGACGTCATCGTCATCGACGAGTTCCACCACGCCACGGCGAGCACCTACCGCCGTGTCCTCGACCACTTCAAGCCCACCGAACTACTTGGCCTAACCGCGACACCGGAGCGGATGGACGGGTTCAATGTTCAAGACGAGTTCTTCGGGGGGCGGATCGCTGCCGAAATGCGGCTGTGGGAGGCCCTTGAGGCCGATCTGCTGTGCCCTTTCCACTACTTCGGGATCCCGGACGGCACCGATCTCACACAGCTGAACTGGCGAAACGGCAACTACGACAGGGACGAACTCGGCGACCTCCTCACAGCGAGCCACGCACGAACTCTCATCGTCATCAAGCAGGTCAGGGACAAGATCTCCAATCCCTCCGTCATGCGCGCCTTGGGATTCTGTGTGACCAAGGCACACGCACACTTCATGGCCGACGAATTCCGCAAGGCGGGGCTTCGGGCCGCTGCCCTCGACAGCGACTCATCTCCCGCAGAGCGCGAGCAGACGCTCGATGCCCTCAAGGCCGGCCGAATCCAGGTGATCTTCTCTGTCGACCTGTTCAACGAGGGCCTCGACATCCCGGAGGTCGACACGCTACTGCTCCTGCGTCCCACGAACAGCGCGACCGTCTTCCTCCAGCAACTGGGGCGCGGCTTGCGCCGTACGCCGAACAAACCCGTGCTGACCGTTCTCGACTTCATCGGCCAGCACCGGGCGGAGTTCCGCTTCGAGGAGCAGTTCCGAGCACTGACGAACCTGTCCCGCAACCGCCTTGTCAACGGTATCGAACGTGGCTTCCCTCAGCTGCCCTCCGGCTGCCAGATCATTCTGGAGGGCAAGTCCAAGGACCTCGTCCTCGACAACATCCGCACCCAGCTGAACGCCACGATCAACACACTGGCGAAGGAGGTTCGGGACTACGGCACGCCCACGCTCGACGCCTACCTCCGAGAGAGCCGGAGGGACATCAAGGAGCTCTACAAGAACAAGAACTCGTGGACCACGATCCTGCGGAAGGCGGCGATCACCAAGGTAGCCGCGTTGCCCGGCGAGGAGGAGCTCCTCAAGCGCGTCCACGCCTTCCTTCACGTGGACGACCCCGAGCGGGCCCAGACGTATCTGCGCCTCCTCGCAGACGACGCCCCCGACTACCGCTCCCTCCCCCAAGCCGAGCAGGTGTACGCCCGCATGCTCTTCTTCAACCTGTGGGACAAGGCGGGCGGTTTCTCCAGCTACCGGGAGGGACTGGAATCCCTGCGTGCCCAGGAACGGGTCCGCGATGAACTACGGCAGGTGCTGACATATGTCCTCAACCGGACCGATCACTTCCCCATCTCACCGAGCGGCCCGCTCGGCCACATCCCGCTGAAGATCCACAGCTCCTACAACCGCTCCGAGATCCTCGCTGCACTGGGAGTGGCGCGGCTGGGAGGTCAGATGCCAGGCGTCTTCAGCCAGGGAGTGAGCTGGGTCGAGGACATCAAGACGGACGTTCTCTTCATCACCTCGGAGAAGAACGAACGAGACTTCTCCCCCACTGTCCGCTACAAGGACTACGCGATCAGCCCCACCCGGTACCACTGGGAGTCCCAGAACAACACGTCCGAGAGCTCGCGGACCGGCTTGCGCTACCAGCACCACATCGAACAGGGCAGCCACGTTCTGCTGTTCCTGCGCCGCTACAGCGAGAACAGTATCGGCAAGGCCGAGCCTTGGATGCTCCTCGGCCCGGCCACCTATGTGAAGCACAGCGGCAGCAAGCCCATGGCGATCACTTGGGACCTGGAGCATGAGCTCCCCGCGGATGTGTGGTCGTACTCCGCCGCGATCACCACCGGGTGAACTTCTCGGCTTCGACCTCGGCCTCGAAGTGCGTTGCCGCTTCCTCCGTCGCGGTCAGGGCCCAGGCATGTTGCGCCCCGGAGCCCATGCCGCCGGCGGGGCGAGCGATGGGCCCTGGGGACTTCGAGTGGCTGCGCGCAGAGGCGGGGTCAGCCGGTGAGTACGCCGAACTCGGCTCCGGGCCAGCGGACCTGGGGGTCGACCGGGGGCTTCACCACGCGGGTGGGTGTGGTTCCGGCGATCTTGCCGTCCTTCGTTCCGACCGACCAGACCTCCGACGTGTTCGCCCGGACCGGCAGGGCGATCTCGGGCTGCCCGTCGCCGTTCAGGTCTGTGGTCCTGAGCAGGTGGGGGATGCGGTAGACGCCTGCGGGGCGGGGCAGACCGGCCGTGTCGTAGCCGTAGAACGCGGCACCGGTGCCGGTCACCCCCTTGGTTGAGCCCTTGAGGACGTACATTCCGCCCCCGCTGATGTAGCAGTGTTCGCAGGTGGCGTGCCGCTCGCCGGGAGCGCCGACGATCAGGTCGGCGTAGCCGTCCCGGTTGAGGTCGCCCGCGGTGACGTCGGCGCCGAAGTTGTCCCCCGCCTCCATGCCGCCCGGGATGCCGGCGCTGTCCTCGGTGAACACCTTGGTGGCGCGGTTCTCGTCCACGCCGCCGGAGGCGCCGTAGCTGATCTGGACCCGGCCCGCGCGGCGCTCGGAGTCCGTCTCGTAGGCCGAGTCGCCCACCGCGACGTCGCCGTGTCCGTCCTTGTCGAAGTCGGCGATCACGACGCTGTCGCCGCCCCGGACGGTGGCCGGGGTCTGACGCAGCCCGGACGCACCGCCGAGCAGCACCCGGCCCCGCCTGCGGTTCTCGCCGAGCACCACGAGGTCGTCGGTGGCGCCCTTGTTGATCCGGCCCACGGCCAGCCGCTGCTGGGCGTCCGTGTAGGTGAACGCGGCGCCCACGTCCACCGGCTGGACCGAGGCAGGCGAGCCGTCCGCCTTGAAGGGCCCCCGGTACAGGCGGAGCGCCATGGTGTAGCCGACGATCAGGTCGGTCTTCCCGTCTCCGGTGAAGTCGCCGGCCTTCAGCACCGTGCCGAAACCGGGTCCGGCCTCACTGCCGGACACCCGGACGCCGCCCTTGAGACCGGTGGGGCTGCCCCAGAGCAGGGTGACCTCGTCGAGGCCGCCGGAGCGCGAGGCGACCGCGAGGTCCGCGTAGCCGTCGGCGTTGAAGTCGCCGTTGGCGAGCGTCCGGCCGAACCGCTGGTCCTGCCCCGCATCGCCCGGCACGCCGGGGCTGTTCTGGGTGACGGCCTTCAGGCCGGTCTGCTGGGCGCCGTACTTCGAGCCGTACGAGACGGTGACGTAGCCCGCGTTCACGGCCTGGACGGGGTTCCCGTCCGGACCGGGGACGTTCACCGCGCCGTCCGGTGCGCCGATGGCGAGGTCGTGGTACCCGTCACCGTTGAAGTCGTCGGTGTACCGGGTGGGCGCGGGTCCCGTGGTGGTGGCGGCCTGGCCCTGGGTAGCTGTGGAGACGAGCAGGGCCCCGGTGAGAGCCGTGGTCGTCGTGGCCGCTGCGGCGATCACGACTGCGTGACGGATGCGGCTGCGCACGTCCGTTCCCCCCATAAAGAACTCGATGTGCAAGATCTCGATCGATTGCACCTCCAAGACCCCCGAGGGGCGCGAACGGTTGTGCGGATCTCTGCATCCCGCTTCCCCGCGTACGACACCGGCGCACGCGGCGGGCGCCGCACAGGGGGTGTGCGGCGCCCGGTGCCGTGTCTCAGGTCGTCGGGGCCAGGTCCGCTCGGCCGAAGAGCAGGGCGTAGCCCGGGGGGAGTTGGGTCAAAAGGCGGGTGGTCAGGGGGGTGCCCACCCGGTTCGCCAGGACACTCAGGACCGAGCTGACGTCCCAGCGGGCCGTTGCCGGGGTCGCGCCCTCGATGCGGGTGGCTACCGAGTCGACGAACTCCCGGGCGGTGAGGGGGTGCGTCGCGGGGATCTGGGAAGCGATCACTCGGGCCGCCTCCCGGGGGAGGGCGTGGGCGAGGGCCACGCGTTCGTCGCCGGTCACGTGGGCGCCCAGGGCCGAGAGGACCGTGCGGGTCACGTGTTCCGCCTCCGCCCTCGTCGTGTACTGGCCCGCCTCCCGTACCGCCTCCGTCAGTTCCTCCCAGCGTGCGGTGTCGGCAGCAGGGTCACGGGGGAGGGGGGATGCGGCGGGGATGGTCGTTCTGGGCGGCGGGGGCGTCGTCACGGTCATCGTGCTGGCTCCTTCTCCGGGACACAGGTGGTCACTTCGACGGTTCGGGGTACCGGGGCAGTGCCCCGGTACCCCGTAATGCGAGCGGCATGGGCTGGAGTTCGGCCAATGTGTCGCTCGGGGCGGGTGGTGTCGGTCGTCGCCGACGTCTGGAGGCCGCCCGCCGGCGGACCTGCGGTCAGCCGCTGAGCTGCTTGCGGTCGCCGGTGTCGCCGCCGGTGATCTGGATGCGGCGTGGCTTGGCCTGTTCGGCCACCGGGATACGCAGGGTCAGGACGCCGGCCTCGTACGACGCGTCGATGCGGTCCGTGTCGAGGGTGTCGCCGAGGAACAGCTGGCGGCTGAAGGTGCCCGTGGGGCGCTCCGCCACGAGCAGCTCCGCGTCCTCGGGGGCCGGACTGCGGCGCTCGGCGCGGACGTTGAGGACGTTGCGCTCGACGTCCAGTTCGATCGTCTCGGGGTCGATGCCGGGCAGGTCGAAGTGGACGAGGAAGTCGTCCCCTGCCCGGTAGGCGTCCATCGGCATCGCGGCCGGGCGCGTCGCGTCTCCGAAGAGCTGTCGCGTGAGGCGGTCGAAATCACGGAAGGGGTCCGTGCGCATGAGCATCACAGGTCACTCCTCTCTTCAGGGTTCGGATGCGATGCCCTACGGCTTCTTATATAACTCTCCGCCTCAAACTTGACAAGCCTGGACTCAAGTTAAGGGAGTCCGGGCGCATGCGCGTTAGCCTCGGCCCGAGACATCAGGCAAACCCGAGATACAAGGCAGGAACCGAGCAGGAGGAGGCAGTCATGGCCGGGGTTCCCAGTGCGGTCGTCGCCGGTGCCGGACTCGTCGGCGGGTACGGCGTCGCCCGGTGGACCAAGAAGCGGCAGCTCGGCGGGGCCGTGCTGGCCGTCGCTGGGGCTGCCGCCGCTCAGCAGTGGCGCAAGCGGGCCGGCGGGAAGGCCGCTGGTGCGCTGACCGCCGCCTATGTCGCCGCGTTCGCCGGGTCCCACCCGCTGGCGAAGAAGGTCGGCGCCTGGCCGTCCGTCCTCGGCGTCGCCGGCGCCGTCGCCCTCGTCTCCTGGGCCGTCGCCGACCGCAAGGCCTAGAGACGCCGGCCGCAGGGCCCAGGGACATGGGCACCGCCGATACCGGCCCGGCTACGGCACCCCCGTCCGGAACGCCCTCCGGCACGCCTGCGGGCTCGTCCCCACCCCCCTCCGGAACCGTTCCCGGAAGGCCGCCGGTGAGCCGGAACCCGTCTGGACGGCGAGGCGTTCCACGGGGTGCGCCGTGGTCTCCGGCAGGTGCCGGGCCCGCCGTACCCGCGCCCGGTGCAGCCACTGCAGCGGCGTGGTGCCGGTCTGCTCGCGGAAGCGGCGGTTGAGGGTGCGGGTACTCATGCCCGCCTGCGCCGCGATCTCGTCGAGCGTGTCGTGCTCACCGCGCCGGCGCTGCCCGACCAGAGCGCGCTGCTGGAGGGCCGCAGCACGGATCCCGCACGGCTGGTCATGGCCACCGGTGTCTTCAACCTGCTGTGGGCCACCGTGACCGTCCTGGTGATCGTGTGGCCCGGCTCCACCACCGGCGCCTGACACCCGTTACGGCGTGCTCGGCGCCGACGGTGCCTGTGTACCCCGCGTCGCCGCCCTGGCCCGGCCCGCCACCGCCGTCAGCGGGCGGGCGATGTCCTCCAGGGAGCGGCGTTCGGCCCGTACGGCCAGGAAGGCGGCGACCAGGCCCGCCGCGCACATCAGGGCCGCGCCGATGGAGAACGCCAGGACCGTGTCGCCGGTCTTGCCGGTGCCGGTGAGGTCGGCGAAGAGCAGCGGGCCGCTGATGCCGCCGGCCGCGGTGCCGAGGGCGTAGAAGAAGGCGATGGACATCGCCCTCGTCTCCATCGGGAAGATCTCCGAGACGGTGAGGTAGGCGCTGGAGGCACCCGCCGAGGCGAAGAACAGCACCACGCACCAGCAGGCCGTCAGCGTGCCCGCGTCCAGCGCGCCCCGGCCGAACAGCCACGCCGTGCCGAACAGCAGCAGGCCCGAGAGCAGGTACGTCGAGGAGATCATCACCCGGCGCCCCACCGTGTCGAACAGCTTGCCCAGCAGCAGCGGACCGCAGAAGTTGCCGACGGCGATCACCGCGAAGTAGTAGCCGGTGCGGTCGGAGGGCACGTCGAAGAACCTGGTCAGGATGGCACCGAAGCCGAAGGTGATCGCGTTGTACAGGAACGCCTGGCCGATGAAGAGGGAGAAACCCAGCACCGCTCGCCTGCGGTACTGCCCGAAGACCGTGCGGGCGATCTCCAGGAACGTCACGCTCCTGCGCTGGTGGATCTCCAGCTCACCGTGCGGCTCGGGCAGTGTGACGCCCTTCTCCCGCTCCACCCGTCGCTCGACGCCCGAGACGATCTCCTCCGCCTCCCCGTCCCTGCCGTGGATCAGCAGCCAGCGCGGGCTCTCCGGGACGTGACGCCGTACCAGGAGGATGACCAGGGCGAGTACGGCGCCGAGGGCGAATGTCAGCCGCCAGCCGACGTTCCGGGCCAGCAGGTCGGTGTCGAGCGCGACGATCGACAGCAGCGAGCCGCCGACCGCGCCGAGCCAGAAGCTGCCGTTGATGACCAGGTCGACCCGGCCGCGGTAGTGCGCCGGGATCAGCTCGTCGATCGCGGAGTTGATCGCCGCGTACTCGCCGCCGATGCCGAAGCCGGTCAGGAAGCGGAAGAGGAAGAACCACCAGGCTTCCCAGGAGACCGCCGTCAGGGCCGTCGCCGCCAGGTACACCGCCAGCGTGATCATGAAGAGCTTCTTGCGGCCGAAGCGGTCGGTCAGCCGGCCCCAGAAGAGCGCGCCCGAGCAGGCACCCGCCACATACAGCGCGGCGGCCACACCGGTGATCTGGCCCGAGGTGATCGACACACCGCTGCCGGGCTCGGCCAGCCGGCCGGCGATGTTGCCGACGACCGTGACCTCCAGGCCGTCCAGGATCCAGACGGTGCCCAGGCCGATCACGATCGTCCAGTGCCAGCGGGACCAGGGCAGGCGGTCCAGCCGGGCGGGGATGTCGGTGGTGATGGTCCGGCCGGTCTGCGGCGACGGTGCCTCGGCTGCGGCGCTCATGGGCTCCCTCCTCGTCGAAGGACCCCCTGACCAGAGGGGGACACAGCAGGACGGGTGCCCGCACCCTGCGGAATCAGTCGGTACCGGCTGCGGGCTCAGGCGCCCAGCGTCCGCGTCACCGCGTAGATCAGCAGCCCCGCCAGCGACCCCACCACCGTGCCGTTGATCCGGATGAACTGCAGGTCGCGGCCGATGTGCGCCTCGATCTTCCGGGTGGTGTGTTCGGCGTCCCAGCCCGCCACGGTGTCCGTGATCAGCGAGGTGATCTCCGCGCGGTACGTCGTCACCACGTGCACCGCCGCCCCCTCGACCCACCTGTCGACCTTCTCCTGCACCTTCGGCTCGGTCGCCATCCGCGCACCCAGCGACAGCAGTGCCGCCCGCACCCGCATCCGCAGCTCACTGCGCTCGTCCTCGGCCGCCGCCACGATCATGGACCGTACGGCCGTCCAGACGGACGCGATCAGATCCTGCACCTCGCCCCGGCCCAGCACCTCGCCCTTGAGCCGCTCCACCCGCGCCCGGGTGTCCGTGTCGGACTGCAGGTCGGAGGCGAAGTCGGTGAGGAAACGGTCGAGCGCGCCGCGCGCCGGATGGGAGGGCATGTCCCGCATCTCGGTCACGAACCGCAGCAGCTCCTTGTAGACCCGCTCGCCGACCCTGCGGTCCACGAACCGCGGCGTCCAGCCGGGCGCGCCGCCCTCCACGGCCACCATCACATCGTCCCGGTGCAGCACCAGCCAGTCGTGCGCACGGCCCACCACCAGGTCCACCACCCGCCGGTGCCCGCCGTCGGCGACGATCCGCTCCAGCGTCTTGCCGATACCCGGCGCGATCTCCTGCGCGTTCGCCCGCCGGGTGATCGCCTCACCGACGACCGCCTGCACATCCGAGTCCCTGAGGACCGTCAGCGCACCCCGCAGCGCCGTGGCCAGCTCCGCCGTCACCCGGTCCGCGTGCTCCGGCTCGGCCAGCCACGCCCCGAGCCGGCTGCCGATGCCCACCGCGCGCAGCCGCTGCCGTACGACGTCCCCGGAGAGGAAGTTCTCGCCGACGAACTCGCCCAGCGAGACGCCCAGCTGGTCCTTCTTGGTCGGGATGATCGCGGTGTGCGGGATGGGCAGCCCCAGCGGGTGGCGGAAGAGCGCGGTGACCGCGAACCAGTCGGCCAGCGCGCCCACCATGCCGGCCTCGGCGGCGGCGGCCACATACTCCGCCCAGGGGCCCGCGCCCTCGTGCGCGGCGACCTTGGCCAGGACGTAGACCACCGCCACGAACAGCAGCATGGCCGTCGCCGTCAGCTTCATCCGCCGCACCCCGCGCCGACGCTCCTCGTCGGCCGGGGTGAAGGCCGTCATGGTCTTGTACGACACACCCCGCGCCGGCGCCGTTCCGGTCTCCGTAGGTCCCATCAGCTCCACCCGTCAGCTCCACCGGTCGGTGATCCCGCACACAATTGTCCCTTCCTGACCGACTCCCGGAACGGAACAGGAGTTCCCGGCGTCTGTCTGAGCGGGGGTTTAGGCAGGGCCCTGACAGCTCTGCCCGGCCCATGACGCATCATGGGCTCATCAAGATCGGAGCCCCGCGCTCCCATCCCGAGGAGAACAACACAAGCGTGACCAAGCGTCATGGTTATGCGGTACTGAGTGCGCTCGTCGCGCTCGTCCTGGCCGTCTCCGCCGCCATCTACCTCACCGTGGCGGCCGACGACGGCACCCCGCGCGGCCCTCTCGCCGACGACCGCCCCCACCACGGTTCCTCCGTCGCCCCCGCCTCCACCGGCACCTGGGTCGGCGCCTGGGCCACCGCCCCGGTCGGCGGCGAGCCCGGCACCGAGACCGCGGGCCTCGCGGGCCACTCGGTGCGCAACGTCGTCCACGCGAGCACCGGCGGTACGAGTGCCCGGATCACCCTGTCCAACCTCTACGGCCAGGCCCCGCTGACCCTCACCCACGCCTCGATCGCACTCTCCGCGGGCGACGCCACCGCCGCGGCCGACCCGGACTCGATGCGCCGCCTCACCTTCGACGGCGCCACCGGTGTCGTCATACCCGCCGGCGGACAGATCGTCAGCGACGCCGTACGCCTCACCGTCCCGCACGACAGCGACGTCCTGGTCACCACCTACTCCCCCACCCCGTCCGGACCGGTCACCTACCACCCGCACGCACGGCAGATCTCCTACGTCGCCGACGGCGACCGCACCGAGGACTCGACCGGCACCCCGTACACCGAACAGACGCCGTACTGGCGCTACCTGACCAGTCTGGACGTCCTCAGCAACGAGGCCGACGGCACGGTCGTCGTCTTCGGTGACTCCATCACCGACGGCATCACCTCCACCACCGGCGCCAACCACCGCTGGCCGGACATCCTCGCGGCCCGGCTGCGCACCGCGCTCGAGGGCGGGCGGCACCTGCCGCGCTACAGCGTGGTGAACGAGGGCATCAGCGGCAACCAGGTCCTGGCCGACGGCCTCGGCCGCCCTGCCGAGAACCAGGCCGGCCTCGACCGCTTCGGCCGCGACGCGCTCTCCCACCCGGGCGTCAAGGTCGCCGTCATCGACCTGGGCATCAACGACATCCTGCGCAACCCGAAACTCGCCGACCCGAACCGCATCCTCACCGGCCTGCGCACCCTGGTCCGCCAGGCCCACGCCCGCGGCCTGAAGGTCGTCGGCGCCACACTGATGCCCTTCGGCGGCCACCGCGGCTACACCCCGGCCCGCGAGGCGGTACGCCAGCAGATCAACGCGGAGATCCGGGCCGGCGGGGTGTACGACGCCGTCGTCGACTTCGACAAGGCGCTGCGCGACCCCTACGCCCCCCACCGCCTGCGCCCCGACTACGACTCCGGCGACCACCTGCACCCCAGCGACCTGGGCTTCAGCAGGATGGCCGCGATCTTCGACCTGAACACACTCGACGGCGCCGGCCAGGCGGAGCTGTGACCGCGGGCGAGGAATACTGGCGGGCATGACCCGCTTGATCCTCGCCACCCGCAACGCCGGAAAGATCACCGAGCTGAGGGCCATCCTGGCCGAAGCAGGCCTGCCGCACGAACTCGTCGGTGCGGATGCCTACCCGGACGTCCCCGACGTGAAGGAGACGGGCGTCACCTTCGCCGAGAACGCCCTGCTCAAGGCACACGCCCTCGCCCAGGCCACCGGTCTGCCCGCCGTCGCCGACGACTCGGGCCTCTGCGTCGACGTCCTGAACGGCGCCCCCGGCATCTTCTCCGCCCGCTGGTCCGGCCGCCACGGCGACGACAGGGCCAACCTGGAGCTTCTCCTGGCCCAGCTCGCCGACATCACGGACGAACACCGGGGCGCCCACTTCGCCTGCGCCGCCGCCCTGGCCCTGCCGGACGGCACGGAGCGGGTGGTCGAGGGCCGCCTCCGGGGCGCCCTACGGCACGCCCCGTCCGGCACGAACGGCTTCGGCTACGACCCGATCCTCCAGCCGGAGGGCGAGACGCGCACGTGTGCCGAGCTGAGCCCCGCGGAGAAGAACGCGATCAGCCACCGGGGGAAGGCGTTCCGGGCGCTGGTGCCGGTGGTGCGGGAGCTGCTCGCCTGAAGGCACGAAAACGGCCTACGAGTCGCGCTTGCGATTCGCAGGCCGTTCGGGTGCGGCGGAAGGGATTCGAACCCTCAAGCCCGGTCAGGGGCCACAGGACCTAAACCTGCTGCGTCGCCGTTGCGCCACCGCCGCGGGTCGCCTGTCATCGTACCGGGAGTGGTCCGTCGTCTTCTGCCTCCCCTGCACCAGGTGCTGGTGATCGCATGGCAATCGGGGCAGGACAGCCGGTGCGAGCCGCCAGCGGCGAACAGGGGCCTCAGATACCCAGATCCTTGATGATCTTCGCCACGTGGCCGGTGGCGCGGACGTTGTACAGGGCGCGTTCGACCCTGCCCTCCTCGTCCACGATGACCGTGGAGCGGATGACGCCCATGTAGGTCTTGCCGTAGTTCTTCTTCTCGCCGTACGCGCCGTAGGCCTCGGTGACCTTCTTCTCCGGGTCGGCCAGCAGCGTGACCTTGAGGGACTCCTTCTCGCGGAACGTGGCCAGCTTCTCCGGCTTGTCGGGCGAGATGCCGATGACGTCGTAGCCGGCGCCGGCCAGGACCTCCAGGTTGTCCGTGAAGTCGCAGGCCTGCTTGGTGCAGCCGGGGGTCAGGGCGGCCGGGTAGAAGTAGACGATGACCTTGCGGCCCTTGTGGGACGCGAGGGATACGTCGTTGCCGTCGGCATCCGGGAGGGTGAAGGCGGGGGCCACGTCCCCCGGCTGGAGTCGCTCGCTCATCGGGCAAGGGTAACCGGGGGGCCTTGCGGTGCGCGGGGAGCAGAAGCTGACAGACTGTTCGGGACAGCATCAGAAGACTTCGGAGGCCGTACGGTGGCGGACACGTCGGACACCAGAACCCCGGCGCAGATCGAGGCGGACATCAAGCGCCGCCGTGAAGTGCTGGCCGAGACGCTCGACGAGATCGGGGTGCGGGTGCATCCGAAGACGATCGTCGGGGATGCGAAGGCGAAGGTCGTGGCCAACCTCGATCACACCGTTGGGCGGGCTTACGTCCAGGTCAATCGCGTGGTGAGCGAGGTGCGGGCGCAGTTCGTCGACACGGAGGGCGGGCTGCGGCTGGAGCGGGTCGTGCCGGTCGCGCTGCTGGCCGTCGGCGTCGTCGGGCTGCTCACGGTGGGCTCGCGGCGGCGCAAGGGCTGACCCGGGCGCGTACGAGCAGGGCGAGGACAGGTAGGTTCGAGGCGTGAGCGCCAACAGAAACCAGCACAGCACCCCTCATCACGACAAGCTCCCGATCCGGATGCTGCACGACCGGGTTCTGGTCAAGCAGGAGACCGGTGAGGGCGAGCGGCGGTCGGGTGGCGGCATTCTGATTCCCGCCACCGCGGCGGTCGGACGGCGGCTGGCCTGGGCCGAGGTCGTCGCGGTCGGGCAGAACGTACGGACCGTGGAGCCGGGTGACCGGGTCCTGTTCGATCCGGAGGACCGGGCCGAGGTCGAGGTGCGGGGGGTGGCGTACGTGCTCATGCGCGAGCGGGATCTGCACGCCGTGGCCGCGGACCGCTTCGAGGGGTCGGAGGACTCCACGGGTCTGTACCTGTAACCGGGTCCCACGGTAACCCGGCGGCACAAAGGGGCCGGTGACGATGGTCACCGGCCCCTTTGTGCTGTTCTTGCTGGGTTCTGTTGGTCGTCGCCGGTCTGCTGGAAGTGGGCTGGTCGATCGGGATGAAGTACACCGAGGGCTTCACCCGGCTGGTGCCCAGTGTGTGCACCGGCGCCGGGATCGTCGTGGTGGGGATGAAGGCGACCAGCGGTCACTGGGAGCGGTCGGACGTCAGGTGACGGGGCCGCCCCCGGGGCCGGCGGCCGTGCCGGTCGTACCGCCGCCGTCCGTGCCGCCGCCCGCGTCCGTACCGCCCGCGGCGGTGTCACCGCCCGTGGCGTCGCCACCGGTGGTGTCACCGCCCGTGGCGTCGCCACCGGTGGTGTCACCGCCGGTGGTGGGGGTACCGGTGGTGGTGCCGCCGGTGGTGTCACCGCCCGTGGTGTCGCCGCCGGTGGTCGCACCGCCGGTGGTGGGGGTACCGGTGGCGGTGCCGCCGCCGGTCGGGCTCGCGGTCGCACCGCCGTTGCCCTGGCCGCCGCCGGTGGTCGCACCGCCGTTGTCCTGGTTGCCGGTGGTGCCCGGCTGGGGGGAGGAACCGGTGCTGGGCGGCTGGGGCTGGTCGGCGCCCTGCTGCAGCTGCAGGTCGAAGTCGCTCGCCGGGGTGCCCTTGAGAGCCGTGCGCGTGTACTGGGCCCAGATCTGGGTGGGCGGGCCGCCGCCGTTCATACGGGGCTGGCCGAGGGTGCCGTACAGCGGCATGTGCTTGGCGGTCACCGGGTCCTGGCCCATGACGGAGACGACCGTGGCCAGGTCGGGGGTGTAGCCCGCGAACCAGGCGGCGGTGTCGTTCTCGGCGGTGCCGGTCTTGCCGGCCGCCGGGCGCCCCGCGTCCTGCGCGGCGAGGGCGGTGCCGTTGTCGACGACGCTCTGCAGGACCGACGTGGTGGTGTCGGCGGCCTCCCGGCTGACGGCCTGCTTGACCGGCTGGTCGGGCAGCGACACGTCCTTGGTGCCGTCCTTGGTGATCTTCTCGATCAGGGTGTACGTGCCGTGCTTGCCGTGGTTGGCGATCGTCGCGTACGCCTCCGTCATGTCCAGGACACTGGCGGTGGCGGTGCCGAGCGCCATCGACGGGGACGGGTACAGGTCCGGGGTGTCGGCCGGGATACCGAGGTCGATCGCGGTCTGCTTGACCTTGGACGGGCCGACGTCGGCGGCCATCTGGGCGTAGACGGAGTTCACGGACAGGTCCGTCGCCTTGGTCACGGTGATCGGGCCGTACGACTTCTGGTCCTCGTTCTCCGGGTT
Organism: Streptomyces sp. NPDC037288; assembly: GCF_055603265.1. Taxonomy (NCBI): domain Bacteria; kingdom Bacillati; phylum Actinomycetota; class Actinomycetes; order Kitasatosporales; family Streptomycetaceae; genus Streptomyces; species Streptomyces sp. NPDC037288. Next base: position 211,217 of record NZ_JBVJVY010000003.1, read on the forward strand.
GTAGGGCGTGCCGCTCCAGCCCTCGACGAGCCGCTTGTTGGTGCCGTCGTACATGGTGTTCGGGGTGATGGTGCGGCCGTCCTGGGTGGTCGAGCCGTTCTGCACCGCCGAGGTGAACACCAGGGGCTTGAAGGTGGAGCCGACCTGGAAGTCACCGCGGGTCGCGCCGTTGGTGTACTGCTTCACGTAGTCGATGCCGCCGTACATGGCGACGACCTTGCCGGTCTTGGGGTCGATGGAGGCGCCGCCCGCGCGGACGTACTTGTCCCTCGGGTTGTTCTTCTTGTCCAGCTTGGACATCAGCTGGTCGTCCACCGCCTTGACGAAGGCGTCCTGCTTGTTCTTCTGGATGGTGGTGGTGATGCGGTAGCCGCCGGCGGCGAGCTGGTCGGCGTCGAGGATGTTGTTCGCGGCCAGGTAGTGCTTGATCGCGTCCACCAGGTAACCGCGCTGGCCGGACAGGCCGGTGGAGACCGTCTGTTCCTTCGGCATGGGGAACTTCATGCCGGCGCGCTCGGACTCGCTGAGCCAGCCCTTCTTGACCATGCCGTCCAGGACGTAGTTCCAGCGGGCGACGGCTGCGGCCTTGTTCTCCGGGTGGGCGACGACGTCGTACTCGCTGGGCGCGTTGACGAGCGCGGCGAGGTAGGCGGCGCGGGCCGGGTCGAGGTCCCTGGCGTCGGCGCCGAAGTAGGCCTGGGCGGCGGCCTGGATGCCGTAGGCACCGCGGCCGAAGTAGCTGGTGTTGAGGTAGCCCTCCAGGATCTGGTCCTTGGACTTGGTGCGGTCCAGCTTGATCGAGATGAAGAACTCCCTGGCCTTGCGGGTGAGCGTCTGCTCCTGGGCCAGGTAGTAGTTCTTCACGTACTGCTGGGTGATCGTGGAGCCGGACTGCTTGCCCTTGCCGGTGGCGGTGTTCCAGGCGGCGCGGAGCATGGCCTTGGGGTCGACGGCGGACTCGGTGTAGAAGTCGCGGTCCTCGGCGGCCAGTACGGCGTGCTGGGCGTCCTTGGAGACCTCGGCGAGGCCGACGTTCTCGCGGTTGACCTGGCTGTCGCGTGTGTCGCGGGCGATCTGGGAGCCGTCGGCGTAGAAGTAGACGTTGGCCTGCTTGGTGGCGAGGGCGTTGGCGGGCGGGATCTTCACGAGGGAGTAGCCGAGGAAGAAGAGCCCGACGAGGAGAAGGATGCCGATGACGAAGGTGCCGAGCACCATGCGCCAGGTGGGGATGATCCGCCGCCACCCGGTCCGCTTGGGTCGCTTGGGCTTCTTCCCCTTGCCCTTGCCGTCGCCTCCGGCGGGCTGACCGTCACCGGGGGTGGCGGCGAGGGCGGTGGTGTCCTGGCCTGGGGCGGTGCCGGCTTTGGCGCCGGTGGTGTTCCCGCCGGTGGTCGGCTGGGGGCCGGCGCGGCGGTCGCGGGCGGCCGCTCCGGCCGCGCCGAGCGCGCCTGCGGGGCCGGCCTGGGCTGCTTGGCCTGCGGCGCCCGCGGCACCGGCCGCGGCGGCGCCGGCCGCTCCGGCCGCCTGGGCGGCACGGTTCGTACGAGGGGTGCGGCCGGTGGCGCCGGGGCCGGTGGCCCGGGTCGTAGGGCCGGCAGGGTTCGGCTCTCCGGCCGGGGAGGCGGCCGCCGGCTTGGCGGGGTCACCCGGCTCGGCCGCTCGGGGCACGCCGACGCGCCGGAGGACCTGGGTGGTCTCGGGCGCCCGCGTCTCACCGGCGCCCTGAGCCGCACCGGCCTCCTTGCCGGACTGGTCGTCCTGGGAGCCTCGGGGCGCCGTGACCCGCCGGAGCACCTGGGTGCTCTCGGCCGGCTGTGCCGAGTCACCACGCCGCCGGGCGGACACGTCGGACGCCTGCGAGGCCTGCGCCCCCGTGGCCCCACCGGACTCCGCGCCCTCACCGGCCACCGAGCCCCCGCGAGCCGCCGGCCCCGTGCCGGAGCCGGAACCCCGGGGGGCCCCCGACGCACCACCAGCAGCCCCACCGCCGCGAGCCGCCGGACCCCCCTGGGAGCCCGAGCCCCCGCGAGCGGCCGGACCTGTGCCCGATGCCGGACCCGAGCCGTCGCGAGCCGTCGGCACACCACCAGCAGCCTCACCGGAAGCCGCGCCGCCGCGAGCCACCGGACCGCCCTCGGCGCCCGACCCCCCGCGAGCCGCCGGACGCCTGCCCGAAGCCGAAGCCGAACCCGCACGTGCCGCCGGACCGTCGCCGGACTCCGCGCCCTCACCGGCCACCGAGCCCCCGCGAGCCACCGGACCGCCCTCGGCGCCCGAGCCCCCGCGAGCGGCCGGACCTGTGCCCGATGCCGGACCCGAGCCGTCGCGAGCCGTCGGCACACCACCAGCAGCCTCACCGGAAGCCGTGTCGCCGCCCTGCGCGGGCGTCGCCCGGTCCGTGCGGCTGCCTCGGGCCGCCTGGCGGGCCCGGGCCATGGAGGCGGTCCGGTCCTGGGCCGGACGGTCCGCCGGAGCCGGGCGGTCCTGGGTCGGCGTACCGTCACCCGTCCGGCCCAGCCCGGGCTGCCGGGCCCGGCCGCGCTGCTCCGCCCGCCCGGCCCCCTGCGCCCGGTTGCCGGTGGCCTCCTCGGGGTCCGCCGGGGCGGTGGTCTCATGGGGTGGTGTCGGCTTGCCGGTCCCCGTGACCCTGTCGGCGGCCGGCGCGTCGCGGCCCCCGGGGTCACCGGGCCCTTCAGCCGGCAGCGGCTTCTTCGGCGGCACGCCTTCGTTCGGCTGCTGCGGCTGCGGCTCGTCGCTCATGTCGTGCACGGACTCCTGTTTCGCGTCGTACGTTCCCGTACGTCTCGTACGCTTCTGCGCCCCCGGTTGGAAGACTCTCGCACCTGGCGTTCCGTTCCCGGATCCCGGCACGCTTCGGGCACGAATATTGCGTGGCCGGCGTCCGGGCCCCTGGACTAGGCTCCTGCGCTTCGGTGTCGAGCGGTCCCAGGAGGTGGACTGGCGTGGGCGCGGGACGGTTGTACGTGGCCGTCGCGGCGGGGGGATTCAGACGGTACGCGACGTATCGGGCCGCCACTGCGGCAGGGGTGTTCACCAACACCGTCTTCGGGCTGATCCTTGTCTCCACCTATCGCGCGCTGTGGGACGAGCGGCCGCACCTGGGCGGGTGGGACCAGGCGCAGGTCGTGACGTACGTGTGGCTGGGGCAGGCGTTGCTCGCGGCGCTCGCGATCGGGGGCGGCGGCGTCGAGAACGAGTTGATGGAACGCATCCGTACGGGGGACGTGGCGATCGACCTGTACCGGCCCGCCGACCTGCAACTGTGGTGGCTGGCCACGGATCTGGGCCGGGCGTGCTTCCAGTTGCTGGGGCGGGGGCTCGTTCCCTTCGTCTTCGGCGCCCTGTGCTTCCCGGTGTACCTGCCGACGGACGTGGGCACCTGGGCCGCCTTCCTGGTCGCCGTGCTGCTGGCGATGCTCGTCGGGTTCGGCATCCGGTACCTGGTGGCGCTCAGCGCGTTCTGGCTGCTGGACGGCCAGGGTGTGACGCAGATGTCCTGGCTCGCCGGGTTCTTCTGCTCGGGCATGCTGCTGCCGCTGAACGTCTTCCCGGGGGCGCTCGGCGAGGTCGTACGGGTTCTGCCGTGGTCCTCGCTGCTCCAGGCGCCGGCGCAGATCCTGCTCGGGCACGGGGACCCGCTGGGTACGTATCTGTTCCAGGGGGCGTGGGCGGTGGTGCTGCTGGGTGCCGGGCGGCTGGTGCAGTCGGCGGCGACGCGGCGGGTGGTGGTCCAGGGTGGGTGAGACCGGCACCGGCCGGGTGCGGGAGGGGCTGCGGGCCTATCTGATGATCGCCGGGATGTGGATCAGGTCCACCATGGCCTACCGCGCCTCCTTCGCGATGACCACGTTCGGGAACTTCTCGGCGACCTTCTTCGACTTCGTCGCGATCCTGCTGATGTTCTCGCGGGTGGACGCTCTCGGCGGCTGGTCGCTGCCCGAGGTGGCGTTCCTGTACGGCCTGTCCGGTACGGCCTTCGGGCTGGCCGATCTGGTGATCGGGTCGATGGAGCGGCTGGGGCGGCGGGTGCGCGACGGCACGCTGGACACGCTGCTGGTGCGCCCGGCGCCGGTGCTGGCGCAGGTGGCGGCCGACCAGTTCGCGCTGCGGCGGCTGGGCCGGGTGACGCAGGGCCTGCTGGTGCTGGGATGGGCCCTCGTCCGGCTGGATGTCGACTGGACGCCGCTGAAGCTGCTGCTGATGCCGGTGATGGTGGTGAGCGGCTGCGGGATCTTCTGCGCGGTGTTCGTGGCGGGGGCGGCCTTCCAGTTCCTGGCACAGGACGCCTCGGAGGTGCAGAACGCCTTCACCTACGGCGGTACGACGCTGCTGCAGTATCCGCCGACGGTGTTCGCGAAGGACCTGGTGCGCGGCGTGACGTTCGTACTGCCGCTGGCCTTCGTCAACTGGCTGCCCGCGGCCTATGTGCTGGGGCGGCCGTATCCGCTGCGGCTGCCGCAGTGGACGGCGTTCACACCGCCGCTGGTGGCGGTGGCGTGTGGTGCGCTGGCGGGGCTGGCCTGGCGGGCGGGACTTCGTTCGTACCGGAGCACAGGGAGCTAGCGTGAGCGATTTCATCGCCCTCGAGAAGGTCGAGAAGGTCTTCGAGGTCCGCAAGAAGACCGGGTTCCTGAAACGGGAGCGGCGCGAGGTACGGGCGGTCGACTCGATCTCGTTCACCGTGGCGCGCGGGGAGATGGTCGGGTACATCGGGCCGAACGGCGCCGGGAAGTCGACGACGATCAAGATGCTGACCGGCATCCTGACGCCGAGCGCGGGACGGCTGCGGGTGGCGGGCATCGACCCGTCGAGCGAGCGCAGGCGGCTGGCGCACCGGATCGGGGTGGTGTTCGGTCAGCGTACGACCCTGTGGTGGGACCTGCCGCTGATCGACTCCTACCGGCTGGCGCACCGCATGTACCGGATCCCGGACGCCCGTTACCGGGAGAACCTGGACCGGTTGGTGGAACTCCTGGACCTGGGGGTCCTGTTGGACGTGCCGGTACGGCAGCTCTCGCTCGGGCAGCGGATGCGCGGGGACATCGCGGCGGCGCTGCTGCACGACCCGGAGGTGCTGTACCTGGACGAGCCGACGATCGGCCTGGACGTCGTGTCGAAGGCCAGGGTCCGGGAGTTCCTGCGGGAGTCGAACGCCGAGCGGGGCACGACGGTGCTGCTGACCACGCACGACCTGCAGGACATCGAGCAGTTGTGCTCGCGGGTGATGGTGATCGACCACGGGCGGCTGATGTACGACGGTCCGCTCGCGGGGCTGCACGAGGCCGGGGAGAGCGAGCGGACGCTGGTGGTGGACCTGGAGCGGGAGCTGCCGCCGGTTCGGGTGCCGTCGGCGCGGGTGGTGCGGGTCGAGGGGCCGCGGCAGTGGCTGGCGTTCCCGGCGGGGCAGTCGGCGGCGCCGCTCGTCGCGCATCTGGCGGCGGAGTATCCGCTGGTGGACCTGTCGGTGCGGGAGCCGGACATCGAGGCGGTCATCGCGAAGATGTACGCGGAGAAGGCGGTCTCGTAGGCTTCTGTCATGACCGACGACGCAAGTCCGGACCTCCGGGCGTCCGACAGCGACCGTGACCGGGTCGCGGAGGTCCTGCGGGACGCTCTGGCCGAGGGCCGGCTCGACATGGCGGAGTTCGAGGATCGGCTGGAGGCGGCGTACAAGGCGCGTACCTACGGCGAGCTGGCGCCGCTCACCCGCGACCTGCCGGCGGCCGGCGCGGTGACGCCCATGCCCGTGTCGTTGACCAAGGAGCCCGCGGAGGGCGGGAGTTGGGCGTCGCGGATCGTCGGGGGCGCGGGTTCCTCGGCGGGCGCGGTCGCCATCATGTCGGGGTTCCAGCGCAAGGGCCGCTGGACGGTGCCGAAGCTGTTCAACTGCTTCGCGTTCTGGGGCGGCGGCGAGATCGACCTGCGGGAGGCGAACTTCGCGGACCGCGAGGTCCAGATCAACTGCGTGGCGATCATGGGCGGCGTCCAGGTCACCGTGGAGCCGGGGGTCGAGGTCGTCGTCCGCGGCATCGGCGTCATGGGCGGCTTCGACCACCCGAGGGAGGACGGCCCGCCGGAGCCGGGCGCTCCGCGCGTGATCATCGGCGGGTTCGCCTTCTGGGGCGGGGTCGGTGTGGAGCGCAAGGTCACGCGGGCCGAGCAGAAACGCCTGAAGGAACAGCGCCGTCAGGACAGGCTGGAGCGCCGCGAGGAGCGGGAGCTGCGTCGGGGGCGCTGAGCGGCGTCGTCCACTGCGGGTGCACGGTGGTTGCCCGCGCCCCTTCGGGGCGTTACTTCGTGCACACCTTGGTCAGTTCGCCGGCCGCGTCCGTGACCGGGCCCACGTCCGGTGTCTTGTCGCCGTTCCTGATGGCGGTCCGCACGTTGCCCACCGCCCTGTTCACGTCGTCCACCGCCTTGTTGAGGTCGGCGTTGTCCGTCCTGTCGCCGATCTTCTTCAGATTCTTCTCGATGGCGTCGAGGGAGGCGTCGGCCCGGCCGGGATCGTTGGCGGCGTTCTCCACGGCCTGCTGCAGGTCGGTGACGCTGTCGGCTATGGAGTCGGCGGTCTGTACGCAGTCCAGTGCCTTGTCGACGGCGTCGCAGCCGGTGGTGAGACCGGCCGTGAGCGCGGCGAGCGCCACGGCGGCGACGGCGGTGAGACGGCGTCGGCTGACGGCCATGGTGGTGTTCCCCTCCCCTGGTAAGGCTGTCCGTAGCTAGGACGACGGGGAGGGCGCGCGGGTTGCCCGCGCGCACCCGTTTCGTTGGTCTGCCCTTTACTTCCGTCCGTGTTCCGCCCTTGTTCCGCCCTCAGTTTCCGAGCGTGGCCTCGAGAGCCGCACGCTGGTGGGCGGCGAGTTCGGCGCAGCCGGTGACGGCGAGGTCGAGCAGGGCGTTGAGTTCCTCGCGGGCGAACGGCTCGGCCTCGGCGGTGCCCTGGACCTCGACGAAGCGGCCGTCGCCGGTGCAGACGACGTTCATGTCGGTGTCGGCGCGCACGTCCTCCTCGTAGCAGAGGTCGAGCAGTGGAACGCCGCCGACGATGCCCACGGAGACCGCGCTCACGGTGCCGGTGAGCGGCTGCCGGCCGGCCTTGATCAGCTTCTTGCCCTGTGCCCAGGCGACGGCGTCGGCCAGCGCCACATACGCGCCGGTGATCGCCGCCGTACGCGTGCCGCCGTCGGCCTGGAGGACGTCGCAGTCGAGGACGACGGTGTTCTCGCCGAGCGCCTTGTAGTCGATGACGGCGCGCAGGGAGCGGCCGATGAGCCGGGAGATCTCGTGGGTACGGCCGCCGATCCTGCCCTTGACGGACTCGCGGTCGCCGCGGGTGTTGGTGGCGCGGGGCAGCATGGCGTACTCCGCGGTGACCCAGCCCTCACCGCTGCCCTTGCGCCAGCGCGGGACGCCTTCGGTCACGGAGGCGGTGCAGAACACCTTGGTGTCGCCGAAGGAGACGAGGACGGAGCCCTCGGCGTGCTTGCTCCATCCCCGCTGGATGGTGACCGGGCGGAGCTGTTCGGGGGTACGGCCGTCGATACGAGACATGCCGTCGAGCCTAGCCGTACCTGCGAAAGGGGCTCCTCCCGCGTCGGGAAGAGCCCCTTTCAGGTGAACCCTTCGGCTCACATCATGTCTTCGATCTCCGCGGCGATCGGGTCGGCGTCGGTGCCGATGACGACCTGGATGGCGGTGCCCATCTTGACGACGCCGTGGGCGCCGGCGGCCTTCAGGGCGGCCTCGTCGACCAGGGAGGCGTTGGACACCTCGGTGCGCAGCCGGGTGATGCAGCCCTCGATCTCCTCGATGTTGTCGATGCCGCCGAGGGCGGCGACGATCTTCTCAGCCTTGCTGGCCATGTTCCCTCTCCCTGATCCGAACCGCTTTGTCGCAGTAACCCACAGTTGGCCCATCTTCGCGAGCGGTCATGCCGTACGTGCCGAATGATGGCGATCACGACAGCGGAACCGTCCGCGAACTGGTCTACACCACACGGGGGACGGTCGCCAAACCGTGCCCGAGTCGAGTGGCCGGGAGGACGCCATGAGCGCGGAGAGCGCCAGCAACCGGCAGGACACGGTGGGCCCCGCACGCGAACGCTGGAACCGGCTGTTCCAGGGCCTGCAGAAGATGGGCCGCAGCCTGCAGCTGCCGATCGCGGTCCTGCCGGCCGCGGGCATCCTCAACCGGCTGGGCCAGCCGGACGTGTTCGGGGACCAGGGCCTGGGCTGGACGGACGTGTCCAAGGTGATGAAGGGCGCGGGCGGCGCGCTGCTCGACGGCTCTCTCGGCCTGCCCCTGCTGTTCTGCGTCGGCGTCGCGATCGGCATGGCGAGGAAGGCGGACGGCTCGACCGCGCTCGCCGCGGTCGCGGGCTTCCTCGTCTACTACGGCGTCCTGCACCAGTTCCCCGAGCGGTGCCCGGGCGGTTCCAAGGCGCTGCCGGACATCGGCTGCCAGGTCGTTGTCGGGGCGGGGGCCGCCCCGGTGACGCCGTTCACCTTCCAGAACCCCGGTGTCTTCGGCGGCATCACCATGGGCCTGCTGGCGGCCTTCTTCTGGGCCCGCTTCCACCGCACCCGGCTGGTGGACTGGCTGGGCTTCTTCAACGGCCGCCGGCTCGTCCCGATCATCATGGCGTTCGTCGCCATCGCCTTCGCGGCGCTGTGCCTGTGGATCTGGCCGCCGATCGGCGACGCCCTGGAGAGCTTCAGCCACTGGCTGCGGGACGCGGGCTCCTGGGGCGCCGGCATCTTCGGGGTCGCCAACCGCGCCCTGCTCGTCATCGGCCTGCACCAGTTCCTGAACGTGCCCATCTGGTTCCAGTTCGGCACCTACACGCCGCCGGGCGGCAAGCCGGTGCACGGCGACATCAACATGTTCCTCGCGGGCGATCCGCACGCGGGCCAGTTCACCTCGGGGTTCTTCCCGATCATGATGTTCGCGCTGCCGGCGGCGGCACTGGCCATGACCCACTGCGCGAAGCCGCACCGCCGCAAGGAGGTCGGCGGCCTGATGCTGTCGGTGGCGCTGACGTCGTTCGTGACCGGCATCACCGAGCCGATCGAGTACTCGTTCATGTTCATCGCCCCCCTGCTGTACGCCGTCCACGCCGTGCTCACCGGCGTCTCGATGGCGGTGACCTGGGCGCTCGGGGTGCACGACGGCTTCAGCTTCTCGGCCGGCCTGATCGACTACGTGATCAACTGGAACCTGGCGACGAGACCGTGGGCGATCGTCCCGATCGGTCTGTGCTTCGCGGTCGTGTACTACGCCGTCTTCCGGTTCGCGATCACCAGGTTCGACCTGAGGACTCCGGGCCGCGAGCCGGAGGAGGACGTCGAGGACACCACCAAGGCGTGACCTCTTATCACACCGGCACGCCGCGTAGCGTGCCGGTAGCGGATTTCGTTGTTCCTTATCCCGCCTTCATCGTGCTACAACAGGTCTACACCACTGAGTGGTGTAGACCACCACCGATGGAGGCAACCAACCATGAGCACCGCCACCGCCACGGCGGCTCCCGCGAAGAAGCGGGGATCCGGCCTGTTCCAGGGCCTGCAGAAGGTCGGCCGCAGCCTGCAGCTCCCGATCGCCGTGCTGCCGGCGGCGGGCATCCTGCTGCGTCTCGGTCAGGACGACGTGTTCGGCAAGGACGGCCTCGGCTGGAACAAGGTCGCGGCCGTGTTCGCCACCGCCGGCGACGCCGTCTTCAGCAACCTGCCGCTGCTGTTCTGCGTGGGCATCGCCATCGGCTTCGCCAAGAAGGCCGACGGCTCCACGGCGCTGGCGGCGCTGGTCGGCTTCCTGGTGTACAAGAACGTGCTGACCGCGTTCCCGATCACCGAGGCCAGGATAACCAAGGGCGCGGACATCCCCGCCACTTACAACGACCCCAAGGTGCTCGGCGGCATCGTCATGGGCCTCATCGCCGCCGTCGTCTGGCAGCGCTTCCACCGCACCAAGCTGCCGGACTGGCTGGGCTTCTTCAACGGCCGCCGGCTGGTCCCCATCCTGATGGCCTTCATCGGCACCGGCATCGGTGTGCTCTTCGGCCTGATCTGGGAGCCCATCGGCAACGTCATCACCGACTTCGGCAAGTGGATGACCGGCCTCGGCGCGGTCGGCGCGGGCCTGTTCGGCCTCATCAACCGCGGTCTGCTGCCCATCGGCATGCACCAGTTCGTGAACACGGTGGCCTGGCAGGAGATCGGCAGCTACAAGGACTCCGCCGGCGCCTTGTGGCACGGTGACCTGCCCCGCTTCTTCCACGGCGACCCGACCGCCGGCCAGTTCATGACCGGCTTCTTCCCGATCATGATGTTCGCCCTCCCGGCCGCCGCCCTGGCGATCACCCACTGTGCCCGCCCGGAGCGCCGCAAGGCCGTCGGCGGCATGATGCTGTCCCTCGCCCTGACCTCGTTCGTCACCGGTATCACCGAACCGATCGAGTTCGCGTTCATGTTCATCGCCCCGCTGCTCTACGCGATCCACGCGGTCCTCACCGCGGTGTCGATGGCGGTGACCTGGTCGCTGGGCGTGCACCACGGCTTCAGCTTCTCGGCCGGCGCGATCGACTACGTCCTCAACTGGGGTCTGGCGACCAGGCCCTGGATGATCATCCCCATCGGTCTGGTCTTCGCGGTGATCTACTACGTGGTCTTCCGCTTCGCGATCATCAGGTTCAACCTCCCGACCCCGGGCCGCGAGCCCGAGGAGGAGATCGAGGACCTCACGAAGGCGTGAGGCCGGCCGCGACGGCATGAAGAAGGCCCCGGAACCGATCCCGACCGGTTCCGGGGCCTTTTCGCATGCGGGGAAGCTCAGATCTCGTACGTCAGCCGCGGTGCGGCCAGTTCCACCGGGCCGGGGAACGCCTCGCGGGCGTCGCGGAGGTTGACCTGCGGGTCGGTCCACGGCGGGATGTGGGTGAGGACCAGGCGGCGGGCGCCCGCACGGGCCGCCGACTCGCCCGCCTCACGGCCGTTGAGGTGCAGGTCGGGGACGCTCTCCTTGCCGTGCGTGAACGCCGCCTCGCACAGGAACAGGTCGGTGTCCCGGGCCAGCTCGTCCAGTGCCTCGCTGACCCCCGTGTCGCCGGAGTACGTCAGCGACCGCCCGCCGTGCTCGACGCGGATGGCGTACGCCTCCACGGGATGGCGGACCCGCTCGGTGTGCACCGTGAACGGGCCGATCTCGAACGTGGACGGCTTCACGGTGTGGAAGTCGAAGACCTCGCTCATGGAGGAGGCGGAGGGGGTGTCGGCGTAGGCCGTGGTCAGGCGGTGTTCGGTGCCCTCGGGGCCGTAGACCGGGATCGGGGCGCAGCGGCCGCCGTCGTGGCGGTAGTAGCGTGCGACGAAGTAGGCGAGCATGTCGATGCAGTGATCGGCGTGCAGATGGCTCAGGAAGATCGCGTCGAGGTCGTAGAGACCGCAGTGGCGCTGCAGCTCGCCCAGGGCGCCGTTGCCCATGTCGAGAAGCAACCGGAAGCCGTCGGCCTCGACGAGGTAGCTCGAGCAGGCCGATTCCGCGGACGGGAACGACCCCGAGCAGCCGACGACGGTGAGCTTCATGAAGCAGAAACCTCCGTTGGCGGAAAGATCAAAAGGGCAGGAAACGGGGGTCGTGCGGTGCGTCGAGCGTAAGGCGCGAAAGCGCGGGTCGCTCCTCCGCCAGGGGCCGTTGTGGGCGAACTCACCTGTGCTGTCACCGGTTCGGCTGGACCCGGGGCGCAGAAGGATACGCAGAGGGCGCGCGATCCTCGGCGCGCGCCGGTAACGTCGTCGTATGGACACGTCCTGGTGGCTGGCGCTCGCGGCGGTGGTACTGCTCGCCCTGGTCGCCACGCTCATCGACGGCTGGGGAGTCGGTCGCCGGCCCGGCGGGCGACGTCTGAGGCCGCCCGGCCGCCCGGGCACCCGCCCGGCGCGGGCCGCCCGGCCGGCCCCCGGGGACATCTGGTGGGCGGACGTCCCCTACGAGGACCGCGCCGACGCCAAGGACCGGCCGTGTCTGGTGCTGGCCGTACGCGGGAACCGGGCCATGGTCGCGAAGATCACCAGTAAGTACCACGACGAACGTGCCGGGGTGATCCCGCTGCCCCCGGGCGCGGTCGGCGACGCCCGGGGGCGCCCCAGCTTCCTGGAGACCGACGAACTCCGGGAGGTGCCGGTCGGAGACTTCCGGCGCCGGGTCGGTGTGGTCGACCCGGTTTTGTGGGATCAGGTACGGCACCTCGCCCATTAGACGCCGTCGGTCGTCCGCGGGCGCGTTCACTCACCGCACGTCGACAGTCACCGTCCACTCCTGGATTCCCTTGCAGGAGACCTGGCCCGGGGCCGTCGGCTCGGCGCACAGCGGCCGGGAGGACGTCAGTTTCACGGTTCCGTCGGCCACCGCCTGGTAGGCGGCCGTGGCCTGGCCCGGCTGGATGACGAAGCCCGCGTTGATGCCCTTCAGCACGGTGCCGCTCGCCGCGACCGGCTTCCACGGGCGGGACTTGGTGCCGTCCAGAGTGACCCGGACCTCGCCGCCCTTGGTCACGCAGACGGTACGGCCGCTGTCGGCGGCCTTCAGCTGGACGAGGGGGGCGCAGCCGCCGGTGCCGGGGGCGTGGGACGCCGGCGGTGACGCCTTGCCGGCGCTTGTGCCGTCCGTGCCGCTCTGCGAGCCGCATCCGGCCAGGAGCAGCGCTGTCGCCGCGAGGGCGAGGGATGTCGTCGTACGGCGCATGGGGGTTCGCCTTTCTGCCGTGGCCGCACGGGGTCGGCCGCCTGGTGCAGATGTGACGCACCAGCACGACGAAAGGATCCCGCACGCGGAGGGTTTCCGCGTGCGGGATCGCTCCGTTCGGGTGCGGGGATCAGCCGGTCGTCAGGGCGGTGTCGTCCACGACGAAGCTGGTCTGCAGCGAGGAGTCCTCCACGCCGTTGAACTTCAGGGTGACCGTCTGGCCCGCCAGCGAGGACAGGTCGAAGGTCTTCTGCGCGTATCCGGAGGCGGCGTTGAGGTTCGAGTACGTCGCCAGGGTGGTCGAACCGGCGGTGACCGTCAGCTTGTCGTACGCGGTGCTGCCGGTCTCGGCGGTGTCGATGTGCAGGGAGAAGGTCAGCGTGGCCTTGCAGCCGGCCGGGATCGTCACCGACTGGGACAGGGTGTCGGTGTGCGAGGAGCCGTAGCCGTCGAGCCAGGCGTAGTACGAGCCGCCGTGGGCCGCCTCACCGGAGTCGTTGGTGATGACCCCGCTGGACGCGGTCCAGGTGGTGCTGCCGGACTCGAAGCCCGGGTTGGCCAGCAGCTGGGCGGAGGAGCAGGTGCCCCCGGAGGAGCCGACGGTCCAGGTGAAGGAGGCCGAGCCGGAGGCGCCGGTGGAGTCCTTCGCGGTGACCGTGACCTGGTAGGTGCCCGCGGTGGAGGCCGTACCGGAGACCAGGCCGGTGGAGCTGTTGACGGACAGGCCGGTGGGCAGGCCGGAGGCGCTGTAGGTGAGGGCCGCGCCCGCGCTGTCGCTGGCGTGGATCTGCAGGCTGACCGAGCTTCCGGTGGTGGTGGACTGGCTGCCGGGGTTGGTGACGGTCACCGTGTTGCCGCTGCTGGAGCCGGCGGTGAAGGCGGCCGTGCCGTTCGGGGTGCCCCAGCCGGTCGGGCCGTCGTAGCCGGTGCCCGCGGTGCAGAAGTACGAGGTGGAGCAGGAGCCGTTGCTGCCGCTGGTCACGTCGTACAGGTTGCCCGTGTGCTGGTAGGGGTACTTCGCCGGGTAGTCGCCGGAGCCCGGGGTGCCCGCGAGGGCGTAGACGCCGGCGACGATCGGGGCGGAGGCGCTGGTGCCGCCGTAGACCGCCCAGCCGGAACCGCCGTAGGTGTCGTAGACCGCCACGCCGGTGGCCGGGTCGGCGACCGCGGAGACGTCGGCCTCCATGCGCTTGGAGCAGCCGGTGTCGGTCTGCCAGGTCGGCTTCGGGTCGTAGGCCGAGCAGCCGGAGCCGGTGCCCTCGGTGGAGTTGGTGTGCCAGACCGACTCGCTCCAGCCGCGGGAGTTGGCGGCGGTGGTGAGCGCGGTGCCGCCGACGGCGGTCACGTACTGGGAGGTCGCCGGGTACTCGGCACCGTAGGCGGAGTCACCGGAGGAGACGGTGATCGCGACGCCGGGGTGCTTGAAGTACTGGGTGTCCTCGGTGGTCTGGGAGGAGGACTCGGAGCCGCCCCAGCTGTTGGAGACGACCTTGGCGCCGAGCGTGACGGCCTCGTTCTCGGCGGTGCCGAGGTCGGAGTCATTCGCGGAGTTCGCCTCGACCAGGACGATGCTGCAGTTCGGGCAGACCGCGCTGACCATGTCGAGGTCGAGGGCCTCTTCACCGGCCCAGCCGCTGTCGTTGGTCGGCAGCGAGGTGGTGGAACCGGTCTGGCTGACCTGCTTGAAGCAGCCGTTGGCCTTGGTGCAGGCGGACAGGCCGTAGGTGGAGCGGTAGGTGGCCAGGTCCGACTCGGCGTTGGGGTCGTTGTAGGCGTCGACGATGGCGACCGTCATGCCGGAGCCGCCCGTGGTGGGCAGGTTGTAGGCGCTGTGCAGGTTGGCCGGGGAGAGGCCGGAGGGTGCCGCGGCGGCGAGCGCCGAGGCGAGGCGCTGCTTGATGTCGGTGCGGCGCTGGGCGAAGCAGGACGCGTGGCCCGGCTCGGCGGTGGCGCACAGGTGCTGGGTCGGCACCTTCTGGCCGGCCCTGCCGGTGGAGTGGTAGGTCTGCCGCCCGGGGGCGGTCAGCGCCTTGTTGTTCTGCGTGACCTTGGAGGTGTGGGGGTGCGCCGCTGCGGGCTGGGCGCCGGCCGTCGGTGCCGCGGCGAGTCCGGCGACGGTGAGGGCGAGGGCGGGGAAGGCGACGGCGACGAGTCTTCGCAGACTCCGTCTGGGCCGACTCGGACGTGACTCACGCATGGGGGTACTGCCTCCGTTGACGTGGGGTTTCGCACTGGATGGGGCAGGCCCGTGACGCGCGAGCGGCGGCGAGCGCGCAGCCATGAGCATGACACTGCGCGAGGAAACGTAGACCCGGCCCAGGAATCACCGGCAGTACCGAAAGGAATTCTTTGCTTGGCTATAGGAACGACTTAGCCCCCTCATAAGAGGGGGCTGACACGCGCTTGAGGCAAGCTACGCCCAGAGCTGGCCCTGCAGCGTCTCGATCGCTTCCTCGGTGGTGGCCGCCGTGTAGACGCCGGTGGACAGGTACTTCCAGCCGCCGTCGGCCACGACGAAGACGATGTCGGCGGACTCGCCCGCCTTGACGGCCTTCCTGCCCACACCGATCGCCGCGTGCAGGGCGGCGCCCGTGGAGACGCCCGCGAAGATGCCCTCCTGCTGCAGGAGTTCACGGGTGCGGGTGACCGCGTCGGCCGAACCGACCGAGAAGCGGCTGGTGAGGACGGAGGCGTCGTACAGCTCGGGTACGAAGCCCTCGTCGAGGTTGCGCAGGCCGTACACCAGGTCGTCGTAGCGCGGTTCGGCGGCCACGATCTGGATGCCCGGCCGGTGCTCGCGCAGGTAGCGGCCGACGCCCATCAGGGTGCCGGTGGTGCCGAGGCCCGCGACGAAGTGGGTGATCGAGGGGAGGTCCGCCAGGATCTCGGGCCCGGTCGTGGCGTAGTGGGCGCCCGCGTTGTCCGGGTTGCCGTACTGGTAGAGCATCACCCAGTCGGGGTGCTCGGCGGCCATCTCCTTGGCCACGCGCACCGCGGTGTTGGAGCCGCCCGCCGCCGGGGAGGAGATGATCTCGGCACCCCACATGCCGAGCAGGTCCCGGCGCTCCTGCGAGGTGTTCTCCGGCATCACGCACACCATGCGGTAGCCCTTGAGCTTGGCCGCCATGGCGAGGGAGATGCCGGTGTTGCCGCTGGTCGGCTCCAGGATCGTGCAGCCCGGGGTGAGCCGGCCGTCCTTCTCCGCCTGCTCGATCATGTGCAGGGCGGGGCGGTCCTTGACCGAGCCCGTGGGGTTGCGGTCCTCCAGCTTGGCCCAGATACGGACGTCGGGGGACGGCGACAGCCGCGGCAGGCGCACCAGGGGGGTGTTGCCCACCGCGGCCAGCGGGGAGTCGTAGCGCATCGCTGCTCAGCGGCCGATCAGCGCATGCCGCCGGCGACGGCCGGCAGGATCGTGACGTTGTCGCCGTCGGACAGCTTGGTGTTGATGCCGTCCAGGAAGCGGACGTCCTCGTCGTTCAGGTAGACGTTCACGAACCGGCGCAGCTGGTCGCCGTCCACGATGCGGGCCTGGATTCCCACGTGCCGGGTCTCGAGGTCGGCGAACAGCTCGGCGAGGGTCTCACCGCTGCCCTCCACCGCCTTCTGACCGTCGGTGTACGTGCGGAGGATGGTGGGGATGCGGACCTCGATGGCCATGGCTTCAGGGCTCCTGTCGGAAGGGTTCGTCGGGTGGTGTGCTCGCGGCGGCGCGCCGCGGCTCACGGCCGTACGGCGGCAGGGAACGTCAACAGATGGCGCTGTTCAGCCTGCACAGGTCGACGTGCAGCCGCGCCACGAGCAGCGTGCCCGGCGCCTTCTCGCTCACGTCGTTCAGAACCATGCGCTCATCGTATCGATTCCCGGTCCTGGTCCCGGAGTGTGATTCCGTATGCCGGACGGTTTCCGTCCGGTGGTCGAGACCGGTCAGGCCTCAGTAAGCCTCCACCACGGCGACGTCCTCCTCGGTGACCTCGCCGTCCACGATCCGGAAGGAGCGGAACTGGAACTCGCCGAGGCCGTCGGTGTCGGCGGTGGAGACCAGGACGTAGTGGGCGCCGGGCTCGTTGGCGTAGGAGATGTCGGTGCGGGAGGGGTGGGCCTCGGTGGCGGTGTGGGAGTGGTAGATG
Organism: Streptomyces sp. NPDC037288; assembly: GCF_055603265.1. Lineage (NCBI taxonomy): Bacteria > Bacillati > Actinomycetota > Actinomycetes > Kitasatosporales > Streptomycetaceae > Streptomyces > Streptomyces sp. NPDC037288. The sequence goes on from NZ_JBVJVY010000003.1 coordinate 228,106, forward strand.
ACCACCGGCTCCTCGTCGCGGTCGTCCATCTCCCGGTAGAGCTTGAGCAGGTCGCCCGAGTCGAACTCGTAGAACGTCGGCGACATCGCCGCGTTCAGCATGGGGATGAACCGCTCGGGGCGGTCGGAGCCCGCCGGGCCCGCCACGACGCCGCACGCCTCGTCGGGGTGGTCCTTGCGCGCGTGGGCGACGATCTGGTCGTACAGGGCCTGGGTGATGGTCAGCATGACGGTCAGGATAAGCAGAAGGGCCGTCCCGTACCGAGGGGTGGTACGGGACGGCCCATATGGTGGACGCCCTGAGCGGCGGCCGACGGGGGCGCCACGAGTGCTCCCGACGGCCGGACGTCCGTTTCCGGTGGCTTTCCGGTCGCCTGCGCCAGGGTCAGCGCTTGCGGAAGGCCGCGGCCTCCGGGTTGCGGCGCTTGAGCACCCAGTAGGAGACGCTGAGGATCGCGGCCCACAGCGGAGCACAGTAAAGCGACACCCGGGCGTCCTTGTCGATGCCCATGAGCACGATCACCATGAAGATGAACGCGAGCGCGAAGTAGCTCGTGTACGGCGCGCCCGGCGCGCGGAACTCGCTCTGCGGCAGCAGCCCGCGGTTCGCCCTGGCCCGGTAGCGGATCTGGCAGAGCAGGATGACGATCCAGGCCCACATGCCGGAGATGGTCGCGAAGGACACGACGTAGTCGAACGCCTTGCCCGGCCACTGGTAGTTGATCCAGACGCCGACCAGCATCAGCGCGGCGGAGAACGTGGTGCCGACGAGCGGCGTGCCGCTGCGCGTCAGCTTGGTGAAGAACTTCGGGCCCTGGCTGTTGAGCGCGAGGTCGCGCAGCATGCGGCCGGTGGAGTACATGCCGGAGTTGCAGGAGGACAGCGCGGCCGTGAGGACGACGAAGTTGACGATGCCGGCACCCGCGGCCAGGCCCATCTTCTGGAAGGCGGCGACGAACGGGCTCACACCCGGGTGGAAGTTCGTCCACGGCACGACCGACAGGATCATGATCAGCGCGCCGACGTAGAAGACGGCGATGCGCCACGGCACGGTGTTGATCGCCTTGGGCAGCACCTTCTTGGGGTCCTTGGACTCGCCCGCGGTGACACCGACCAGCTCGACGGCGAGGAAGGCGAACATGACCATCTGCAGGGTCATCAGGGTGCTGCCGACACCGTGCGGGAAGAAGCCGCCGTCGTTCCACAGGTGGGCGACGGAGGCGGTGTCGCCGGCGTCGGAGAAGCCGATCGTCAGGATGCCGGCGCAGATCAGGATCATGCCGATGATCGCGGTGACCTTGACCATGGAGAACCAGAACTCCAGCTCACCGAAGAGCTTCACGGAGATCAGGTTGGCGCCGTACAGGATGACCGTGAAGATCAGAGCCGAGACCCACTGCGGGATGTCGAACCAGTACGTCATGTAGGCCGCCGCGGCCGTGACCTCGGTGATGCCGGTGACCACCCAGAACAGCCAGTACGTCCAGCCGGTCACGAATCCCGCGAACGGGCCGATGAACTCGCGCGCGTACTCCGCGAACGAACCGGACACCGGGCGGTACATCAGCAGCTCACCGAGCGCCCGCATGATCAGGAAGATGACGACGCCCGCGATGGCGTACGCCAGGATCAGGCTGGGGCCGGCCTTGGAAATGCCCTTGCCCGCGCCGAGGAACAGACCGGTGCCGATGGCACCGCCGATGGCGATCATCTGGATCTGCCGGGACCCGAGCCCGCGCTGATACCCCTCGCCGCCCTCGCCGTCGTCGGCCCGCACGGCCTCATTGCCGTCGCGATGCTGGTCGACCTGCACTGAGGTCATGTGTGGTGCGCCTTTCTCCATGCCGACCCGGGCCTTTCGTCGGCCGCGGATCGGGTTTCGATCCCCCCGGATTGCTGGAGCTGTTGCCTGGCCGACGGTCGTCGGCTCGGTGGCGCACCCGGCCGAACATGGGTGGTGTGGGCCGGGCGGTCGTGAAGATTTATCACGGCCGCAATATTGATCACGGAGTGGCACTGTGACGCATCGCACAGGGAAAAGCGGACAAACAGCGCCCGAATGCGGCAAACCTGGCCGCAACGGTGACGGGATCGTTATCCGGATTTGAGTGTCCGCTGAGCGAACACTCGTGCACCGTGAAACGCCTCACTCACGACATAAGGGTCGTCACCAGGGTCTCCTGGAGGCCGCCGAGCCACAGATAGGCCATCACCATCGGCTTGCGCGGGTCCTCGTCCGGGAGCCCGTAGAGCAGATCGGCGTCGTCCTCGTCGGCGATCTCCAGCCGGGCGCCGATCGCGAGCCGCAGGTCGTTGAGGGCGCCGAGCCACTGCCGGGACTCCTCCGGCGCCAGCTTCAGCACGGCACCGCCCGTGTCCACCGGCGCGAGCGCGTCCAGGGCGCGGATCACCGCGAGCGCGTTCTCCCGCTTGCCGGCGCGCAGGTCGTTCTCGGTGTAGCGGCGGAACTCGGCGGAGTGGGCCCGGCGCTCCTCGGCCTCGGCGGGCGAGCCGGGGGCCTGCTCCGGGTCGCTGTAGGCGTCGGGGAAGAGCCTTCGGAGCACCGGGTCGGCCGGCGGCTCGCTCGGGCCCTCGGCGAACAGCTCGGCGAGGGGGTCCTTGGCGGTGTCCGCCCCGGGACCGGGGCCGATGAGCTCCAGGAGCTGGACGGCCAGCGACCGGATGATGGAGATCTCGACGTCGTCGAGCGCGACGGCCGCGCCGCCGCCGGGAAGCGGTTCGAAATGTCCGGGCATGTAAATGGATTCGCTACTTCCGGTCCTGCTGCAGGGTGGCCCACAGACCGTAACCGTGCATCGCCTGCACGTCGCGCTCCATCTCCTCGCGACTGCCGCTGGAGACGACCGCCCGGCCCTTGTGGTGGACGTCGAGCATGAGCTTGGTCGCCTTGTCCTTGGTGTACCCGAAGTACGTCTGGAAGACGTAGGTCACATAGCTCATGAGGTTGACCGGGTCGTTGTGCACGATGGTGACCCAGGGGACGTCGGGCTCGGGTACGGCGAAGACCTCCTCCGCCGACTCGGTGCGTTCGATCTCTACGGGCGCGGGTGACGTCACAGTGCCCATGCTGCCACGGCCATCGAAAATCGTCACACTGACGAAATGGGGGTAGCATCTGTCGTCATGAACACAGCGGACCTTGGGCTGCCGGTGGATGTTCCCTCGACGGCGCTCTTCACGGACCAGTACGAGCTGACGATGCTGCGGGCCGCCCTGAAGGCCGGTACGGCCGAACGGCGGAGCGTGTTCGAGGTCTTCACCCGGCGGCTGCCGGACGGGCGCCGCTACGGCGTGGTGGCGGGCACCGGACGCGTCCTGGACGCGGTGGAGAACTTCCGCTTCGACGCGGGCGTCCTCGGCTTCCTGGGCGAGCGGAAGATCGTGGACGAGGACACCCTGAGGTGGCTGGCCGGCTACCGCTTCAGCGGGGACGTCTGGGGCTACCCCGAGGGCGAGGTGTACTTCCCCGGCTCGCCGATCATGCGCGTCGAGGGCACCTTCGCCGAGTGCGTACTCCTGGAGACGGTCATCCTCTCCATCCTCAACCACGACTCCGCTATCGCCGCCGCCGCCTCCCGGATGGCCTCCGCCGCCGGGGAGCGCCCGCTGATCGAGATGGGCGCGCGCCGCACCCACGAACTGGCGGCCGTCGCCGCGGCACGGGCGGCCTACGTCGGCGGCTTCGCGACCACCTCCGACCTCGCGGCCGGCTTCCGCTACGGCATCCCGACCGTCGGCACCTCCGCCCACGCCTTCACCCTCCTCCACGACCGCGAGCGGGACGCCTTCCAAGCCCAGGTCGACACCCTCGGCCGGGGCACCACCCTGCTCGTGGACACCTACGACGTCGCCGAGGCCGTCCGCACGGCGGTGGAGGTGGCCGGGCCCGAGCTGGGCGCGGTGCGCATCGACTCCGGCGACCTGCTGCTGGTGGCCCACCGGGTGCGGCAGCAGCTGGACGAGCTGGGTGCGACGGACACGAAGATCATCGTGACGTCGGACCTGGACGAGTACGCGATCGCCTCGCTGGCCGCCGCCCCCGTGGACGCCTACGGCGTCGGCACCCAGCTGGTGACCGGCTCCGGGCACCCGACCGCCTCCATGGTCTACAAGCTGGTCGCCCGCGCCGAGACCGCCGACCCGAAGGCCCCGCTGGTGCCGGTCGCGAAGAAGTCCAGCGGCGGCAAGACCTCCGTCGGGGGCCGCAAGTGGGCGGCGCGCCGGATGGACGAGGACGGGGTGGCGGAGGCCGAGGTCGTGGGCACCGGCCCGGTGCCGGCGGACCTCGCCGACCGGCAGTTGCTGGTCGAGCTGATCAAGGGCGGGGACGTGGTCGCCCGCGAACCCCTGGACGTACCCAGGGACCGCCACATCGCCGCGCGGGCGAACCTCCCCCTCTCCGCCACCCAGCTGTCCCGGGGGGAACCCGTCATTCCGACGGAGTACGTCCACGGGCGCTCGGGTAGCTAGAGCGGGACCGTCGTCCGCCTCTGGAACGCCCCCTCCCGCAGGGGCCCGGAAGTCTCTAGGCTCAGTTACTTAACCCTTAGTCGAAGGACACCACCATGCGCCGCGCCTTGATCGTCGTAGATGTGCAGAACGACTTCTGCGAGGGGGGCAGCCTCGCGGTGGCCGGGGGCGCGGACGTGGCCGCCGCCATCACGGAACTGGTCGGCCAGGCGGCCGGCACCGGGTACCGGCACGTGGTGGCCACCCGCGACCACCACATCGCGCCCGGCGGCCACTTCGCCGACGACCCCGACTACGTGCACTCCTGGCCCGCGCACTGTGTCGCGGGCACGGAGGGCGTCGGCTTCCACCCGAACTTCGCCCCCGCCGTCGCCTCCGGCGCGGTCGACGCGGTCTTCGACAAGGGCGCCTACTCGGCGGCCTACAGCGGCTTCGAGGGCACCGACGAGAACGGCGTCCCCCTCGCCGACTGGCTCCGCACCCGCCACATCGACGAGATCGACGTCGTCGGCATAGCCACGGACCACTGTGTACGGGCCACCGCCCTGGACGCCGCGAGGGAGGGCTTCCGCACCCAGGTGCTGCTGGACCTCACGGCGGGGGTGGCCCCGGAGACGACGGAACGGGCCCTGGAGGAGTTGCGTGAGGCGGGAGTGGAACTCACCGGTAAGCCCGTGGTCAGCGGCTAGGAGTCACTGGACCACCGCCGACCTGCGAAGCAGCGCCCGGATCGGATGCCACAGCTCGTTCACCATGACACCGTTGTCGGCCGGTGCCGTGCGCCATATCAGGCCGTCCGGGTGGTGCAGGACTGCCGTGATCTCGTCCGGGGTCGGAGGCGCGGCGTTCCCCCGGAGGTAGATCGCACGCAGGCCCAGGTTACGGAGCCTGGTCAGGGCCCTGGCCCGGTTCTGGGCGTGCACCAGAACCCGGACCCCGGCGGTGCCGTAGGGCAGGTTCAGTGCCACCACGACCGTGCCGTTCGGCAGCTTGCAGAAGCCTCCAGCGGCCATGCGGTCACATCCCCGTTTCGGTCGGTGTCAATAAGCGGTCCATAGGACGCACCTAAACACGATCGACGGCAACCCGCCAAGGGGTTGCCGCCGATACGCTTCTGACCTGCGGTAACGCGGACTACTTCACCGCGGGGCCGACCTTGAGCAAGATCGTCGAGCCGTCCTTGGCCTCCTTGACGATCGTGATCTTGGTGTTGGTGTCAGTGACCTTCACGCCCCCGGTCGGGTTCGCCGGGTCGTAGTACGTGCTGGTGTGGTCGTTGAAGACCGGAACACCCTTCGACGCCCTGACCGTCGTCGCGACGTCCGCCTTGTGCAGCGTGATCCCGTCGGTGCCGTACAGGCTGAACGGGGAGTCGTAGGCCTGCATGCGGTTGCGCATCAGCGTGCCGTCGGACCACTTCATCGCCGTCGGGTGCGAGTCGACCGGCAGGATCAGACCGGTGCCCGGGTGGTCCTTGGCGTTGGTGTTGTTGTCCGCCTGGGAGGTGTCCCACTTCCAGATCAACAGGCCGTTCTGGTACGGGTAGTGCTCCACCCAGCCGGGGCGCTTGGTCGAACCGAAGTTGTACGGACCGGTCTTCAGGGTCTTGTCGTACGACACGTACTGCCGGTTCTCGGCGACGTAGTACTGCTGGTAGTCCTTGGTGAAGGACGCGCCGATGCGGTTGAAGCCGTTCGACGTCCAAGCGGCGTCCTGTGTCTCGGCGTTGTCCGAGAAGAGCGCGGTGCCGTCGGCGGTCACGCTGATCTGGTCGGCCGTGAAGCCGTTCTCCGCGACACCGCCGTCGGTGGCGTAGCGGAAGCGCACGTCGATCTTCTTGCCCGCGTAGGCGTCGAGGGGGAACGACAGCTTCTTGTGCGTCTGCGAGAAGCCGGTCAGCGCCGGCTTGCCGCCGGCGTCACGCGGGATGGCCTGGCCGTCCGCCGTGCCGTCCAGGGCGGTCCAGTTGGCGCCGCCGTCGGTCGACACCTCGGTGTAGACGTAGTCGAAGCCGTCCTCGGTCGCCCACCAGCCGTCCAGGTCCAGCTTCGCCGACGACTTGCCGGTGAGGTCCACGGACCGGGTCAGCGTGTTGTTCAGGTCGTTGCCGCTGCCGCTCCACCACTGGGTCTTGCCCTCGGCCGGCTCGGTGATCGTGGTGGTGACCGCCTTGTCGGGCAGGTTGACCACGAGGGCCTGCTTGTTCCAGGTGTTGTACTCGGCGACGCCCAGCTTGTGGGTGGACTGCGTGCCGGCCTTGGCGGTGTCGTAGTTCAGCCAGCCCAGCTGCAGCTTGTCCCAGGCGTTCATGTCGCCCGGCAGGTTGCCGATGGACTCCTTGCCGGTGCCGAGCCAGGAGCCGGAGGACATCAGGGTCCAGAAGCCGGTGGAGTTGTCGCCGCCGTCGGTGTCGTACTCGTCCGGCAGGCCGAGGTCGTGGCCGTACTCGTGGGCGAAGACGCCCAGGCCGCCGTTCTCCGGCTGGATGGTGTAGTCGCCGACCCAGACGCCGGTGGTGCCGACCTGTGCGCCGCCGAGCTTGTTGTACTCGGGGCCGGTGGCGCCCTTGTCGGTGCCGAAGGCGTACCAGCGGTGGGCCCAGATCGCGTCCTTGCCCTGGGCGCCGCCGCCCGCGGACTCGTCCTCACCGGCGTGCACGATCTGGAAGTGGTCGACGTAGCCGTCGGGCTCGTTGAAGTTGCCGTCGTGGTCGTAGTCGTAGCGGTCCCACTGGTCGTACCGGGCGAGGTCCTTCTTGATGTCGGCGTCGGTCCTGCCGGCCGCCTTCTGCTGGGCCACCCAGGCGTTCAGGCCGTCGCTGACCACGTTCCACACGCTCGGGCAGTTGGTCTGGCCGCAGGCGTTGTTGCCGTAGCGGGCCTCGTTGTAGGGCACCTTGACCCAGTCCGAGACCTCGCCGTCGACCGAGTAGCGGCCCGAGGACTGCTTCTCGTAGTACTTCCTCAGCGACTCGGTCTTCTTGCCGGTGCCGAAGTAGAGGTCCTGGTAGTGCTTCCGGTTGTAGTCCTTCTGCCAGGCCGTGGAGTTGTCCTGCTTGCGGTCCGGCGCGGCGATCCGGTTGTGCAGCGGGCCGGGCGTGCCGCCGGACTTGGGGTCGGTCTTGTCCCCGAACTCCACCAGGATCGTGAAGATCTTGTCGGTCTTCTCACGGCTGAGCTCGACGTACTTGCTCTTGCCCTTGCGGCTCCTGAGCGCCACGACCTTGGAGCCGTTGCGGTCCTGCGCCTTGGCCTTGCCCGACACGAGCTGGTTCAGCGCCTCCTGGCGCTGGGCTTCCTGGGTCTTGCTCAGCGGACCGTCCAGGTCGTGCGCCCGCTGCTTCACCGGGGCCGGGTCGTGCCGGTTGGCGGCAGCGGACCGGGTCTGGGTGCTCGCCTCCGCGACGGCGAAGGTGGCGAACGTGGCGGAGGCCGCCGCGAGCGTCACCCCGATCGCGGCAGCTCTGAACGTCCAGGATCTGCTGGTCACTTGAGTTCCTCCCCCGCGCCGCGCACACGGACAGGGGGTTCCGGGTCATGGAGGGATCCGTGCGCGCAAGATCAACGCGTGTAATCAAGTGCCGTAATTTGACTAGAGGTTTAGAAGAAAAGACAGTCCTTGACTTGTGCAGGCCAAGTGCACTATGCGGATGTGGTGTTCGCTTTGCGAACCTGCTCGCGGCCTATGCCTCCACCCCATGACTCCGTGCGCCCCCCGTGCACCCCGTACCGTGGGTTAGGTCACGCTTACCAGGCGCCCCGTTCGGGCATGCACGCGAAGAGAGTCGAACGGCACGCCTCAGCCCCCGAAGTCTTCCTAGGACACGATTGCCATGCCTCGTCCGACTGCCGCACAGCTCGTTTACGGTGCCTGCACCGTGGTCTTCTCGACGCTCGCCATGCTGCTGCTGTCCCAGACGGGTTCGGGCCTCGGGATCACCGTCATCGCCCTCGCGGCGCTGGCCCTCGGGCTGCTCGTGGCGATGACGGTGCCGCTGCCGCCGGTCCGTACGACCGAGGCGGCGGCCGGATCCGCCGAGCCCGCACCCCAGGAACAGCCGGTGTCCACAGGACTGTGAACGGCGGCGCACACGAAAGCGGCGGGCCCGTGTTCCCACGGACCCGCCGCTTTCGTATGGCCGTCCATAACACCTTCGGCCGCCCCTGACACTTCGCTCAACGGGCGCTGACCACCACCGTCTTGGCCGCCTTGTCGTGCAGACCCTGTTTGTACGGTTTGTCGAAGAAGCTCCAGCCGCCGCAGATCGCCGTCCAGATACAGGCGCAGCAGAAGGCGAACGGCAGCCACAGCACCAGGGCGCGGATCAGGTTGGTCTGCACCGAAGGGGTGGCGCCGTCGTCCAGGTTCGCCACCCGCATGCCCAGCCACTGCTTGCCGAGGGTCTGGCCGTACTTGGCCATCATGAACGTGTCGTAGGCGACGTACAGGACGGCCGCGACGACGGACTGCGCGGCGGACCGGCCGACCTCGATGTGATCGCCGTTGACCTGGTACTCGCGCACACCGAACGCCCAGGTCAGCAGCCAGACGACGATTCCCACGAGGATCATGTCGACGATCCGTGCCAGCGTCCGCCTGCCGCTGTCGGCGAGCGGGGGCATACCGGCCAGCGGGTCGGCGGGGTAACCGCCGGCCCCGTACCCCCCTAGAGGACCGGCGCCTCCGTACGGACCGCCGCCGTGGGGAGGGGGCTGGGCACCGTCGTACGGGGGCGGCGGCTGGCTGCCGTACGGGGGCGGGGGCTCGCCGCTTCCGTACGGGGGTGGCTGACCGCCGCCCGGGGGCTGCCCGCCGCCGACCGGGGGCGGGGGCGGCTGGGCGCCGCCGTACGGGGTGTCGTACGGCGAGCCCGGCCCCTGCCCCTGGTCCGACGGGGGCCGCTTCCTGAACGGGTCGTCCTCGGGGGGCTGCTCTCCGGAGTCGGGGGGCGGTGCGCTGCTCATGGCCCGAGTGGACCGCGAAAGCGCCGGTTCCGCATCCGGCGGGCGGCCGTACGGGGGAGGCGCTGCCGGCTACCGGCGCCGTTCCGTCAGCCGGCGACGAAGGTGTGGGCCGCCTTGTCGTGCCAGCACTGGTGCCAGGGCCGGTCGAACAGGCACCACAGCACGCCCACGATCCCGATGCCGAGCAGCCCGGGGACGCTGTAGACCAGCCAGCGGCGCAGGGCCCGGCCGAAGGCCGGGGGCTCGTGCGCCTCGATGTCCCGCACCTCGATGCCCAGCAGCTTCTTGCCGAGGGTGCGGCCCCACTTGGCGGTCGGCAGCACCTCGTACACCACACCGAAGACCAGCAGGACGCCGAGGACGATGCCGAGGCTGGTGGCGGTCGTGCCGTCGAGCAGCCAGACGGTGACCTCGTGGCCGGACAGCCTGGCCGCGTCGATCTTCTCCTGGACGTGGTCGGCGGCCCGGGTGCCCAGCGGTACGGCAGCGGCGGCCGTCACCGCGCCCAGTACCAGGGTGTCGATCAGCCGCGCGGCGAACCGCTTGCCGAGTCCGGCGGGGCGGGCGGCGGCCTGACGGCGCGCGGCCGCCTGGAAGGGGTCCTCCACCGGCGGCTTCCACGGCGCCACCGGCTGCTCGTCACCGCCCCCGGCCAGCTGGTGCACCTGCTGTGCCCAGGACGCCTGACCGCCACCGGGCCCGCTGGTCAGCGGGGTGGCCGGGGCGCCGCCCTGTGCCGGCACCGAGGGCGCCACGGCCGCCTGGGCGGGCTGGACTTGCGGTGCCGGCGCGGCGGCGGCACGCGCGGCGGCGGCCTTGCCGGCCCCGAAGCCGGGGCCTGCGGCCGGGGAGGCGGGGTTCGGGGAGGATGCGGCGGAGGGCGGGGTGGGCGTGCCGACGGGGCCCTGCGGGCCGAAGCCGCCGGACACACCGGGCGTACCGCCAGCCGCGCCGGGCCCGGCCGAACCGGCGCCCGGTCCCGCCGCTGCGGACCCGCCGGACCCCGCGCCCGAGGAGGCCTGCCCGCCGATGCCGGGGCCCTGGCCCGGATGGGCCGGCCCCGGTGCGCCGAAGCCGGAACCCGGTCCGGCCCCGGCACCGGAGGCGGGGGCGCCGAAAGCCGCGCCCTGAGCCGGAACGTGCGGGCCGGCGTCACCGGGCGCCGCGGAGGAACCCGCCGCACCCGCGTCATGGCCGCCCGCGCCCGCACCGGAGCCCGCCGGCCCCGCACCGGACCCGTCGGCGGCTGCCGCTCCCGAGCCGGACGCGGGCGCGCCGAAGCCGGGGCCCCGGGCCGCGCCGTGCGGCCCGAAGCCGGAGCCCGCGCCGGCTTCCGGGCCGGAGGCCTGTGGGCCGGACGCGGGCTGCGTGCCCCGCCGCCCCTGACCGGGTACCGGACGGAACGTCATCGTGCCGTCGTCCCTGACGGCCGCGGGCCCCGGGACCGGCCGGCGGAAGATGAAGGTGCCGCCGGGGTCCTGGCCGTCGCCCTCCCCCGGCGGGATCGAGGCCGTGCCGTCGGGGCGGCCGGCCTGGCCGGCCGGCCGGGCCGGGCCCTCCGCGGGCACCCTCGGGTCGGCGCCCCAGGCGGTACGCCCGTCGCCGTCCCCCGCGGAACCGAACGGACCCGCGGACCGGCCGGCGCCGCCGGCACCGGGCTGCCCGGCAGCCTGGCCGCCGGCCCCCGTCCGGCCGCCCGCGCCCGCCTGCCCCGCCGCGCCCTGTTCGCCGTACCCGGCGGGGCCCGTGCCGCCGGGGCCGTCGGCGCTCCAGGCACCGGCCCCGCTCCGGCCGCCGGCCGCCCACGCGCCGGCCCCGTCCTGCCCGGCGGGAGTCGGCTCCGGGTCCTCGTCGAAGAAGTGCGGGCCCGTCTCCTCCACCGCCGCGGGCGCGGCGCGGACGCCGGGCGGCGGGGTGAGCGGTTCGCCGTCCTTCGGCGCCGGCCGGCTGGTGCCGGGCACCCAGGAGGCGCCGTTCCAGTACCGGACGTATCCGGGGATGGACGGGTCCGGGTAGTAGCCCTCGCGGGGCCTGTCGTCACCTGGGGCCGGGGTTGGGGCGCTCATGTCCTTCGTCCCGTATCTGCTCGGGGGTGGGATGGGGGCCTCCACATCTATCAGACCGGGGCAGCCCTCAGCGCCAGTCCCGCCGGACCCACTCCTTTCCGGGCAACGCCGTACCGGACTCTCACAGGTCCGCGAAAAAATTTTCCCCGTACCCGCGTAATGGCCCGACCCCGGCCCCCTCTCCCCTGGTACGGGCCCGTCCCGAGCGGTCCCGGCAGGCGCAGACGAGGAAAGGAACGCAGGTCATGGAGCACATCGTGGTGGAGCGGGAGCTGGAGCTGAGGCTCATCCTGTCGCCGGAGCGCAGCGTCCCGGTGCCGGCCCGGCTGGGCTACCGCTCCGGGGATCCGTACGCCGTCCGCATCGCCTTCCACATCAACTCCGACTGCCCCGTCAACTGGACGTTCGCCCGCGAGCTGCTGGTGGAGGGGGTGTTCCGGCCGTGCGGGCAGGGGGACGTGCGGGTGTGGCCGACGAAGGTCGACGGACGCAGTGTCGTGCTGATGGCGCTCAGCTCGCCGGACGGGGACGCGCTGCTGGAGGCGCCCGTCGCGCAGGTGTCGGCCTGGCTGGAGCGGACGCTGCGGGCGGTGCCGCCGGGGACGGAGGGCGGGCAGCTGGGCATCGACGACGCGCTCGACCAGCTGCTCGCCCAGTGAGCCGTCGTACAGGACGTGCGGCGGCGGGCTCAGAGGACCTTGCCCGGGTTGAGGATGCCCAGGGGGTCGAAGGCGTGCTTCACGGCGCGCTGCATCTCGACCCCGACCGGGCCGATCTCCCGGGCCAGCCACTCCTTCTTCAGCACGCCGACGCCGTGTTCGCCGGTGATGGTGCCGCCCAGCTCCAGGCCGAGGGCCATGATCTCGTCGAAGGACTCGCGGGCCCGCCGGGACTCGTCGGCGTCCTGGGCGTCGAAGCAGACGGTCGGATGGGTGTTGCCGTCGCCGGCGTGCGCGCAGACGCCGATGGTCAGGTCGTACTTGGCGGCGATCCGCTCGACGCCCTCGAGCATCGCGCCGAGCTGCGAGCGGGGCACGCACACGTCGTCGATCATCGTCGTGCCCTTGACCGCCTCCAGCGCGGTCAGCGAGAGCCGCCGGGCCTGCAGCAGCAGCTCGGACTCGGCCGCGTCCTCGGCGGGGACGACCTCGGTGGCGCCCGCGGCCTCGCACAGCGCGCCGACGGCGGCGAGGTCGGCGGCGGGGTGCGGGGTGTCGAAGGCGGCCAGCAGCAGCGCCTCGGTGGTCTCCGGGAGGCCCATGTGGGCGAGGTCGTTGACGGCCTTGACGGTCGTACGGTCCATCAGTTCGAGGAGGGAGGGCACGTGACCGCCCGCCATGATCCGGCAGACCGCGTCGCACGCGGCGGTCGCGGAGGGGAACTCGGCGGCCAGTACCAGCTGCTGCGGCGGCTTGGGCCGCAGGGCGAGGACCGCGCGGACGACGATGCCGAGCGAGCCCTCGGAGCCGACGAACAGGCGGGTGAGGTCGTAGCCCGCCACGCCCTTCGCCGTACGGCGGCCCGTGGTCATCAGGCGCCCGTCGGCGAGGACGACGTCCAGGCCGAGGACGTATTCGGCGGTCACGCCGTACTTGACGCAGCACAGGCCGCCCGAGCCCGTGCCGATGTTGCCGCCGATGGTGCACATCTCCCAGCTGGAGGGGTCCGGCGGGTAGTACAGGCCGAGGTCCTCGACCGCGCGGGACAGGGTCGCGTTGATCACGCCCGGTTCGACGACGGCGATCCGGTCGACGGGGCTGATCTCCAGGATGCGGTTCATCCGGGTGAGGGACAGCACGATGCAGCCGTCGGTGGCGTTGGCCGCGCCGGACAGGCCGGAGCGGGCGCCCTGCGGGACCACCGGGACGCGCAGCTCGGTCGCGGTGCGCATGACGTGCTGGACCTGTTCGACGGTGCGCGGCAGCACGACGACGGCCGGGGCGCCGGCCGGGCAGAAACTCGCCATGTCGTTGGCGTAGGAGGCGGTGACGTCGGAGTCGGTCAGGACGGCTTCGGGTGGCAGGCCGGCCAGGAGCCGGTCGGTGAGGTCGCTGGTTGCGACGGAGTCCTCATCGCGACGCGCTTCGATACGGCTCATGATCAAAGGGTCGCACTCACGGCCATCGGTGTGAACCCCGGCCGCCCTCCGGTTGGTCCACTCGGATGTGATCGTCGTATTGACGCACAGTGAGCGCCATGGACAACCGAGTGTGCGTGCCGGGTACGTCCCTGCCGGCCGGTCCGCCGCCGCGCCGCTCCCGGCGGTGGCGGCGCCGGGTGCTGGTCACCGCGCTGGCGGGCGGGGTCGCCGTGGGGGCGGTGCTGACGCTGCCGTCCGGGGAGCGGCCGGCCGGGGCGGGCCGGGCGCCCGCCGCCGGTCCGCAGGCCCAGGCGCGGGCGGCGCAGGCACTGACGGCGGTGACCTCGGGGCTGCCGGCCGCGCTGCCGCAGCTGGGGGCGCTCATCGGGCAGCAGGAGCAGCGGGTGCGCGCGCAGCCCCGGGACGCCCGGGCCTGGGCCGTGCTGGGGGCCGCGTATGTGGCACGGGCGCGCCGGACGGCCGACCCGGCGGACTACCCGCGGGCCGAGCAGGCGCTGCAGACGTCCCTGCGGGTGCGGGCGGCGCCGAACACCGAGGCCCTGGACGGGCTGGCCGCGCTGGCGCTGGCGCGCCGGGACTTTCCGGCGGCGAAACGGTACGGCGAGCAGGCGCTGAAGGCGGCGCCGAAGCGGTGGTCGGCGTATCCGCCGCTGATCGACGCCTACACCGGGCTCGGCGACTACAAGAACGCCCGCGCGACGCTGGACAGGCTGCTGGGGCTGCGCACCGGCGCGGCGGCCCGGCCCGCGGTGATGGCGCGGGCCTCGGCGGTGTACCGGGACCGGGGGTGGCGCGAGGACGCGGTGGCCCAGCTGACCGACGCGGCATCCGCCGCGGGCACCCCCGCCGAGCAGGCCGCCTATCTGACCGGGCTGGGGCAGCTGGCCTGGGAGCGCGGTGACCTGCCGGACGCGCTGCGGCACTTCGAGGCGGCCGTACACCTCGATCCCGACCAGGGGCCGGCGCTGACCGGGCGGGGCCGGGTGCTGGCGGCGCTGGGCCGCACCACCGAGGCGTACGCGGCGTACCGGACGGCGCTCGACCGGCATCCGAGTCCGCAGGACGCCTGTGAGCTGGGCGAGCTGTACGAGGCGCACGGTATGGCGGCGCAGGCCCGGCAGGAGTACGACCGGGTGAAGGAGCTGGTACGGCGCCAGATGGCGGCCGGGGTCGACGAGGAGCTGCTGATCGGGCAGTTCGAGGCGGACCACGGGGACCCGCAGGAGGCCGTGGAACGGTTGCAGGCGGAGTGGGAACGCCAGCCGGGGATCGAGGTGGCCGACGCGCTCGGCTGGGCGCTGCACGAGGCCGGCGACGACGAGGAGGCGCTGACCTACGCCACCACCGCGACGGACCCGACGAAGGGCGGCGGGGTGCGCAGCGCGCTGTACGCCTTCCACCGGGGACTGATCGAGCTGGAGCTGGACGAGCGGGCTCTCGCGCGCCGGCACCTGCAGGAGGCGCTGCGGTTCAACCCGTACTTCTCCCCGCTGCGGGTTCCGGTGGCGCAGGAGGCGCTGCGGGCGCTGGGCGACGTACCGGACGAGCCGCCGCCCAGCGCCTAGGGTCTGCCGGTGCGGGCCCTGCCGTTACAGGTTGCCCCGCTTGGCCTGCTCGCGTTCGATCGCCTCGAACAGGGCCTTGAAGTTGCCCTTGCCGAAGCCCATCGAGCCGTGCCGTTCGATGATCTCGAAGAAGACGGTCGGCCGGTCCTGGACCGGCTTGGTGAAGATCTGCAGCAGGTAGCCGTCCTCGTCGCGGTCGGCGAGGATCTTCAGCTCGCGCAGGGTCTCGATGGGCACGCGGGTGTCGCCGACCCACTCACCGAGGGTGTCGTAGTAGGAGTCGGGGGTGTCGAGGAACTCGACGCCGCCCGCGCGCATGGTGCGGACCGTCTGCACGATGTCGTTGGTGTTCAGCGCGATGTGCTGGACGCCGGCGCCGCCGTAGAACTCCAGGTACTCGTCGATCTGGGACTTCTTCTTGGCGATCGCGGGCTCGTTGATCGGGAACTTCACCTTCAGGGTGCCGTCCGCGACGACCTTCGACATCAGCGCGCTGTACTCGGTGGCGATGTCGTCGCCCACGAACTCCTTCATGTTCGTGAAGCCCATGACCTTGTTGTAGAAGCCCACCCACTCGTTCATCCTGCCGAGTTCGACGTTGCCGACGCAGTGGTCGATGGCCTGGAAGGTGCGCTGGGCGGGCGGTTCGACCATCGGCCTGGCGGCGACGTAACCGGGCAGGTAGGGGCCGTCGTAGCCGGAGCGGTCGACCAGGGTGTGGCGGGTCTCGCCGTAGGTGGCGATGGCGGCGAGGACGACGGTGCCGTTCTCGTCCTTCACCTCGTACGGCTCGGTGACGCCCCTCGCGCCGTGCTCGACGGCGTAGGCGTAGGCGGCGCGGGCGTCCGGGACCTCGATGGCCAGGTCGATGACGCCGTCGCCGTGCTCGGCCACGTGCCGGGCGAGGAAGCGGCCCCAGTCGGTGCCCGGCTTGATCACCGAGGTGAACACGAAGCGGGCGGAGCCGTTCTCGAGGACGTAACTGGCGGTCTCGCGGCTGCCGTTCTCCGGTCCGGAGTACGCGACCAGCTTCATGCCGAAGGCGGTGGAGTAGTAGTGCGCCGCCTGCTTGGCGTTGCCCACGGCGAAGACGACCGCGTCCATTCCCTTGACCGGGAAGGGGTCGGCCTGCCGTGCGGTGTCGGGGGTGTGGTGTGTGGTCTGCGTCATGCGGGAAGGGTGGCCCCGCTCTGCAAGGTGCGCAATAGTTGGCGTATTCGCTGGACAATCTGCCCAGCGATAGGGCCGTGTCGGCGGACTTTCTGTGCAGGATGACCATCTCTGGGGATGCCGTGGCGATCGATCATCTGGACGGGCGGATCATCGTGCTCCTCGCCCGGGAGCCGCGCATCGGCGTGCTGGAGATGTCCCGGCGGCTGGGGGTCGCGCGCGGGACCGTGCAGGCCCGCCTTGACCGGCTCCAGTCGACCGGGGTCATCCGGGGGTTCGGTCCGCAGGTGGACCCGACGGCCCTCGGCTACCCGGTGACGGCGTTCGCCACGCTGCAGATCCGGCAGGGCCAGGGGCCCGACGTGCGCGCGCACCTGGCGACCGTGCCGGAGGTGCTGGAGCTGCTGACGACCACCGGCAGCGGGGACATGCTGTGCCGGCTGGTGGCCCGCTCGAACGCCGATCTGCAACGGGTCATCGACCGGGTCGTCGGCTTCGACGGCATCGTCCGCGCCTCCACGACGATCGTCATGGAGAACCCCGTTCCGCTGCGGATCATCCCCCTGGTGGAACAGGCCGCGGCGGAGGGCCGGGACAGGCACTAGCAGCTGGGGACCGAGTCCCTGGCCTTCTCCAGGGACACCAGGGAGTTCACCGCGCCCTTCAGCGTGGTGACCGGGACCAGCCTGAGGCCCTTGGGCAGTTCCGCCTTGGCGTCGGCGCACTCGTCCTTCGGCACCAGGAAGACGGTCGCCCCGTCCCGCCGGGCGGCCTGCATCTTCAGGGCCACCCCGCCGACCGCGCCGACCCTGCCGGCGGCGTCGATCGTGCCCGTACCGGCGACGGTGCGGCCACCCGTGAGGTCGCCGCCGCTGCCGTCGCCGTCCAGCTTGTCGATGATCCCCAGGGTGAACAGCAGTCCCGCGCTCGGACCGCCCACGTCGGCGAGCCTCAGCGTGACCTTGACCTTGTCGGCGCTCAGCCCGAGGTACCTCAGCGCCGCCGCGGTCGCCGCGTCCTGGGACTGCCGCATCTGCGCCTCGTTGTGCTGCTGGATCTCCTTGACCGTGTCGCCGCTCGGGTAGACGGCGTCGTGCGGCATGACGGCCCGGTCGGTGCGGAACCAGTTGCCGACCACATCACCGAGGGTCACCGTGGTGTCGGGGCCGGTCGCCACGATCGTCACCATCCGCAGCTGCCCGCCGGTCTTGCGGACCGGTGTGCCGGAGACGGTGATCACCTCCGTGCCCTTGTTCTCGCCGAGCACGTTCGCCGTCATCCCGGGCTGCGCCACCGCGAACGGCAGCGGCGCGAACGCCGCCGCGGCCAGCAGGGCCACGACGGGCAGCGCGCAGACGGCTACGGCCTGGGGACGCGTGAGACGAGAGAGCACGGGATCAATCTAACGCGACCACCGCCGGTGCCTTGTGCCGCGTACAGGTCCCGCCGCTATGCCGCGTACAGGTCCCGCCGCGCCACGGTGCAGCGGCGCAGCGCCTCCGGGAGGGGCTCGATGCCGATCCCGGGGGTGGCCGGCACCGGGAGGTGGCCGTCCTTGAGGACGAACGGCTCGGTGACGTCCTCGGCGAAGTATCGGGAGGAGGCGGAGGTGTCCCCGGGGAGGGTGAAGCCGGGGAGGGCGGCCAGGGCCAGGTTCGGGGCCCGGCCGATGCCCGTCTCCAGCATGCCGCCGCACCACACCGGGACCCCGTGCGCGTGCGCCACGTCGTGGACCCGGCGGGCCTCCAGATAGCCGCCGACCCGGGCGGGCTTGACGTTCACCACCCGGCAGGCCTCCAGTGCGAGCGCGGACGCGGTGTCGCGCGCGCCGTGCAGGGACTCGTCCAGGCAGACCGGCGTCCGCAGGCGCTGCTGGAGCCGGGCGTGGGCGTGCAGGTTGTTCTCCTCCAGGGGTTCCTCGATCAGCAGCAGCCCGAACTCGTCCAGCCGCCGCAGATGCTCGGCGTCCGCGAGGGTGTACGCGGTGTTCGCGTCGACCTGGAGGGGGAGCGCGTCGCCGAAGCGGTCGCGGACCGCGCGGACCGGCTCGACGTCCCAGCCGGGCTCGATCTTCAGCTTGATGCGGACGTAGCCCTCGGCGAGGTAGCGCTCGACGTCGTCCAGCAGCTCCGGGACCGAGTCCTTGATGCCGACGGAGACCCCGGCGGGGACCCGGTCCCGCACCGCCCCGAGGTAGGTCGCGAGCGGCATGCCGTACGACCGCAGCTCGGCGTCCAGGAGAGCCGTCTCCAGGGCGGCCTTCGCCAGCTCGTGGCCCTTGATCTTCGCCAGGGCGGGGGCGAGCGCGGCGGTGGTGAGGTGCGGGAGGGCGGCCACGCGCGGGACCAGGAAGTCGCGCAGCACGATCTCGGCGCCGGCCACGAACTCGGAGCAGTACAGCGGTTCCGGGTCGGCGGCGAACTCGGACCAGCCCTCGGCCGCGTCCGTGATCACGCGCAGGAGAAAGGTGTCCTTCGTCGTCATCGTCCCGAAGGACGTACGGAAGGGCGTGACCAGCGGGATCGCCACGTGCACGATCTCGACGCGTTCGAGTTTCATGCGCCGGCCCCTTCCCGGCTGAGGGTGTACCAGCCGTCGCGGGACATGCCGGTGGCCCGGAACCCCTCCGTGAAGGCGTCCAGGAACACGTCACGCACCGCGTGCCGCCAGCGCAGCGCCAGCGCCGGGTCGGCGGCGCGCAGTTTCACGATGTCGTCCGGCACCCGGCACCAGACGTGCCGGCCGGCGGGATCCCGGCGGGCGAGGGGGCCGCCGTCGGGGGCCGTCCGGATGACCGGACCGTGGGCCTCCACCTCGTACGGGGCACCGGGCACCGTCAGGTCCCAGGTCACCGTCAGCCGGTCGCTCTCGTCGCCGTCGTTCACGCCGTCGGTCATGGGGCCGTAGAAGTCGACCAGGTACTCCGTGCCGACGGCGCCCAGCTTGACCAGGTTGAAGCGGGCGTTGCGGCCGACCAGCGGGTCGAAGGTCCAGCGCATGGTGCGCGCCCCGAGCCCGGCCGCCCAGTCGCGCTGGGCCAGCTTCACGGCGTGCCCGAGCCCCCGGTCGGCGGCGGCCACCAGCGAGTACGTGCTGTGCCCGGGGCCGAGGACGGCGACGGACGCCCCGGCGAGCCGCTGCCCGTCGTAGGCGGCGTGCACCGCGCCGCCGGCGTGCACCAGGCTGTGCAGGACCTCGGCCGGGTAGGGCGGTGCGGTGCGGGGTGTCTGCCAGACGTCGCTGAAGTAGTCGGCCACGGCCGCGAGACGGCCGACGTCCTGGACGGTGCGGATGGTGACTCCTGCTGTCATGGCATCGAGTCTCGAAGGAGCCGGCCGCGCATGTGTTGTGCGGGCGGCCAAGGGATGCCTATGTTCGTTTCACCATCCGCCAACAGCCTGCTGGGGACCCCTCATGGACGTCTGCACCCTCGGTGATCTCCTGGATGTCGTCGGTGGGCCCGCCCTGTGTCTGCACACCGCACCCGCCGGGCAGGCCGTGCCGGTCACGGAGGCGGTGCTCTACGACGGCCGCACCCCGCTCCCCCCGCTGCCCGGCGCGCTCCTGCTGGCGGTCGGCGTGCCGGCGGACCGGGCGGGGCCGCTGCTGCGGGCGGCGGCGGAGGCCGGCCTGACCGGTGTGGTGGTGCGCGGCGCGGACGTGCCGGTCGCACAGGCGCAGGCGCACGGCGTGGCGCTGCTGTCCGTCGCCGAGGACGCCGCCTGGCACCACGTGCATCTGCTGCTGGCCTCGGCCATCGCCGCCCGGCCCACCGCCGTCGCCCCCGACAGCGGCCTCGGGGACCTGTTCGCGCTGGCCGACGCGATCGCGACGGCGACCGGCGGGGCCACCGCGATCGAGGACCCCCGGCAGCGGATCCTCGCCTACTCCACCGTCCCCGGCCAGCCGATCGACGAGGACCGCCGGCAGGGCATCCTCGGCCGTCAGGTGCCGACCGACAGCTCGGAGAACACCGAGCAGTACCGGCGGCTGTTCGCCGCCGACCGCCCTCTCAGGCTGCCCGCGCTGGCCGACGGCGACCTGCCGCGGCTGGCGATGCCGGTGCGGGCCGGCGGGGAGACGCTCGGCTCGGTGTGGGTGGTCGACGGCGGCGCTCTCGCCGCGGACGCCGAGGACACCCTCGCCCAGGGCGCCTCGACGGCCGCCCTGCTCCTGCTGCGGGCCCGCGCGGCCCGGGAGCTGGCCCGGCACCGGGGCGGCGAGCTGCTGCGCCGGCTGCTGGACGGCACGGCGGCGGACGCGACGACGGCCGCCGAACGGCTGGGCATCGCCGGCCCGGCCAGGGTGGCGGCCTTCGTCCTGGGGCCGGACTCCGCCGGGAGCGTCCCGGACACCGAGCGCACGGCCTCGCGTCTGCTGGACCTCGTACGGCTGCAGTGCGAGGCGCGTTACGGGCGGCACGCGGGTGTGCTGGTGGACGGGGTGGTGTACGCGGTGCTGCCCGGTCCCGGGGAGCGGCACAGGCGGCTCGCCGAGGACATCGTGGCGCGGGCCGGGCAGGCGCTGCGGGTGCCGGTGCGGGCGGCGCTCGGCGAGGTCGCGGCGGACGCGGAGGGGCTCGCTCACTCGCGGGCGGACGCGGATCTGGTGCTGCGGGTGCTGGACGCACGGCTGCCGGTGGCCACGGTGGACGAGGTCCGGGCCCGGGTGGTCCTGCTGCGGCTGGCCGAAGTGATGGGCGAACGGCGGGAGTTGACTGCGGGCGCGTGGCGGCGGGTGCTGGCGTACGACGCCGGGCACGGCACCGAGTACGCGCGCACGCTGGTGTGCTGGTTCGACGCGGGCTGCGACATGGCGGGCGCGGCGAAACTCCTCGCCGTGCACCCCAACACCTGCCGCTACCGCCTCAGACAGCTCCAGCAGCACGCCGGGGTCGATCTGGACGACCCCGACGAACGGCTGGTGCTGTGGCTTCAGTTGCGGGCGCTGGGCGGGCTCAGCTCAGCCACGCCCTGAGCCGGTCCTCGCAGGTGCGCAGGTGCTCGACGGGGACGTACTCGCCCGCCGTGTGGGCGAGGGACGGGTCCCCGGGGCCGTAGTTGAGCGCGGGCACGCCCAGCGCGGCGAACCGGGCGACGTCCGTCCAGCCGAGCTTGGGCCTCGGCTCGGCGCCGAGTGCGGCGACGACGGCGCCGACCCGGTCCAGGCGCGGCAGGGCGCCCGCGACGACCTCGGTGACGCGCACCTCGTACTCCGGGAAGAGCCCGCGCACGTACGCCTCCGCCTCGGCCGCCGAACGACTGGGCGCGAAGCGGCAGTTGACGGTGACGACACACTCGTCGGGTACGACGTTCCCGGCGACCCCGGCCCGTACGGCGACGGCGCCGAGCCCCTCCCGGTACTCCAGCCCGTCGATCACGACCCGCTGCGGCCGGTGCGCGTCGAGCCGCCGGAGGACCTCGCCGGCCCTGTGCGCGGCGTTGACGCCCTGCCAGGCGCGGGCGGTGTGGGCGCGGGCACCCTTGACCACGACGTCGGCGGTGAGGATCCCCTGGCAGCCGGCCTCGACGCCCGCGTCGGAGGGCTCCATGAGGATCGCCAGGCCGGCGTCGGCGAGCAGCTCCGGCCGCTCGGCACCGATGCGGGCGAGCCCGTTGCGTTCGCTTTCGATCTCCTCGCACGCGTAGAAGACGAAGGTGAGGTCGCGGACGGGCGTGGGAAGGGTGGCGGCCAGCCGCAGGGCCACCGCCACCCCGCCCTTCATGTCGCAGGCACCGAGCCCGTGCACACGGCCGTCGGCGAGCCGGGAGGGCAGGTTACCGGCGGCCGGGACGGTGTCCAGGTGCCCGGCGATCAGGGCGCGTTCGGGGCGGCCGAGGCCGGTGCGGGCGACGACGGAGTCGCCGACCCGGTCGACGGTGAGGTGGGGCAGGCCGCGCAGGGCGCCTTCGACGGCGTCCGCGATGCGCGCCTCCTCACCGCTCTCGGAGGGCAGGTCGACGAGGGCGCGGGTGAGGGTGACGACGTCGGCGGCGGGGTCGAGCGTGCTCATACGAGGTCCTGGGGCTGGTTGAGCGTGGAGTGGCGGATGCCGTAGAGGCCGTAGACGACGAGTCCGGCCGCCATCCAGGCGCCGAACGCGATCCAGGTGTCGGCGCCCAGGCTGCCCAGCATGTAGACGCAGAAGCCGACGCCGAGCAGGGGCGTGAGGGGCGAGAACGGCACCCGGAAGGAGCGCGGGATGTCGGGGCTGCGCCGGCGCAGCAGCACGACCGCCAGGTTGACCAGCATGAACGCGAAGAGGGTGCCGATGCTGGTGGCGTCGGCGAGGCTGCCGAGCGGGACGAGGGCGGCGAGGACGGCGATGAAGCCGGACACGATCACGGTGTTGGCGCGGGGTACGCCGGTACGGGGATGCACCTTGGCGAACAAGGGCGGCACGAGCCCGTCCCGGGCCATGGCGAACAGGATGCGGATCTGCCCGTACTGCACGGTGAGCACCACGCTGGTGGTGGCGACGACCGCGCCGACGGACAGCAGGACCGGCCAGAGGCTGCCGCCACCCACGGACCGCACGAGCACCTCGCTGAGCGTGGCCTCGGTCCCGGCGAACTGCTTCCACGGCATGGCGCCGAGCGCGGCGACCGCCACGAGCACGTACAGGGCGGTGACCAGGACGAGGGACGCGATGATGGCGCGCGGCAGGTCCTTTTGGGGGTCGCGTGCCTCCTCACCTGCGGTGGAGGCGGCGTCGAACCCGATGTAGGAGAAGAAGAGCGAGGCCGCTCCGGCGCTCATGCCGGCGGCGCCGAGGGGGAAGAGGGGGTGGAAGTTCCCGGCGCGGAAGGCGGTGAAGGCGACGGCGCAGAACAGCACGAGGGCCGCGATCTTGACGGCGACCATGACGGTGTTGGCGACGGCGCTCTCCTTGGCGCCGCGCAGCAGGACGGCCATGGCGAGGACGACGATGAGGGCGGCGGGGATGTTCAGGGTGCCACCGGCGCCCGGCGGCGCGCTGAGCGAGTCGGGGAGGGAGACGCCGAAGGTGAGCTCCAGCAGCTCGTTGACGTACTGCCCCCATCCCACGGCGACGGCCGCCACGGAGACCCCGTACTCCAGGATCAGGCACCATCCGCACACCCAGGCGACCAGCTCGCCGAGGGTGGCGTAGGCGTAGCTGTAGGAGGATCCCGAGCCGGGGATCATGCCGGCCAGCTCGGCGTACGACAGCGCGGAGAACAGGGCGGTGACGCCGGCCAGCACGAAGGAGACGACGACGGCGGGCCCGGCCTCGGGGACGGCCTGGCCCAGGACCACGAAGATCCCCGTGCCGAGGGTGGCTCCCACGCTGAGCAACGTCAGCTGGGCCACCCCCATGGTCCGCTTGAGGGGGCTGCCGGCGGCTTCACCGAGGAGGCGTCGCACTGGCCGGCGCCGGGTGAGTCTGCGTATATGGGTTCTCGGTGCTGTGGCCTGCGGCCGGGTGTCCACTGTGTCCACCGCGCTGTTCCCTCCGCCTCGGGGCTGTATGGGCCTTGATGATGCGGAGGGAGGTGGGGTGAGGTGGTGTGCGGATCGTCCAAAGGTGCGGGGTCGTGATTGGCCGGATAGTCAAAGGGGGGTTCGTTGCCGGGTGCAGATCGTCGTGGCCGCTCGCGCGGTTCTCCGCACCCCTGGGGAGCCGCAGCACCGCCGGCTCCGAGGGCACCGGCGCCGGGGAGCGCACCAGCCCCCGGCGCAGCCGCGGCACAGGGCAACCGTTCGCGCCGCTCGGTGCGCCCGGCGCCGGACGCGCGTCAGCGCAGCGCTTCGGCGACCTCCCGCGCCGCCTCCACCACCCTCGGCCCCACCCGCTCCGGCACGGAGTCCGCCAGCATCACGACACCCACACTGCCCTCGACCCCCGTTACCCCGACCAGCGGCGCCGCGGCCCCGCTCGCCCCGGCCTCCAGCTCACCGTGCGTGAGGGTGTACCCGGGGTCCACGGACGGCGACTGCCGAGCCGACAGGATCGCCCTGCCCGCCGCCCCCCGGTCCAGCGGATGCCGGAACCCGGCCCGGTACGCCACGTGATAGTCGGTCCACGTCGGTTCGACCACGGCGACGGCCAGCGCCTCCGTCCCGTCCACCAGCGTCAGGTGCGCCGTCGCGCCTATGTCCTCCGCCAGCGCCCGCAGCGCGGGCAGCGCGGCCTCCCGCACCAGCGGATGCACCTGCCGGCCGAGCCGCAGCACCCCGAGGCCCACCCGGGCCCGGCCGCCCAAGTCACGCCGTACGAGCGCGTGTTGTTCCAGCGTGGCGAGCAACCGGTACACCACGGTACGGTTCACGCCCAGTTTCGTGGACAGTTCGGTGACGGTCAGCCCGTGGTCGGTGTCGGCCAGCAGCTTGAGGACGCGCAGTCCCCGGTCGAGCGTCTGAGAGGTCTCCGCGGTCACGACGCCCACTCCTTCGGTGGTGAGGCCGGCGGTCCCCTGAGCGGCGGATGCGTCACCGAGTCCCGTCGGCGACGCGCCTCAGAGGCCGCCGATCGGCAGGACAGTCCGGCGGCTCCGGGCCATGTCGCTTCACGGCTGCGCTCCGCGGCGGCGCTGCCACGGGGCGTGTGCGTAGCGGGACAGTAGCGAAGCAGGTTCGCTGAGCGGAAGTCTCAGTCCAGAATCCGGTCAAGCCCAGATCCGGCCTGCCGCCATTCGTCCGGAAACGCACAGGCCCCAGGAACTGACACGCGCCAGTCCCTGGGGGTCCGGGCGACGCCCCGAACCCGGCGGCGCGTCACCTCATCCGGGTCGCCCACTCCTGCACCTTGGCGATCCGCTGCCGCAGCTGCCCCGCCGTGGCCTCGGCACTGGGCGGCCCCCCGCACACCCTGCGCAGCTCGGTGTGGATCACACCGTGCGGCTTCCCACTCTGGTGCACATACGCGCCGACCATCGTGTTCAGCTGCTTGCGCAGCTCCATCATCTCCTTGTGCGTGACCACCGGCCGCCGCTCGGCGGGCAGCTCCAGCAGGTCGGCCTCGGTGTCCGGCTTCTTCCGGCTGTGCGCGATCTGCCGGGCCTGCCGCTTCTGCAGCAGCAACTGCACCTGCTCGGGTTCGAGGAGCCCCGGGATACCGAGGTAGTCCTGCTCCTCCTCGCTCCCCGGGTGCGCCTGCATGCCGAACTCGGCGCCGTCGTACAGCACCCGGTCGAAGACGGCGTCGGACTCCAGCGCCTCGAAGGGCAGCATGTCCTGCTCGCCGGTGTCCTCGTCCTGCTGCTTGTTCGCCTCCTCCATCTCCTTCTCGGATTCGGCGTACGGGTCCTCCTCGCCCTCCTTCTTGGGCTTGTCGAGGGCGTGGTCGCGCTCCTTCTCCATCTCGCCTGCGAAGGTCAGCAGGTCGGGCACGGTCGGCAGGAACACGGACGCGGTCTCGCCGCGCCGCCGGGACCGTACGAAACGGCCGACGGCCTGCGCGAAGAAGAGCGGGGTCGAGATCGTCGTCGCGTACACGCCCACCGCGAGCCGGGGCACGTCGACGCCCTCGGACACCATGCGCACCGCGACCATCCACCGGTCGTCGCTCTCGCTGAACTCGTCGATCCGCTTCGAGGCGCCGGCGTCGTCGGACAGTACGAGCGTCGCCTTCGTCCCCGTGATCTCGCGGATGAGCTTGGCGTAGGCGCGGGCGGAGTCCTGGTCGGAGGCGATGACGAGGGCCCCGGCGTCCGGGATGGCCTTGCGGACCTCGGTCAGCCGCTGGTCGGCGGCGCGCAGCACGCTCGGCATCCACTCGCCGCGCGGGTCGAGCGCCGTGCGCCAGGCCTGGCTGACCGCGTCCTTGGTCATCGGCTCGCCGAGCCGGGCGGCGACCTCGTCACCGGCCTTGGTGCGCCAGCGCATGTTGCCGCTGTAGGAGAGGAAGATGACCGGCCGGACGACGTGGTCGGCGAGGGCGTTGCCGTACCCGTACGTGTAGTCGGCGGCGGAGCGCCGGATGCCGGCGTTGTCCTCCTCGTACGTCACGAAGGGGATGGGGTTGGTGTCGGAGCGGAACGGCGTACCGGTCAGCGCGAGCCGGCGCGTGGCGGGCTCGAACGCCTCCAGGCAGGCCTCGCCCCAGGACTTGGAGTCACCGGCGTGGTGGATCTCGTCGAGGATGACGAGCGTCTTGCGCTGCTCGACCCGGTTGCGGTGCAGCATCGGCCGCACGCCGACACCGGCGTAGGTGACCGCGACGCCGTCGTACTCCCTGCCGAGCGGGCCCGCGCTGTACTCGGGGTCGAGCTTGATCCCTATCCGGCCCGCCGCCTCGGCCCACTGCTTCTTCAGGTGCTCGGTCGGCGCGACCACGGTCACCTGCTGCACGACGTGGTGGTGCAGCAGCCAGGAGGCGAGCGTCAGCGCGAAGGTGGTCTTGCCGGCGCCGGGCGTGGCGACGGCGAGGAAGTCACGCGGCTGCTCCTGGATGTACTTCTCCATCGCCCCCTGCTGCCAGGCACGCAGCTTGCTGGCGGTACCCCAGGGCGCGCGGCCCGGGAAGGCGGGCGAGAGGTGGTGGGAGTGAGCGGAGGAAGCGGCGGTGGTAGTCACGGTCTCCGTATGTCTTGGGGTCGGGCGGCTCGGCTACGTATGACAACCGGGCCACCCTACCGGCGCCGCCCTTGCGCCCACGCCCGGACGAGCCCGGGTCGCCCACGGGTGGGACCGAGGTCACAGCCGCCGCAGCGGGCACCTCGGGCCCCCACGGCACCGTCGCTCCCGGGGACCTCGTCCACAACGGCGGCGCCCGGGGGCTCCAGGGCGCTCGTCCTCGCCGGCGTAGGGTCCTCAGCGGCTTCATGAACGGCGTGTGGCAGTCCCGTTGCAGCACCCGGGTGCCCCTTGAACGGCCCCTCGGCCGCGTCCTACCGTCATTCCACGAACACGGCCGTGTGCCCGAGTGGTTGAGGGGCTCGCCTGCAAAGCGAGTTACGTGGGTTCGAATCCCGCCACGGCCTCTACTGTCCGACCAGGAAAATCGGATTTCGGGACTACCAGAGCTCCCTGCACCTTTACGAATTCGACGACAGGCTCACCGTCGTAATCCAGCAGGATTTCCCCGTCACCTCTGCGTCATTCGCGGCCGAGGGCAGAATGGTCCCGTTGCTTTCCAGCAGCTGCGTTGATATTGCCGCAGGAAGCGGCAACCGATGCATGCGGGGCCAAAGGGGCGTAGCCCACTGTCCTCATGTGCCTCCTGCTGGCCGGAGCTTGGCGCGTGGGGGGGTTGAGGCGGTTCATGGGGTAGGTCGGTCTGATCACCGAATAGGGCCGGTGGACAGGCTTGTCGGTGAAGGACGGACTCAGTGGCGTGGAATAGTCGTCGAACTGGGTGAGCGGGCCGATTCCGGTGAACAGTCCGATCGTCCGGACCATGGAGGCGGTGCTGTAGAAGGTCGAGTCGACCTTTCCCGTCTGGGTGTACGGGCTTATCGCCAGGGCGAACGTCCGGTGGGCATCGATGTGGTCGGGCCCGTCCTGGGCCTCGTCCTCGGTCCGGCCATTGTCTTCTCCCCTGGTCCGCGAGGCGGTGTGACGTGGGTTCGGAGCTGAGACGATTGTCTACGCCGACGCCGGGCCACTCTCGCCGCGACGGGCATTCAGGTGAGTCAGCGGACCACCCGGTCAGCCGCTGCCTGGGGCCGACTGCGCCACCCGTACGCGGGATCGCGTCAGAGCGCCCAGCCCGCTTCGTCCTGGAAGACCTCTGTCCAGTAGTGCCAGTCCCTGTCGGGCGACACGCCTGTGGGGTCGATCGCCGACAGGGTGTGGATCATGGCGGCGGCGAGCTGGTCGTAGGCGTCTGTGGTCAGTTCGTTGCCCAGGTGCTCGTCGATGGTGCGCTCGTGGTGCAGGAGCCAGAGCGTGAAGGCGAGGGTGGAGACGTCGGTGTTGAGCGGGTGGAGCGTCGTATCCGTCTCGCTGTAGGTCAGGACCGCACCCGTTCTGCCGTCGACCACCAGGCTGTGGTCCCCGGCCAGGCGGCCGAGGTGGACCAAGTGGTCGGCGTGGGCCGGGAGTTCGCCCAGGAGGCAGTCGCCCGGGTACTCCTCGGTGACGTACTCCCTGAGCGTGGGCAGCGGGACGTCCGTGTCGGCGTGGAAGAGGACCGCCTCCTCCGGCAGCCCGGTCTCACGCAGGAAGCGCCGGGTCGGCTCGTGCGTGAGTGTCACGGGGAAGTCGACCTCCTCGAAGCGCACCACCCTGCCGTGCCCGAACTCCTGGTCCAGCAGGCGGGCGGGGGCGTCCAGGGTGAGCCCGGAGGCCGTGCCGGGGCCCGCGGCGAGGGCGAGGGGGCGGATCAGGGCCGCCGCCTTCCAGTACGGCGGGACCTCGCCGCCCGCGCCCTCCTGGAAGAGGGTGAGCAGCCGGCGGGTCGCCTCGGCCGCCGTACCGGGGCCGTACTGGCCCGCCAGGGAGGCGAAACGGCCGCGCAGGCCGGCCAGTTCCTCCGTGACCGCGGCGAAGCGCAGCAGGGTGGCGAGGGAGGGCGCGAAGGGGCGCGGGGCGGGCGGGTCGAAGAGGTACGCCGTCGTCAGCTCGCCGGTGCCGCCGTCGAGCAGGATGGACTCGCGCTCCATGCCCGCCGGGTTGAGCAGTTCGCCTATCACCAGCCGGTCGCGCAGCTCGTCCGCCACACGGAACGGGCCCTCCGCGGCGTCGGCGAGCGTGCGCAGGCCGTGCGTGCGCAGCGGGGAGAAGGTCAGCAGGTCGGTGTCCGCGGGCAGGCCGGTGCCGCTGAGCAGGCCGCGCGTCGGCGCGTGGGTGACATAGCGGTCCAGCTCCGCCTCGGTCAGCGTGATCGCCGTGGTCCCGGCGTCGGTCGTGCCCATCGCTCCCCCGCGATCTTCCCCGTACGGTGCACCGTGAGTCCGTGAGTGCCGTTGCCCCCACCGCTCAGCACACTACGCCGCCCCACTGACAACGGCCCTCACCAGGAAGGACGTCGGGCGACCCGGGTCCGTTGCGTCACGTGAAGTAGATGCCGCCCAGGACCACGGCCAGCGCCGCGACGAGGAACAGCAGGATCCACAGGAACAACTTGCCGACGCTCGGCGGGGGTTCGTAGCGGGGCTCGTCGGGGGTCTCCGGGGTGCTCACTGGGTCGTCACCACCGCTGCCTGCGGGCGGATCGGGAGGCGGTTGACCGGGCGGCCGGTGGCCGCGCGGACGGCGGAGGCGATCGCGGCCGGTGCCGTCACGACCGGGACCGCGCTGACGGACTTGGCTCCGAAGGGGGCGACCACGTCCCGCTCCTCGACCAGTTTGACGATCTGGATGTCCGGTGCGTCCAGGGCGGTCGGAAGGGCGTATCCGGTCAGGTCGGGGTGGCGGATCAGACCGCGGGGCGTACGGAGGTTCTCCGTGAGCGCGATGCCCACGCCCTGGGTGACGCCCGCCTCGATCCGGGCGGCCAGCTGCGTCGGGTTGAGGATCCGGCCCACGTCCTGGGCGACCGCCAGCTCCACCACGCGGACCGAGCCGAGCTCGATATCGACGTCCACCACCGCGCGGATCGCGCAGAACGCGAGGCCCACGAAGGCGTCGCCCTGCCCGGAGGCGTTCAGCGGCTCGGTGGGGTGCGGGCGGCACTGGGCGGTGGCCCACAGCTCCTTGCCGTCCATCGCCTCGGTGACGGTCGTCGAGAGCACGCCGTCGTACGAGGTGATCTTGCCGTCGGTGATCTGCAGCAGTTCGGTGGACATGCCGAACTTGTGCGCGAGGGGTTGCAGCAGCTGCGTGCGGACCATCTTCGCCGCCCGCTCCACCGCGCCGCCCGACACCCAGGTGTGCCGGCCCCGGCAGCCCGCGCCGGCCGGCGGCTGGTCGGTGTCGACCGGCGCCACGTGGACCTCCTCGATGCCGAGGGTCTCCTGGACGATCTGCCGGGCGAGCGTGGTGAAGCCCTGGCCCGTCTCGACGGCGGCGCAGAGGACGGTCGCCACGCCGTCGTGGACCTTGACCGTCGCCGTGGACACCTCGTCGGCGCCCTCCGCGCCGAGCATGTGCACCATGCCCAGGCCGTAGCCGACGCCCCGGCGCACCGCGCCCGGTTCACCCGCGCCCTCGGGGCCGCCGGGCAGCAGCCACTCCTCCTCGGGACTGTCCTTGGGCAGGGCGGGCAGCGGGAAGTCCCGGACCGCCTGCAGGAGTTCGGCCACCGGGGCGGGGCAGGTCACCGTCTGGCCGATCGGGAGGACGTCCCCCGTCGCCAGGACGTTGCGCAGGCGCAGCTCGGCCGGGTCCAGACCCAGCTTCTTGGCCAGCTTGTCCATCTGCGCCTCGTAGGCGGCGCACACCTGCATCGCGCCCTCGCCGCGCACATGGCCGGAGGGCGGGTTGTTGGTGCGTACGGCCCAGCCCTCGATGAAGGCGTTCGGGACGACGTACGGGCCGCACGCGAAGGAGACGGCGGCGGCCAGCGCGTCGGAGGAGGTGTCGGCGTACGCGCCGCCGTCCAGCAGGATCTGCGCCTCCACCTTCACCAGCCTGCCCTCGGCGTCCGCGTGGTGGCGGTACCGGAGCAGCGTCGGATGGCGGTGGGCGTGGCCGAGGAAGGACTCCTCGCGGGTCGCCGTGAGCTTCACCGGGCAGCCGGTCTTCAGGGCGAGCAGACCGAGTGGGAGCTGGAAGCCCTGGTCCTCGCGGTCGGCGGTGGCGCCCGGCACCCCGGTGACGACGATCTTCACCCGATCCGGGGACAGGCCGTAGCAGGCCGCGGCGGTGTTGCGGTCGGCGTGCGGGTCGGTGGAGGCCAGGTACAGCTCCACGCCGCCGTCGGGCCGCGGCACGGCGAGGCCGGCCTCGGCGCCGATCGGGGCCGGGTCCTGGCGCCCTATGCGGTACTGGCCCTCCACGACGACCTCGCCGACGGCCGACGGGTCGCCGTGGTGCAGCGGGATGTGCCGGATCAGATTGCCGTCGGGGTGCAGCGGCTCGGCCTCGAAGGCCTGCTCGGGGTCGGTGACCGGGTCGAGTACTTCGTACTCGACGATGACGGCGGCGGCGGCCATCCGCGCGGTGTCCGGGTGGTCGGCGGCCACGGCCGCGATGGGTTCGCCGTGGTGCCGCACGACCTCGGAGGCGAACACCGGCCGGTCGGGCGTGCCCCGGCCGTGCCGGGGGGTTCCGGGCACGTCCTCGTGGGTGACGACGGCCCGGACGCCGGGCATCTCGCGCGCGTGGCTGGTGTCGATGGACACGATGCGCGCGTGCGCGTGCGGGGAGCGCAGGACGGCCGCCCACAGCAGGCCTTCGGCCCACAGGTCGGCCGCGTACGGGAACGTGCCCTCGGTCTTGGCGCGGGCGTCGGCGTGCGGCAGGGAGGCGCCGATGCCGTGCGGCCACGACTCGGCCTCGGAGGCCGCTTCCGCGGCGGTGGTCGCCGTGGCGGCTTCGTTGCTCACGCCTGGCCTCCGTCCTGGCCGTAGTGCTGGTCGTGCGGGCCCGGCGTGCCGTGCGGCGGCGTGCCGTACGGGTCCGGGGCGCCGTACGGATCCGGGGCGTCGTACGGATCCGGTGCGTCGCCGTAGCCGCCGGGAGCGGCGTGCGGCGTGTCGAACGCGCCCGGCGCCTCGAACGCCGACGGGTTGACACCGCCGGCACCGGGGCCCGCCTGATGGGGGATACGGGCCTCGCCCGCGTTCGTCTCGGCGTCGGCGGCGTGCGACGCCTCGCGTTCGGCGACGACCTCCTCGACGGCCTGGAGGACGCCCCGGTAGCCGGAGCAGCGGCACAGGTTGCCGCACAGCGCCTGCCGGGTCTCCAGCTCGGTCGGCGCGGGGTTGCCCTCCAGCAGGTCGTGCAGGGTCATCGCCATGCCGGGCACGCAGAAGCCGCACTGCACGGCGCCGCACCGGGCGAGCGCGCGCTGTACGTCGGAGGGCTGTCCGTCGACGGCGAGGCCCTCGACCGTGCGCACCTCGCTGCCGGCCGCGGTGACCGCCGGGACCAGGCAGGAGGCCACCAGCCGGCCGTCGACCTGCAGGTTGCAGGCCCCGCACTCGCCCTGCGAGCAGCCGTCCTTGGCGCCGGCGAGACCGAGCCGCTCCCGCAGGACGTACAGCAGCGACTCGCCGATCCAGGCGTCGGTGACGGGACGGTCGGCGCCGTTGACGCGCAGGACGTAGGAGGCGAGCGGGTGGTCGTCGTTCGGCGGGAGGGGCGGCGCGTGTTCCTCGGTCTCGGGGGCCGGGTCGTCACCGGTGGCCTCTACGGCGCCTTCGGGCGTGTCGTCGGCTTCCGGTACCGCCGGTTCGGTTGCCACGGCTGCCTCGCCGGGGGTCTCCGGGGCCGCCGGGTCGGCGGTCGCCGGGGCGTCCGGCGTGGCGGGCGTGACGGGGGCCGTGGCGGCCTGCGGGGCGTCGGCCGGAGCCGAGGTCGGGTCGTGGCCCGCGGGGCCGCCAGCGGGGCGCTCAGGGGTCTCCTCGGGGGCCTGTCCGTCCGTGCCCGGCACCGTCTGCGCAGCGGCAGGCTGTTCCGAGGGCGGGGCGGGCTCGGCGAACCCGCCGGGGCGACCGGACTCGCCAGGCGCCGGGAACTCACCGGAGTGACCGGCGCGGAGCTGCCGGGCGACGTCACCCGGGTGGCCGGCCCCGGCGTGCTGCTGGGCCCCCTCCACGGGCCCGGTGCCCGTCCGGGCGGCCTGCTCGTGTCCGGCGCCGGGCTGGGCGTCCGGCCGGCCGGACGCTGCCCGTCCGGCCTCCTCGTGGCCGGCCGGGCCGTGCCCGTAGCGCCCGTCGGGCGCGTACGCCTGCTCGTCCGGCGCGTACCCCTGCGCCGGCGCGCCGCCCGGTGCGGGCTCGGCCGGAGCGCCCGCGGGATGTGCGTCGGTGTGGTCGGGCAGGTCGGTGTGGCCGGTGTCCGCGGGCCGGTCCCAGGGGCGGCCCGTGTCCTGCGTCGCCCACGGCGCGGGCGCGCCGCCGGGCAGCGTGGCCGGCGGGGTGCCGCCCCACTGCTCGACCAGGGCGGACGTGGTGAACTCCCCCGACTCGTCCGGAAGATCCCCGCCGGCCACCGGGATGGACCACTGTCCGGTGACGTCGTGGCCGGGCGCGGCCGGGGCCGCGGACTCGTCGAAGGTCCAGTGCTGGGTCGCGCCGGGCTGGTAGGAGAACCGGTCGTCCGCGGCGGGCACCTGGGGCGTGGCGTTCGGGTCGGGCCACTCGGCACCGCCCGCGGGGGCGGTCCAGGGGCCGGCCGCGCCGGGGTCCCCGGTGCCGGGGGCGACCGTTATCCGCGGCGGCACATAGCCGTGGCCGGGCGCGGCCAGCGGGCTGTCGCCGGACAGCAGGGCGTCGATGCCGCCCTCGGGGAGTTTGACGAAGGCGGTGGCGCCGTCGTCGTAGTCGCCCTGGGGCAGCGGGTCCCACCGTCCGCCGCCCTGGTGCGTGCCCTCTCCGTGCTGGTCGTCGGTCACGACAGCGCCCTCCCCAGTGCTCGTCGGGCCAGTGCGGCGACGGTGCGCCGCAGGTGCAGTACGGCGGGCGGAAGCGGGGCGACCGAGCCGTCCGGCTCCGGTGCCGGGTCCGGGATGCAGGCCGCGGCGACGTACTCGCCGAAGGCGTTCAGGGCCTCCGGGACGAGCGCGCGGTCGTTGTCCCAGTCGATCAGCTGGGCGACCCACTGCTCGGCCTCCAGGGGCCGCAGCGGCATCGGCGCTATGGCACCGACGGCGCACCGCACTCCGCGCCGGGCGGGGTCGAGGACGAGGGCCACGGAAGCCAGCGCGCGGCCCGGGCCGGTGCGTCCGGTGGCCTTCAGGAAGACCTGCGGGGCGTGCAGCAGCGGCACGCGCACGTAGCCGATGAGTTCGCCGCCGCGCAGCATCTCCATGCCGGCCAGCAGGTGCGACACCGGGATCTCCCGGCGGGCTCCGCCCGGGCCCGCGATGATCAGTGTCGCTTCCAGGGCGGCGAGGACCGGCAGCGCGTCCCCGGTGGGTGCGGCCGAGGCGATGTTGCCGCCGAGGGTGCCCGCGTTGCGGATGTGCGGCGGGCCCGCGGCGCGCGCGGCGGCGGCGAGCGCCGGGATCAGGGCCGCGAAGTCGGGTCGGCCCATACGTGCGTGGGTGAGGCCAGCGCCGAGCAGCGCGTGGCCGTCCAGGTACTGCCAGCCGCGGATCTCGCTGATCCGCCCGAGACCCACCAGGGCGGCGGGCCTGAGCTGACCGGAGTTGACGGCGGCCATGAGATCGGTGCCGCCCGCGACGGGGACCGCGGTGGGCATCTCGGCGAGGGCCGCCACCGCCTCGTCCAGCGTCGTGGGCAGCGTGACGGCCTGCGCCGCCTGCGGTGCGTGCGTGGTCAAACCGGCTGCCCCTTCCCGCTGCCCCACTGGTCCCACCTGTGTGGCCGTACGGTACGTGCTCACAGGGCGGACGTGGCAACTCTGGCACATCTTCGCAACAGCCGAACGCGGGGGTCCGCTAGGAGGCATTCGCCCACCTCACCACGGAGATGGTCCGTTTTCGCACGGCATCACCGGTGCGCACCGATTGACACTCTTCGGTGACTCTTGACGTGGTTTTCCATTCCTTGTTCGCAACGGTCACGTGTTCGGGGTGGTCACATGTTCGGCGGCGGCCCCTCTTTCGGGCGACCCGGGACGCCGGGGCGTTTCTGCCACGGCCGGGGCCCGGCGGGCGGCCGATAAGCGACCCCGAGGGCGTCGAGCCGCGCGTAATGGGCGGCCATCCGGCGTTCGAAGCCGGCGAAGTCCCGTTCCGCGGGGGCCGGCAGCCGGCTCCAGGCCACCTCGGCGAAGGCCGCGAGCCGGGGAAACGTCTGGTAGTCCACGCGCGCGACGTCCTCCATCACCTCGGTCCAGACGTTGGCCTGAGTGCCCAGCACATGCCGGGCCTCCTCCTCGGTGAGCCCGGGCGGAACGGGTTCGAACCGGTAGACGTCCTCCAGGGTGCGCACGTACCCGATCGGCACCGGCTCGTCCTCGCCCGGGGCCTGACGGTGGTCCAGATACACGTACT
Organism: Streptomyces sp. NPDC037288; assembly: GCF_055603265.1. NCBI lineage: Bacteria > Bacillati > Actinomycetota > Actinomycetes > Kitasatosporales > Streptomycetaceae > Streptomyces > Streptomyces sp. NPDC037288. The sequence goes on from NZ_JBVJVY010000003.1 coordinate 263,432, forward strand.
GCTCCGGGCACATGACGACGTCGTGGCCGGCCCGCGCGGCCGCGATCCCGCCGCCGTAACCGCGCCAGGACGACACCGCGGCCCCCTTGGCGAGCCCGCCCTCCAGGATCTCGTCCCAGCCGATGAGCCGGCGCCCGCGCGCGGACAGCCACGCGTCGAAGTGCCCGATGAACCACGACTGCAGCTCGTCCTCGCCGCCGAGACCGAGGTCCGCGATCCGGCTCCTGGCCGTCACCGACTCGCTCCACTGTTCCTTTCGGCACTCGTCCCCGCCGACGTGGACGAACTGCGAAGGGAACAGTTCCAGGACCTCCTCGAACACTCCCTCGTAGAAACGCAGGGTGTTGTCAGTGGGGGCCAGTACGTTGGAGGAGATCCCCCAGGTGTCCCACACGGAGAGGGCGGTGGTGTCGATGACGTCGGTGTTGCCGAGTTCCGGGTACGCGGCGACGGCGGCCTGCGAGTGGCCCGGTACGTCGATTTCCGGGACGACGGTGATATGCCGCTCGGTGGCGTAGGCGACGATCTCCCGGATGTCGTCCTGGGTGTAGTAGCCCCCGTGCGGCTTCTCCTCCCACAGCGGCGAGGCCAGGTGGCCGAATTTCGTCCGCGACCGCCACGAGGCGATCTCCGTCAGCCTCGGGTGGCGCCTGATCTCCAGCCGCCAGCCCTGGTCGTCCGTCAGGTGGAAGTGGAAGACGTTGAGTTTGTGCGCGGCCATCAGGTCCAGATAGCGCAGCACGCCTTCCTTGGGCATGAAGTGCCGGGCCACGTCGAGGAGGAGGCCGCGCCAGCGGAAACGGGGCCCGTCCTCGATGGTCTGGTGGGGGACGCCGACCGTGCGGCCGGGGCGTACGGGGGCGCGCCGGAAGGCCTCGGGGCCGAGGAGCTGACGCAGGGTCTGCGCACCCCAGAAGACGCCGGCCGCATCACCGCCGCGGATCTCCACGCCCCGGCCGGCGACCACGCTCAGGCGGTAGGCCTCCGCCTCCAGCGAGTCGTCCAGGAGCAGCCGTACACAGCCACGGGCGTTCTCGGGGCCGGGCCGCAGCGGCAGCCCCAGAGCGGCACCGAGCGTGGTGCGCAGCCAGCGCTCCGTGGTCTCCGTGCCCGGGGCCGCCCACAGCGTGGTGTCGTCGTCCAGCGGGACGCCGCAGCCCATCGGTCCCTCGATGGCGCGCGGCGCCGGAATCACATCCGTCATGTTCAGTCCTTTACCGCTCCGCCCCGTACCGAGGCCAGACGTCGGCGTGGTCTGAACCACTTCGTGACCGGACAACACGAAGACCCCCGGGGTGCGCGTGTCGCACGCGCGCCCCGGGGGCCCCGCGAAAACTCAGCCGGCGGGCAGACCGCCAGGCGGGCTACTTCTTGTCGCCGCCCTTGCCGCCCTTGTCCTCGCCGCCGCTGCCCATGGACTCGTAGATCTCCTTGCACATGGGGCACACGGGGTACTTCTTCGGGTCGCGGCCCGGCACCCAGACCTTGCCGCACAGCGCCACGACGGGGGTGCCGTCGAGGGCGCTCGCCATGATCTTGTCCTTCTGGACGTAGTGGGCGAAGCGCTCGTGGTCGCCGTCGCCGTGGGACACCTGTGGCGTCGGCTCTACGAGGGTCCCCGTACCAGTCCCGCGCTCGGGCTCAAGAGTGCTCATATCGCCAAGGGTACTGAAGCTCACACGCATCAGTTGAGCGAAGGGTCGTCCGGGTACGTCGCCACCATCGCCAGCTCGTTGCGCTGGCGGCGCAGGACCTCGCGCCAGAGCCTTTCCGGGGCCGGAGAGGAGACGTCCCCGGGCTCCGACTCGACCACGTACCAGGCGCCCTCGACCAGCTCGTCCTCCAGCTGACCGGGGCCCCAGCCGGAGTATCCGGCGAAGATCCTCAGGGAGCCGAGGGCCGCGGCGAGCAGCTCGGGCGGGGCCTCCAGGTCGACCAGGCCGATCGCGCCGTGCACCCGGCGCCAGCCGAGCGGGGCCAGGTCGACGTTCGCACCGCCCGGGATGACCGCGACGCCGAGTGCCGAGTCGAGCGAGACGGGGCCGCCCTGGAAGACGACACCGGGCTCGCCGGCGAGGTCGGCCCAGCCCTCCAGGATGTCACCCACGTCCACCGGGGTGGGGCGGTTGAGGACGACGCCGAGGGAACCCTCCTCGTCGTGGTCGAGAAGGAGCACCACCGCGCGGTCGAAGTTCGGGTCCGCCAGGGCGGGTGTGGCCACGAGCAGCCGCCCTGTGAGCGAGGACACCTCGGTCATGCCAGACATGATCCCGCATCTTCCCCTTCGGTGGGGAGCCAATCGGGGTCCGGGAGTGAACGCAGCTCAGGGAGCACGGAAGCGCCCCGGGCGCACACCCGGGCGGTGACCCCATGTGCCCGAAAGGGAACGGTTCGTGTTGTGACACAGCTATGACGTGCCTGGGTGGTACTCGGACTTACGGGAGGGGGGTAATCGGCGATTACCCTGTCTTCCCGGCCTCTGCGCACAGTGATCGGCCGGCCCCTGCCCAACTCATCGGAACGCGAGATACATGACCGTCAACGACGATGTCCTCCTTGTCCACGGCGGAACCCCGCTGGAGGGCGAGATCCGTGTCCGCGGTGCGAAGAACCTCGTACCGAAGGCCATGGTCGCCGCCCTGCTGGGCAGCGCACCGAGCCGACTGCGCAACGTTCCCGACATCCGTGACGTGCGGGTCGTCCGCGGTCTGCTCCAGCTGCACGGGGTGACGGTCCGTCCGGGTGACGAGCCCGGCGAGCTGGTGCTCGACCCGACGCACGTCGAGAGCGCCAACGTGGCTGACATCGATGCCCACGCGGGGTCGAGCCGTATCCCGATCCTCTTCTGCGGCCCTCTCCTGCACCGTCTCGGCCACGCCTTCATCCCGGGCCTCGGCGGCTGTGACATCGGCGGCCGGCCCATCGACTTCCACTTCGACGTGCTGCGGCAGTTCGGCGCGACCATCGAGAAGCGCGCGGACGGGCAGTACCTGGAGGCCCCGCAGCGGCTGCGCGGCACGAAGATCCGGCTGCCGTACCCGTCCGTCGGCGCGACCGAGCAGGTGCTGCTGACGGCCGTACTCGCCGAGGGCGTAACCGAGTTGTCCAACGCGGCCGTCGAGCCGGAGATCGAGGACCTCATCTGCGTGCTGCAGAAGATGGGCGCGATCATCGCGATGGACACCGACCGCACGATCCGCATCACCGGTGTGGACAAGCTCGGCGGCTACACCCACCGCGCCCTGTCGGACCGCCTGGAGGCCGCTTCCTGGGCGTCCGCGGCCCTCGCGACCAACGGCAACATCTACGTCCGCGGCGCCCAGCAGCGCTCGATGATGACGTTCCTGAACACCTACCGGAAGGTGGGCGGTGCCTTCGAGATCGACGACGAGGGCATCCGTTTCTGGCATCCCGGCGGCCAGTTGAAGTCCATCGCGCTGGAGACGGACGTGCACCCCGGTTTCCAGACCGACTGGCAGCAGCCGCTGGTGGTGGCCCTCACGCAGGCCACGGGCCTGTCCATCATCCACGAGACGGTCTACGAGTCCCGCCTCGGCTTCACCTCCGCCCTCAACCAGATGGGCGCGCACATCCAGCTCTACCGCGAGTGCCTGGGCGGTTCCGACTGCCGCTTCGGCCAGCGCAACTTCCTGCACTCCGCGGTCGTCTCCGGCCCCACCCGGCTCCAGGGCGCCGACCTGGTCATCCCCGACCTGCGCGGCGGCTTCTCGTACCTGATCGCGGCCCTGGCCGCCGAGGGCACGTCCCGCGTCCACGGCATCGAGCTCATCAACCGCGGCTACGAGAACTTCATGGAGAAGCTCGTGGAGCTCGGCGCGAAGGTGGAGTTGCCGGGCAAGGCGCTCGGCTAGGCGTCACGAACGGCAAATGGGCGGTCCCCCGTCGAAAGGGGGACCGCCCGTTTGGCGTCTTCAGCTGAAAGCGCCCCGAACGGGGCGCGGGGAACTGCGCGGCCAGCCACAATCCGGCCCGCAGTCACCCACGGCACTCCCGTCGAACGGCGCTCCGGTGGACCGGCGCTCGGAGCCGGGCGCTTCCGCCTACTTGCCCTTGGCCGCTTCCTTGAGCTTGGAGCCCGCGGTGACCTTCACGCTGTAGCCGGCGGGGATGTTGATGGGCTCGCCGGTCTGCGGGTTGCGCGCGGTGCGAGCGGCACGGTGGGTGCGCTCGAAGGTCAGGAAGCCCGGGATGGTGACCTTCTCGTCGCCCTTGGCGACGATCTCGCCGACGGTCTCGGCGAACGCGGCCAGCACGGCGTCGGCGTCCTTGCGGGTCACCTCGGCGCGGTCGGCCAGCGCGGCCACCAGCTCACTGCGGTTCATGTTGTTACTCCCGTGTTTTTCTTGCCGTTGGGGTGTGCCACGCGGCGGATCCGCCCGAGGCACTGCGATGCCGATGCGCTCGCGCCCAGTGGGGGTGCCCCCGGGGACGGAGTCCCTGGGGGAGCATCCTGCCCCTACCTGCGGCGGTAAAGCCAATCCGGCACCCGTAGGAGTCGTGAGAACACCCTGGGGAGTCACACGAAAGGCGCCCGCTCGGCGTCACCCTAGAGCGCGCCCGGCATCAGCTGGTTCCACGACGCGCCGGTGCACGGGCCGCCGTGGTGATCCTCACAGCCCTTGCACAGTACGGTACGCCGTCACCGAGGCGACGCCCGGCCGCCTCCTTCCCTTCACCGGGCCGGGCGCGAGGGCGCCCGGCCGGAGCCAGGTGCGGGCGGCTAGACCGTCGCCCCGGCCGCCTTCGCGGCCTCGCGGACGGCTCCGGCGACCGCACCCGCGACCTTGTCGTTGAAGACGCTGGGGATGATGTAGTTCGGGTTCAGCTCGTCCTCGGTCACCACGTCGGCCAGGGCCTTCGCGGCGGCGAGCATCATCTCGGTGTTGACGGTGCGGGACTGGGCGTCCAGCAGACCGCGGAAGACGCCCGGGAAGACCAGCACGTTGTTGATCTGGTTCGGGAAGTCGGAGCGGCCGGTGGCCACAACGGCCGCCGTCTGCCGGGCGATTGCCGGGTCCACCTCGGGGTCGGGGTTCGCGAGCGCGAACACGATCGCACCGTCGGCCATGGCGGCCACGTCGTCGCCGTCCAGCACGTTGGGAGCCGAGACACCGATGAACACGTCGGCGCCGCGCACGGCTTCCTTCAGGGTGCCGGTCAGGCCCTCGGGGTTGGTGTTGTCGGCGATCCAGCGCAGCGGCGAGTCGGCGGGGGCGTCCACCAGGTCCTCGCGGCCGGAGTGGACGACACCGTGGATGTCGGCGACGACGGCGTTCTTCAGGCCCGCCGCGAGCAGCAGCCTGAGGATGGCCGTACCGGCCGCGCCGGCGCCGGACATGACGACCCGGATGTTCTCGATGGCCTTGTCCGTGACGCGCAGGGCGTTGGTCAGGGCGGCGAGGACGACGATGGCGGTGCCGTGCTGGTCGTCGTGGAAGACGGGGATGTCGAGGGCCTCGCGCAGCCGGGCCTCGATCTCGAAGCAGCGGGGCGCGGAGATGTCCTCGAGGTTGATGCCGGCGAACCCGGGGGCGATCGCCTTGACGATCTCCACGATCGCGTCGCTGTCCTGGGTGTCCAGGCAGATCGGCCAGGCGTCGATGCCGGCGAAGCGCTTGAACAGGGCCGCCTTGCCCTCCATGACGGGCAGCGCGGCCTTGGGGCCGATGTTGCCGAGGCCGAGCACGGCGGAACCGTCCGTCACGACCGCAACGGAGTTGCGCTTGATGGTCAGACGCCGGGCGTCCTCGGGGTTCTCGGCGATGGCCATGCAGACGCGGGCCACACCGGGCGTGTAGACCATGGAGAGGTCGTCACGGTTGCGGATGGGGTGTTTCGACGCCATCTCGATCTTGCCGCCGAGGTGCATCAGGAACGTACGGTCGGAGACCTTGCCCAGCGTGACGCCCTCGATGCCGCGGAGCTTCTCGACGATCTCCTCGGCGTGCGCGGTCGAGGTGGCCGCGATGGTGACGTCGATCCGGAGCTTCTCGTGTCCGGACGCGGTGACGTCGAGGCCGGTCACCGAGCCTCCGGAGGACTCCACGGCGGTGGTGAGCTGCGAGACGGCGGTTCCGCTCGCGGGCACCTCCAGCCGGATGGTCATCGAGTAGGAGACGCTGGGCGCCGTTGCCATGGCCGACTTCCTCTGCTTTCACCGTGTCGCGAGTTGTGCCGTCCGATCGTCGCACCTACCCGTGAGTACGTGATAGTCGCCCGCCATTGCGGACGTTTTGTTCACAGCAGGCGCACGGTCAGTCGCGCAGTTTCGGAAAATCACTTCCACCATACGAGAAACGATCAGACAGTGAAAGGGTCAGGTGCGGCAAAGAAGGAGGCCCACGTCACATTCGTGACGTGGGCCTCCCACGCTTATGACACCGACCCGCCATGCTCGCCTCGCGGCAAGTGGTCCCTCGCAGGGACGAAGGTTGGGCCCGGGGGCTTGGATCGAGCCGGTGCCGCATCCAGGCTAACAAACGGATGCCGAGGACCATTCCTCCCGCGGGGAGTTCACAGGAAACTCAGTCTCTCAGCAGATCCGGCACCCCGGCCGCGTCCGGCTCGTCCCGCTCCCCCGACACCACCGTCAGCTGCTGGGTGGCCCGGGTCAGCGCCACGTACAGCACCCGCAGGCCGGCCGGGGACTCGTCGGCGATCTCCGCCGGGGACACGACCACGGTCGCGTCGTACTCCAGCCCCTTGGCCTCCAGGCTGCCGAGCGCCACCACCCGGTCGCCGAGCCCGGCCAGCCAGCGCCGGGCCTCCTCGCGCCGGTTCATGGCGACGACCACGCCGACCGTGCCGTCCACCAGGTCCAGCAGCCGCTCGGCCTCGGCGCGCACCGTGGCCGCCAAGGACCGGCGTACGACCGTGAAGCACGGCCTGACCCCGGTGGACCGCACCGCGCTGGGCGCCTCGGAGCCGGGCATGGCGAGCGCGAGCACCTTGGCGGCCAGCTCGGCGATCTCGGCCGGGTTGCGGTAGTTCACGGTGAGCTGGAAGCGGCGCCGCGGGCGGGTGCCGAGGGCCTCGTCGCGGGCCTCGGCCGCCTCGTCGGGGTCGGACCAGGAGGACTGGGCCGGGTCGCCGACGACCGTCCAGGTGGCGTGCCGGCCGCGGCGGCCGACCATGCGCCACTGCATCGGCGTGAGGTCCTGCGCCTCGTCCACGATGACGTGCGCGTACTCGGTGCGCTCCTGCGCGAGCCGCTCGGCCCGCTCCCGCTGGGTCTCCTCGCGCACCGGCATCAGCTCCTCCAGGCCGGTGAGCTGGTCCAGCGGGTCCAGCTCGCGCCGCTTCCTCGGGCGGGCCGGGGCGCCGAGGACCGCCTGCAGCTCGTCCAGCAGGGCGATGTCGTGCACCGAGAGGCCGTCCCGCTGGAGCGACCGGGCCACCTTGCGGATCTCGCCAGGGTTGAGGATGCGGCGGGCCCAGCGGCCGAGCCGCTTCTCGTCGGCCATCGCGGCGAGCACCGCCTTCGGCGTCAGCTCCGGCCACCAGGCGTCGAGGAACGCGATGAAGGAGTCCTCGCTCGTGACGTCCTCGTCGAAGGAGGAGCGCAGCTCGGCGGCCAGCTCGGGGTCGGTGTGCCGGGAGGCCCCGCCGGACTTGGCCCACAGGGCGTCCAGGAGCAGCTTGCGGGCGCGCGGGCGGAGCAGGTTGACGGGCGCGGTGCCGCCGAGCGCGGTACGGCGGACCCGTTCCAGCTCGGCCGCCTCCAGCTCCAGACGGCGCCCGAAGGCGACGACGCGGAGGCGGGCCGGCGACCCGGTGACCGTCTGCGGCTCGGTGTCCTCGTCCTGCACCGGAGCGGTGGGCCCGAGCTCCAGCGCGCCCCGGGCGGCCTTCCGCAGCACCTTCAGCATGCGGTACGAGCCCTTGGCGCGGGCCACGGACGGGGAGTCGTACACGGTGGCCTCGGCACCGTCGACGAGTGAGCCGATCGCGCGGATCGCGACCTGGCCCTCCTCGCCGAGCGAGGGCAGCACGCCCTCGGTGTAGGCCACCAGCAGCGGGGTCGGCGAGACGATCAGGATGCCGCCCGCGTAGCGTCTGCGGTCCTGGTAGAGCAGGTAGGCGGCGCGGTGCAGGGCGACGGCGGTCTTGCCGGTGCCCGGACCGCCCTCCACGTAGGTGACGGAGGCGGCGGGAGCGCGGATCACGAGGTCCTGCTCGGCCTGGATGGAGGAGACGATGTCCCGCATGGTGTGGCTGCGGGCCTGGCCGAGGGCGGCCATGAGGGCGCCGTCACCGATGACGGGCAGCTCGCGGCCTTCGAGGTAGGCGGTCAGCTCGGGCCGCATCAGGTCGTCCTCGACACCGAGGACCCGGCGCCCCTTGGAGCGGATGACCCGGCGTCGTACCACCCGTCCGGGCTCGACCGGGGTGGCGCGGTAGAAGGGCGCGGCGGCGGGCGCCCGCCAGTCGATGACCAGCGGCGCGTAGTCCTGGTCGAGGACGCCGATGCGCCCGATGTGCAGGGTCTCGGCGATGTCGGCGGTGTTGTCCTCCCGCACGGCGCCTTCGGCGGGTTCCACGGCGGTGTAGGCCCCGTCGGGCCCCTTCTTCCCGTCCTTGCCGGGCAGCAGATCGATCCGCCCGAAGAGGAAGTCCTCGAACTCGTTGTTGAGCCGGTTCAGGTGGACGCCGGCCCGGAAGACCTGCGCGTCCCGCTCGGCCAGCGCACCCGGGGTGCCGACCTGACCGCGCTTGGCCGCGTCGTTCATCAGGAACTCGGCCTCGTGGATCTTCTCTTCCAGCCGCCGGTACACCCGGTCCAGGTGTTCCTGTTCGACGCTGATCTCCCGGTCACGGACGGAATCGTGTGCGTCCTGTACCGAGCCGACCGCGGACTGCTGAACCTGAGCGGCCACCGGGCCCCCTTCTGACGTGCTGGGCAGCCGTCAACCGTACGCGAAGGGGGCCCGTCGAAGCTACGAGTCCACTTGCACCAGCTTCTTGCCCGCGAAGGTCACGACCTCGAAGTGGTCGATCTCGTTCGGCTTGAAGGCCGCCGCACCGCCGATGTAGAGCGGCTTCCTGGACTCCGGGGTCTTCCCGTTCGGGATGCCGTAGCCCCAGTTCGGCACCGACCACGACGACATGGTCACGCGCTGCCCGTTCTTCGCCACGAGCACCAGGGAGCACTTCAGCGGTCCCGTGGCGTTCTTCAGCTCCAGGACGGCCTGGGTACCCCAGTCCTTCTGTTGCATCCCGACGGTCGCGCTGACGTGGGACGACGGGTCCGTGGCCGACTTCTTGTCCGGCATGGACCGGAAGGTGGTCTGCGCGGCGGAGGCGGTGACCTGCCCCCCGTCACCGCCCGATCCGCTGTTCACGGCGACCGCCGCCAGCGGACCGGCGATGATCAGGGCGGCCGCGGCCGCGATCATGTAGAAGCTGCGCCGGCGCTTCTGGGCGCGCTTCTCGGCGACCTCGTCGACCAGCTTGTCCACCAGCCGCGGACTGGGCTTGGCGGACAGCGAGTCGCCGATCGCGGGGGTACTGCCGGAGCCCGGCAGGTCCGCGAGCGCGGCCAGCATCGGCTCCATCCCGGCCAGCTCGTCCAGCTGCTGAGCGCACCATTCACAGCCGGCGAGGTGCGCTTCGAAAGCGGTTGCCTCGGCGTCGTCGAGGATCCCGAGGGCGTAGGCGCCGACGGTCTCGTGTTCGTTCGGCACCGAAGATCCCGATGGGGGGCTCATAGGCCCAGACATACCCGGACCACCTGCCCCGAATCCCTGCATCCCCCCGTATCCGCTGCTCATCACGCCGTCACCCCCCGCTCCTCAAGTGCCAGCTTCATCGATCGCAGGGCGTAGAACACCCGGGACCGCACCGTTCCGCTGGGAATGCCCAGCGTCTCGGCCGCCTCATTGACCGTACGCCCCTTGAAGTACGTCTCGACGAGTACCTCCCGGTGGGCCGGGGTCAGGTCGTCGAGCGCGTCCGACAGCGTCATCAGCCACAGCGCCTTGTCGATCTCGTCCTCCGCGGGGATGACCTCCAGCGGCGACGGATCGACCTCCTGCGGCCGGGCCTGCCGGCTGCGGTGGCCGTCGATGACGATGCGGCGCGCGACCGTCACCAGCCAGGGGCGTACCGAACCGGTCGCCCGATTGAGCTGACCGGCGTTCTTCCAGGCACGGATGAGCGTTTCCTGTACGACGTCCTCGGCGCGCTGTCGGTCACCGGCGACGAGGCGCAGGACATACGCGAGCAAGGGTCCGGCGTGCTCTCGATACAGGGCACGCATCAACTCCTCGTCAGGTTCCGAGGGCTGTGAGGACATGCGATGTCGGGCCCTCGATCCACGTTCATTGGCCACGGCCGCATCCTTGCGCACGCCCACCTCCGGTGTCCGGGGGTTCCCCCAGTCGGTCGCTCGCCCACCCGTACGGAAGGGAGCGGCCCGGCGTTCAAACGGAGGTGACAGTTTTCTTCCGGATGACGTGACGAGCGGGACATGCGCACACATTCCCACCGGCTGATCTTTACATTTCCGACACATCGCCGGGGGCTGAGGGAACATTCCCGTGTAGCGAGCACCGAAACCCGGTGTTACGGAAATCACGCCCGCGCGAGCGCGGCCCGCCGCCGGTGCCGGGCCACCCGCTCCCGGTTCCCGCAGACCTCACTGGAGCACCACCGCCGGCGCCGCCCCCGGGAGGTGTCCAGGTACACGAGCGGGCAGTTGTCCCCCTCGCACTCCCGCACGGCCGCCCGCGCGACGGGATCGGTGAGCAGTTCCACGGCGTCCCGCGCGACGAGCGCGAGCAGCCCCGCACAGGTCGGCGGATCGGCCAACTCCCGGATGAGACCGCCCGCTCCATCGCATACGGCACGCAGGGCGGGGGGCGCGGCACGGGCGGCTTCGTTGACCCGTCCGAGCGCCCGCGCACACGACGTGTCCGGCACGCGGGAGCCGCCGTAGGGGCTTCGCACCAACAACCCGATGTGCGCGCGCAGTTCGCGGAACCCGACGAGCCAGGAGGCATCGACGTGATCGAGCGCCGCCCCCTTCGGCACCAGCCCGGCCCCGCCGATCCACGCGCACAACGCCTCCACGCCGTCCAGCCGTTCGGCCGGGTGCGTGGTCGCGAGGAGATCGAGACAGATCCGTCCGGCGTCGAACCGCAGCTCGTACGGGGGCGTGGCCGTACCCAGTGCCATGTGCCTGTCACCGCCTAGGCAGGAAGCGGGGGTCTCCTCTTCACAGTGCCCGCCCCGGGCTCCGGCCGGAACCCCTCGTACCGGCTGGCCTGGACGCATACGCATGCGGGCGCGCGCCTCGGCCATGTCCGGGAGCGGGGGTGCCCCGGTTGGCTGGACCCATGACGAACACGATGCATACCGGGACGAACACGAGTCATCCAGGGACGACAAGGACAGGGGCCGCCGTCCTGATCGCGGCCACGGTCACCATGGGCCTGAGCGCCGGGGTCTTCTACGTCTTCGCCTGCGCGGTGATGCCGGCGCTGGCCCGCAGCGACGACCGGACGTACGTCGAGGTCATGCGGAACATCAACAGCGTGATCCAGAACCCGGTGTTCTTCGTGAGTTTCATGGGGGCGCTGTCGCTGACGGCTCTGTCGGCGTGGCAGCTCAGGGGGACGGCGTGCGCCCGCTGGCTGTGGGCCGCCCTGCTGTCGTACGCCCTGGTCTTCCTGATCACGATGGTTTTCAACGTCCCCCTGAACAACGCCCTGGCGGCGAAGGGCGCCCCGGCTGCCCTGCGCGAGCACTTCGAGGGACCCTGGGTGGCGTGGAACGTGGTGCGGGCACTGGGCTCGACACTGGCACTGGGCCTCCTGACCCGGGCACTGACGCTGTACGGCCGCGCCCGCCCCTCCGTGTGAGTACAGTCGGGCGATGCCCGAGCTGCAGCGGCTGCACGCCGACCACGCCCCGGCGGTCCTGGCCTTCGAGCTGGCGAACCGCGCCTACTTCGCCGCGTCGGTCTCCGACCGGGGCGACGCGTACTTCGAGCAGTTCACCGACCGGTACGACGCCCTGCTGGCCGAGCAGGAGGCCGGCGTCTGCGCGTTCTACGTGCTCGTCGCCGAGGACGGCTCGGTGCTCGGCAGGTTCAACCTGGTCGACATCACCGACGGCACGGCGGAACTCGGCTACCGGGTCGCCCGGCACGTCGCCGGCCGCGGGGTGGCGACGGCGACCGTGCGGGAGCTGTGCCGACGGGCGGCGGAACACCATGGACTGCACACGGTCAGGGCGGCCACGACCCTGGAGAACACCGCGTCCCAGAGGGTCCTGACGAAAGCGGGCTTCACCCCGACCGGCCCGGCCGACCCGTCCGACGTCGGGGGCAGGCCGGGTATCTGGTACCAGCTCAGCGCGGGGGGAGCCGAGGCGAGCTGATACGCCGCCGCTACGCGTCCGCGTACTTCGCGTCCGTCGCCGGGTCCAGGGCCAGGCGGTAGCCCCGCTTCACCACCGTCTGGATCAGCTTCGGTGCGCCGAGGGCCGTGCGGAGGCGGGCCATCGCCGTCTCCACGGCGTGTTCGTCGCGGCCCGCGCCCGGCAGGGCGCGCAGGAGGTCCGCCCGGGGGACGACCCAGCCGGGGCGACGGGACAGGGCCCGCAGCAGCGACATGCCTGCCGGGGGGACCGGCTTGAGCGCGCCGTCCACCAGGACCGCGTGGCCGCGGATCTCCACCCGGTGCCCGGCGATCGGCAGGGCGCGGGCGCGGGCCGGGAGCTCCTGGCAGAGGAGCTGGACGAGGGGGCCCAGGCGGAAGCGTTGCGGCTGGATCGTGTCCACACCGTGTGCCTGGAGGGGGAGGGCGGTCACCGGGCCCACACAGGCCGGCAGGACGTCGTGGGCGAGCGCCGACAGCAGGTCCGGCAGCAGGCCCCGGGCCTCCGCCCGCTCCAGCAGGGACACCGCCGCGGGGGCGCTCGTGAACGTGAGCGTGTCCAGGGACCGGGAGACGGTCGCGTCCAGGAGGCGGTCCAGCGGCGTGATGTCCTCCGGGGGCATCCAGCGGTACACCGGGACCGGGACCACCTCCGCTCCCCCGGCCCGCAGGGACTCGACAAAGCCCGGGAGCGGCTCACCGTGCAGCTGTACGGCTATACGGCGGCCGTCGACACCCTCCGCCAGGAGGCGGTCCAGGACCTCGGCCAGGGATTCCGAGCAGGGGGACCACTCCTCGGTGAGGCCGACCGCGCGGATCGCTCCCTTGACCTTGGGGCCCCGGGCCAGCAGCTCCGCGCCGCGCAGCCGCCCGAGCAGCTGCTCGCCGAGGCCCCAGCCGTCGGCGGCCTCGATCCAGCCCCGGAAGCCGATCGCCGTGGTGGCCACGACCACGTCCGGCACCTGGTCGATGATCTCCTTCGTGGCGGCGAGGAGTTCCCCGTCGTCGGCGAGCGGCACGATGCGCAGGGCGGGGGCGTGCAGGACGGCGGCACCGCGCCGCTGGAGCAGGGCGCCCAGCTCGTCGGCCCGGCGCGCGGCGGTGACACCCACGGTGAATCCCGCGAGCGGACCGTGCTCAAGGGCTCCGGGATGCTGCTCTTCGTCGTACATGGGCTCTCCTAGCTGACCGGCACGCGAATCGAGCCTGTCAACGGCGCGTGACAGGCTCGGTTCGGCTTGATGTCACCGGTGTTACTTCACACTTCCACGTAGCTGAGCTGCGGCTTTGTGTCCGCCGTCGTCTCCGTCACAGCCTGCCCGGCCGGGCGGCGAAGGTATACGGCCCACGTCACCGCGAAGCAGGCGCCGTAGAAGGCGAGGAAGGCGACGAACGCGCCGGTGCCGGAACCGTAGGACAGGAAGGACTGGCGGAAGGCGAGGTTGATGCCGACTCCGCCGAGCGCGCCGACCGCGCCGATGAGGCCCATGGAGGCGCCGGACAGGCGCCGGCCGTGGGCCGCGGCGGCCTCCCCTTCCAGCCCCTTGGCCAGGGCCTTTGCCTGGAAGATGCCGGGGATCATCTTGTACGTCGAGCCGTTGCCGAGGCCGCTCAGCACGAACAGGACGACGAAGACGGACACGAACAGCGGCAGTGACTTCCGGGTGCTCGCGACGATCAGGACGGCGGTCGCGGTGGCCATGCCGACGTAGTTCCACAGGGTGATGCGGGCGCCGCCGTAACGGTCGGCGAGCCGGCCGCCGAGGGGGCGGATCAGGGAGCCGAGCAGCGGGCCGATGAAGGTGAGGTAGGCCGCCTGGAGCGGGGTGCGGCCGAACTGGATCGTCAGGACCTGGCCGAAGGCGAAGCTGTAGCCGATGAAGGAGCCGAAGGTGCCGACGTAGAGGAAGGCCATGATCCAGGTGTGGGCGTCCTTCGCGGCGTCCTTGGCCGCGCCGGTGTCGTTCTTGACCGTCGCCAGGTTGTCCATGAAGGAGGCGGCGCACACGGCGGCCACGACGATCAGCGGGATGTAGATGCCCAGCAGCACGCGCGGACCGCCGCTCGCGCCGATCACGGCGAGGGCGGCGAGCTGGATGACCGGCACGCCGATGTTGCCGCCGCCCGCGTTGAGGCCGAGTGCCCAGCCCTTCTTCTTCAGCGGGAAGAAGGCGTTGATGTTGGTCATGGAGGAGGCGAAGTTGCCGCCGCCGATGCCGGCCAGCAGGCCGACGAGGAGGAAGGTGGTGAAGGACGTCCCCGGCTCCATCACCGCGAAGGCGGCCACGGTCGGGATGAGCAGCAGGCTCGCCGAGACGATCGTCCAGTTGCGGCCGCCGAAGACGGCCACGGCGAAGGTGTAGGGCACGCGGACGACGGCGCCGACGAGCGTGACCATCGAGGTCAGCAGGAACTTGTCGGCGGGGGTCAGACCGTACTCGGGGCCCATGAAGAGGACGAGGACGGACCACAGGGTCCAGACCGAGAAGCCGATGTGCTCGGAGAGGACGGAGAACCAGAGGTTCCGGTTGGCGATCCGCTCCCCGGTCGCCTCCCAGAAACCCTCGTCCTCCGGGTCCCAGCGCTCGATCCAGCGGCCACTGCGACGGGTTGGGGCTGAGGGGGCTGGTGTTGGGGCTGGGGCTGTCATCGCGCCTCCACGGGGGCTACGGCTGCTCGGTCTGCCGTCGACCTGCCATCGACTGGCTCAGCCCGAAGGTAGGGAGGGCGCGTTTCCTGCCTGTGCCTGTGAGTGACCGCGAGGGAACTTTGCTCTCACTCACCGCCCCTGTGCCCGGTGAGGGTCCGTCCCGCCGCGCGCATGGCCTCCACATCGTCGGCCGGCATCCGTCCCCCGGCGGGCCGCCGCAGCCACCCCTCCGGCCCGCCGCAGCGAGCATCGAACCGGAGAAACAAAAAGCCCCGTCGCTCGAAGCGACGGGGCCTGTTGCACATGGGGTGCGCCCCCGGAGGGGCATGGTGGAGATGGCGGGAATCGAACCCGCGTCCAACGGTGCGGAATCAGGGCTTCTCCGTGTGCAGTCCGCTTCGCTTTTCTCAGCCCCGGAGATCACGCGGACAAGTCTCCGACGGGCTCAGTCACTGTTTGGTTTCCCTCTTCACCCCGTGACCGGGATCAAGGTTTAGTTCCCTAGCTGATGCCAGGATCCGGGTCGGGAACAGCCCCGGGCTGACACTTCGCAAGTCGCTACTTAGGCAGCGAGGGCGAAGGAATCGCGCTTGGTGTTGGCGATTATTTTTTGCGACATATGGTTTACGAGATCATTGCCGCTTCCTCGACACGCTTCCCCTGCTTCGACAGCCGCTGTCGAAACCGATCATCCCCATGTTGATTTTTCAACCCCTCCGTGGAGGGCTCGCACTCTCCGTGGAGTGCACTGCCATCGTACGTGACCAACGCACGACGATGCCAGCCTATTCCCCGGCGGCCGGCCGGCTAGACGCCGCGCTGCCTGCGCTTCGCCGCCGCGATCGCCCGGTCCGACTCCCGCCGGTCCTGCTTCTCCCGCAGCGTCTGCCGCTTGTCGTACTCCTTCTTGCCCCGTGCGAGAGCGATCTCGGCCTTCGCCCGGCCGTCCTTGAAGTAGATGGCGAGGGGCACGATCGTGTGACCCGTCTCCTGGGACTTCGACTCCAGCTTGTCGATCTCCTCGCGGTGCAGGAGCAGCTTGCGCTTGCGGCGCGCGGAGTGGTTGGTCCAGCTGCCCTGGTGGTACTCGGGGACGTGGGCGTTGTGCAGCCACGCCTCACCCCGGTCGATCTGGACGAAGCCGTCGGTCAGCGAGGTCCGCCCCTCGCGCAGCGACTTGACCTCGGTGCCGGTGAGCACGAGCCCGGCCTCGTAGGTGTCGATGATCGCGTAGTCGTGCCGGGCCTTCTTGTTCTGGGCGACGATCTTGCGCTTGCCGCCCTTCTCGCCGTCCCTGGCCTTCGCGGCCCCGCCGCCCTGCTTGGGCTGGGACTCCTTCGGTACGTACATTCCCTTGCTCATAGTGCCGACCATTTTCGCACCACGGAGGGGGCATGCGTACAGCCGATTAACACGAGGCTACGACGGGTTGCCCAGGCCCGTGAGGACCGTCTCCGCGCGCGGCAGGGACTGGGCCGGCCCCGCCTCCAGGTCCGGGGTGATGCCCCGGCCGTCGACGGTGTGGCCGGAGGGGGTGCGGTAGTGGCCGACGGTCAGCTCGGCCACCGAGCCGTCGGGGAGCTTCGTCGGCATCTGGATGGAGCCCTTGCCGAAGGTGCGCGAGCCGATCACCACCGCGCGGCCCCGGTCCTGCAGGGCCCCGGTGAGCAGCTCGGCCGCGCTCATCGTGCCGCCGTCGACCAGGGTGACCAGCGGCCGGGCGGTGTCGCCGCCCGGCTCGGCGTGCAGGGAGCGCTGGGCGCCGTCGACGTCGTAGGTGGCGACCAGGCCGCCGTCGAGGAAGGCGGAGGAGGTCTCCACCGCCTCGGTGACCAGGCCGCCGGAGTTGCCGCGCAGGTCGAGGACGATCCCGCCGTCGGCCGCGACCTGCCGTACCGCGGCGTGGACGGCGTCCCCGGTGCCCTTGGTGAACGCGGCGATCTTGATGACGGTGACCCCGCCGGGCAGCCTGCTCACCGTCACGGAGTGGGTGGACAGGCTGGCCCGGCGCAGTTTCTCGGTCCACGCGCGCGTGCCGCGTTCCAGGCCCAGGGTGACGGTCGTACCGGCGGCCGCGTCGTCGGCGTCGCCGCGCAGCAGCGAGACGACCTCGGTGACCGGCCGGCCGTCGACCTTGCGGCCGTCGACGCTGCGCAGCCGGTCGCCCGTGCGGATCCCCGCCTCGGCGGCGGGCGAGCCGGGCTGCACCCTGGTCACCTCGATCCGGCCGCCCCGGCCGCCGCGCGCCCACAGTCCGACGCCGGTGTAACGGCCGTCCAGGGCGTCCTGGAACTCCTGGTACTCGCCTTCGGAGTAGACGGCTCCCCAGCGGTCCCCGCTGCGGCTGACGGCCCGCTCGGCGGCCTCCATCGGGGACTTGCCGTCGGCCATCGCCTCGGCCGCGGCCTTCTGCACGTCCTCCTGCCGGGTGGCCGAGGGGACGGGCCCTGAGGCGGGCTTGCGCGCGGAGGTACCGGTCTCCGGGAAGGAGCCGGTGGCGGCGCCGGCGACCAGGACGCCGGCGAAGACCAATGTCAGGGCGGCCCCGCGGCGGATGCGACGGGGCTCACAGAACAGGTCACGGCCTGACATGGCGGTGAGTCTAGGACAACGCGAAGGACCGTACGGCCGGATGCCCGTACGGTCCTCTTGGCATGCGTCACACCTTCAGGTACTTGCGCAGTGCGAAGAACGCCGCCAGCGACGGCATCACCACGCTCGTGGCGAGGATCAGCGGCAGCTTGGCCAATACCGCGTCCCAGCCGACGAAGTTGATGAGCTGCAGCTTGTGGGACAGGGCCATGCCGTGGTCGATGGTGAAGTACCGGCCGACCACCAGGGCCACACAGGCGAGTCCGCCGCCGATGAGTCCGGCGACCGCAGCCTCGGCGATGAACGGCGCCTGGATGTAGAAGCCCGAGGCACCGACCAGCCGCATGATCCCGGTCTCACGCCGGCGGCTGAACGCCGAGACACGCACGGTGTTGACGATCAGCAGCAGCGCGACGATCAGCATCATCGCCATCACGCCGAGCGCGCCCCGGTTCATCAGGTTCAGCAGCTGGAAGAGGTTGTCCAGGATCCCCTTCTGGTCCTGCACGGACTGCACACCGGCGCGTCCGTTGAAGGCCGACGCGATGACCTGGTACTTCTGCGGGTCCTTGAGCTTGATCCGGTACGACTCCTGCATCTGGTCCGGCGTGAGCGAACCGGCCAGCGGGGAGTTGCCGAACTGCTCCTTGTAGTGCTTGTAGGCCTGGTCCTGCGACTCGTAGGAGACCTTCTCGACGACCGACGTCATCTTGTCCAGGTCACCGAGGATCTGCTTCTTCTGGTCCTCCGTGACCGCGCCCTTGGCGCAGTTGACGTCCGATTCGGCGTCGTGCTTGTTGCACAGGAAGATCGAGACGTTGACCTTGTCGTACCAGTAGCCCTTCATGGTGCTCACCTGGTCGCTCATCAGCAGCGAGCCGCCGAAGAGGGCCAGGGACAGGGCGACGGAGACGATGACGGCGAAGGTCATCGTCAGATTGCGGCGGAGACCGACACCGATCTCCGACAGGACGAACTGGGCGCGCATGGCGTCTGGTCGAGCCTTTCCGTCGTGAACTTGCTTAGTGCTGGTAGCCGTAGACGCCGCGGGCCTGGTCGCGGACGAGGCGGCCCTTCTCCAGCTCGATGACGCGCTTGCGCATCTGGTCCACGATGTTCTGATCGTGTGTCGCCATGATGACCGTGGTGCCCGTCCGGTTGATGCGGTCGAGCAGCTTCATGATGCCGACGGAGGTCTGCGGGTCGAGGTTGCCGGTGGGCTCGTCGGCGATCAGCAGCTTGGGCCGGTTGACGAAGGCCCGCGCGATGGCCACGCGCTGCTGCTCACCACCGGACAGCTCGCCCGGCATCCGGTCCTCCTTGCCGCCGAGCCCGACGAGATCGAGCACCTGCGGCACGGACTTGCGGATCTCGCCGCGGGACTTGCCGATGACCTCCTGGGCGAAGGCCACGTTCTCGGCGACGGTCTTGTTCGGCAGGAGCCGGAAGTCCTGGAACACCGTCCCCAGCTGGCGGCGCATCTGCGGCACCTTCCAGTTGGAGAGGCGCGCGAGGTCCTTGCCCAGGACGTGCACCTGGCCGTGGCTGCACCGCTCCTCGCGGAGGACGAGCCGCAGGAAGGTGGACTTTCCGGAGCCGGAGGACCCCACGAGGAACACGAACTCGCCCTTCTCCACCTCCAGGGAGACATCCCTGAGTGCGGGGCGGGTCTGCTTGGGGTAGACCTTGGAGACGTTGTCGAATCGGATCACGGATGCACCACGGGTCGCCGGGGGTAGATGAGCGTGACCATACGCGAACCGGGTGTGCAAGTGCAGTCGCAGGACGAGGTTGGGTAAGGCTTGTGCGGTTTTGTACCGGACCCTGCCCTTGCCCGGCTCTCCCAGGCCCCGCGCACGCACTCCGCGAACCTGGCACAGTGGAGGGGGAACGTTCTGGTTCCCGTGAGCGTTGTACGAGCGATGGCCGGTGCAAGGAGGGCGAGCGCATGACGTACGACCGGTTGGTGTGCGCGAACTGCGCGGCGCCCGTGAGCGAGGGCCGGTGCCCGGTGTGCCGTGTCAACCGCGAGCGACTGCAGCAAGAGGGTTTTCTGGGCGGGGTGAACCCGATGGCGCTGATCGCGCTGCTGGCGGTGCTGATCGCCGCGGTGGCGCTGCTGGCGCACCAGACCGCGTGACCGAGCGCGGTCGGAATCACCGGGTGAGAAAACCCTGAGAAACGCGTCAGGGCCCGGAGCGCCGAGCTCCGGGCCCTTCGGCATGCGCGATGCGCGCGCAGCGTGACCGTGGGGTTACGGTCAGGCCGCAGCGCCGCCGCGGCCGTTCGCCAGACGCGGCAGGACGCGGAAGCCGACGCCACCGGCGATCATCGTCGCGGCGCCGATGACCAGGAACGCGGTCTGGCCGGCACCGGTCTCGGCGAGCTGCTTGCCGCTGCCCTTGCCCTGGGCCTGGGTGTCGGAGCCGGTGTCGGTGAGCTCCGAGGAGCCCTCCTCCTGCGAGGCGTTGTTGTTGCCGCCTTGCGGGGTGTCGTGGTTGCCGCCGGTGCTGGAGCCGCCACCGGTGCTGGAGCCGCCACCGGTGCCGTGGCCACCCGTGCTGCCGCCGCCGGAGGTGCCGGAGCCGCCGGTCGTGCCACCGTTCGTGGTGCCGCCGTTCGTCGTGCCACCGTCCGTGGTCCCGCCGTCGGTCGTCCCACCGTTAGTGGTCCCGTTAGTGGTCCCACCGTCCGTGGTGCCGCCGTCGGTCGTCCCACCGTTAGTGGTCCCACCGTCGGTCGTCCCACCGTTAGTGGTCCCACCGTCGGTCGTCCCACCGTTAGTGGTCCCACCGTCGGTCGTCCCACCGTTAGTGGTCCCACCGTCGGTCGTCCCACCGTCCGTGGTCCCACCGTCGGTCGTGCCACCGTCCGTGGTCCCGCCAATGGTGACGGTGCCGCCGTCGGTCGTCCCACCGTCCGTGGTCCCGCCGTCGGTCGTCCCACCGTCGGTCGTGCCGCCGTCCGTGGTCCCGCCGTCGGTCGTCCCACCGTCCGTGGTGCAGACGGCGATCGGGCAGCCGCCGTCGGTGGTGCCACCGTCGGTACCGCCGTCGTCACCCCCGGTGTTCGTGTGGGCACCCAGGCTGATCGGGCCCGCCTGGACGTCGAGGTCCAGGGCGGACGCCGCACCGGCTGCGGTCAGGGACGCACCGGCCGCGATCACGGCGCCCGCGGCTATCCGCGCGACCCGGATCCGCGTCTTCTTCGTCATGTGGTTGCTACCCCCAGTAGCTGTTCGTCAATGAGGCGGCGCGTGGGGCGTGCCGTGATCGACGGAGGCAGCTGGCGACGAAGTACGCGTCTCAATCCCCCGGTTCACATGCGCCCCAGCGGTACGCATGCCGCGCCTCACCCTTCCGATTTTTCAATGCAACGTCAAGGGCGTTGCGGGCGTGATGTCCGTTGGGGTGACGTTTGAGGCGAGTTGAAACCTGTGAGTGTGATGTAAAACCCAGACAAAAGACAACTGCCGCCTCTCGGGCGGCAGTTGTCAGGCCGGTTGCCTTGTCGACAAACCTACTTCTCCTGCTGCTTGCGCCAGCGAATACCGGCCTCCAGGAAGCCGTCGATCTCACCGTTGAACACGGCCTCGGGGTTGCCGACTTCGAACTCGGTCCGCAGGTCCTTGACCATCTGGTACGGGTGCAGCACGTACGACCGCATCTGGTTGCCCCAGGAGTTGCCGCCGTCGCCCTTGAGGGCGTCCATCTTGGCCTGCTCCTCCTGCCGGCGGCGCTCCAGCAGCTTGGCCTGGAGGACGTTCATCGCCGTGGCCTTGTTCTGGATCTGCGAGCGCTCGTTCTGACACGAGACGACGATGCCGGTGGGGAGGTGGGTGATGCGCACCGCCGAGTCGGTGGTGTTCACGCCCTGGCCGCCGGGCCCGGAGGAGCGGTACACGTCGATCCGGAGCTCGCTCTCGTCGATCTCGACGTGGTCGGACTGCTCGACGACGGGCAGCACCTCGACACCCGCGAAGGAGGTCTGGCGGCGGCCCTGGTTGTCGAAGGGCGAGATGCGCACCAGGCGGTGCGTGCCCTGCTCGACGGAGAGGGTGCCGTAGGCGTAGGGCGCCTGCACGGAGAAGGTGGTCGACTTGATGCCGGCCTCTTCGGCGTACGACGTCTCGATGAGCTCGGTCTTGTAGCCGCGCTGCTCGGCCCAGCGCAGGTACATGCGCTGCAGCTTCTCGGCGAAGTCGGCGGCGTCGACGCCACCGGCCT
The DNA here is from genome assembly GCF_055603265.1 of Streptomyces sp. NPDC037288. Classification (NCBI taxonomy): domain Bacteria; kingdom Bacillati; phylum Actinomycetota; class Actinomycetes; order Kitasatosporales; family Streptomycetaceae; genus Streptomyces; species Streptomyces sp. NPDC037288. The sequence goes on from NZ_JBVJVY010000003.1 coordinate 285,301, forward strand.
CGGCGCGGATGTTGACGAGCGCCTCACGGGCGTCGTACTCGCCGGACAGGAGGGTGCGGACCTCCATCTCGTCCAGCGACTTCTTCACCGCGGCCAGCTCGGACTCGGCCTCGGCGCGGGTGTCCGGGTCGTCCTCCTCCTCGGCCATCTCGAAGAGGACGGCGAGATCGTCGATCCGGCCGCGCAGCGCCTCCGCCTTCCTGACCTCGGCCTGGAGGTGGGAGAGCTTGCTGGTGATCTTCTGCGCCTCGTCCGGGTTGTCCCAGAGGGACGGCGCGGCCGCCTGCTCCTCGAGCACGGCGATGTCTGCCCTCAGCCTGTCGAGGTCCAGGACGGCCTCGATCGACTCCATGGTCGAGGAGAGGGACTTCAGCTCTTCGGATACATCGACGACTGCCACGCATCCAGCGTAACGGCTCCGCCGAGCGCCGGGGGTCGGGTGTGTTCCAGCCGACGGGGTGCCCGGCGCCGCACCCGCCGTTCAGGGGGTGGAGCTCCCCGGGCCGGGCGGGTCAGGGGGCCGACGTGCTGTGGGTGTTCCGCGGCGCGTCCGAGTCCCCGTCGCCGGACGCCAGCCACGCGCCGACGCCCACGACAGCGGCCAAGGCCACGCCGGCCACCCCCAGCGTCACCCTGCGCCGTCGTACCGTGGCACGGTGGCGGGCCGAGCCCGGCCTGGGCGTACCGGACGCGCGAGGAGCGCGAGCCGTACCGTGCGCGCCCCCCGCCAGCTCGTCCGGCGCCGGCACCCTCATCGACGTGTGCGTGTCCCGGTTGGAGTCCGGCTTGGCCCCGGGGACGAGGGACACGGCCCCCCGCCGCCGTGCCGGCTCGCCCGGCGGAGCCGACGGCAGGGGCTCCTCGGCGGCCTCCTCGGAGAGGTCCGGCTCGTCCACGTCCAGCGGCGGCATCCCCGCCAGCGTGGGCAGCTGCTCGCGCAGCCGCGCCGCCAGCTCCGAGGCGCGCAGCCGGGACGCGGGCGCCTTGGCCAGGCACTGCACGATCAGCTGCCACAGCTCTTCGGGGATCCCGGGCAGCGGTACGACGGTCTCGGTGACGTGGCGTCGCAGCACCGCGCCGGGGTGACCGCCGCCGAAGGGGGTGAACCCGGCCAGCAGCTCGTACAGGACGGTCGCGAGGGCGTAGATGTCCACGGCCGCGCGCGGCGGCAGGCCCTCGACGATCTCCGGGGCCAGGTAGTCCGGCGTACCGATGATCTTCGTGGCGCGGGTCCGCTTCGGCGAGTCGATCAGCTTGGCGACGCCGAAGTCGGTGAGCAGCGCCGGGTGGGCGCCACCCGGGCCGAGCGGGCCCTGCATGTCCAGCAGGACGTTCTCGGGCTTCACGTCCCGGTGCACGACCCCGGCCGCGTGGGCCGCCGCCAGCGCGTCGGCGATGTCGACGACGATCGCCACGGCCGCCTCGGGGGCGAGCCGTCGCTCGCGCTCCAGGCGGGTGCGCAGGTCGGTGCCGCGCACGAGGTCCATGACCAGGGCCAGGTCGTTGCCGTCGACCACCAGGTCGCGCACGGTGACAATGTGCGGGTGCTCCAGACCCAGCAGCGCGGTGCGCTCGTGGACGAAGCGTCCGACGAGCTCCTGGTCGGAGGCGAGGTCCTCACGCAGCAGCTTGACGGCGACGGGGCCCTCCGGCCCCTCGCCCAGCCACACCGTGCCGGCGCTGCCCCGCCCCAGGATCTGGTTCGCGGTGTACCGGCTGCCGATCTTCCGTGCCAAGACTGCTCCTACAGACGCGTGTTGTCGTTAAAACTACGCGTCCGATGAGCCAACCTTCACCGCGGAGACGGAAATCACCCGTCAGATGTCGACAAATCCACAAGCCGGTGATCAGTTGCCGCTGCCGGACGAACCGCCCAGGTCCTTGACCCAGCGGCTCGCCTGGCCGACCCAGTGGGTCACCTCGTGCCAGTAGCTCCTGCCCTGACCGACCCATGTGTGCAGCGGGGTCAGCTCGTAGATCAGCCAGCTCGCCACGACCAGGATGACGATCGTGAACAGGCAGCCCTTCAGGCAGCCGAGCCCGGGAATCTTCATCGGGTTGGCACTGCGCTGCCGCGGCGCGCGGGGCTCGCGCGCGGGCCGCTGCGGCTCCGGCGCGGGCGGCGCGTACCGCTGCGGCTGCTGCGGCGGCGCGTACTGCTGGGGCTGCTGGGGCGCGTACCCCTGCTGGTACCCCTGCTGCCGGCCGCGCTGCTGCGGCTGCTGCGGGCGGCCCTGCGGGGCCGGGCGCGGCTGCTGCTGGGGCCGGGCGACCTGCCGCTGGGGCCGGTGGCGCAGCGGGTCGTCCTCCGGGGCCAGGTACTGGATCTGCGTCTGCTCGTTGCGGTCGCGGGCGGCGCGCAGCTGGCTCTGCCAGGGGTGCGGCTGCTCGGGCTGCTGCCCCTGCGGGCCGGTGTTCGGCAGCAGCGCCGTCGGGTCCGCCGCGCCGGTGTTCGGCAGCACGGCGGTGGGGTCGGCGGCGCCGGCGGGGCCGCCGGTGTGCGGCAGCACGCTGGTCGCCCCGTTCGGGTCGTACGCGCCCGCGGGGCCGGTGTGCGGCAGCACCTGGGTGGGGTCGGCGGCGCCGGGGACGGCGGTCGGGGCCGGGTCGGGGGCCAGCAGCGCGCCCACGCCCTCGGCCGCGGCGATCTGCGCGGCGTTCGCGTGCACACCGATGCCCTCGGCGACGACCCTGAGGCCGCGCGCGAGGTTCTCGGCGCTCGGCCGGTCGTCGGGGTTCTTGCGCAGGCAGCGCTCTATGACCGTCCACAGCGGGTCGGGGACGGTGGAGGGGCGTCGCGGCTCGGCGCTCAGGTGCTGGTGCAGGACCTCCAGGGCGGTGCCGCCGGAGAACGGCGGGCGCCCGGTGACCAGCTCGTACAGCAGGATGCCGGCGCCGTAGACGTCCACGGCGGAGGTCTGCGGGCGGCCCTCGGCGGACTCCGGTGCGACGTACGCGGGCGTGCCGACGAATTCCTGGGTGCGGGTCAGGCCCGGGGAGTCGGCGAGGCGGGCGATGCCGAAGTCGGTCAGCATCGGGTGCATCTGGCCCTCGTGCTGCATCAGCAGGACGTTGGCGGGCTTCAGGTCGCGGTGGACGACGCCGTCGGCGTGGCTCGCGGCGAGCGCGTCGGCGATCTGCGCGGTCATCAGAGCGGCGGCGACCGGTGTGAGGGCGCCGTTCTCGCGCAGGTAGCGGTGCAGGTCGGGGCCGTCGACGAGGTCCATGACCAGCGCCAGCAGATCGCCCTCGACGACCAGGTCACGGACCCGGACGACGTTCGGGTGGGTGAGGCGGAGCAGGACGGAGCGCTCACGCAGGAAGCGCATCACGATGTCCGGATCGCTCGCCAGCTCCTCCTTGAGGACCTTGATCGCGACCGTCTCGCCGGGCTGCCCTGGCACGGCCGCCTCGGCGCCCGCGGTCTCGCGCTGGCGGGCACGCCAGACGGTGCCTGTGGCGCCGCGTCCGAGCGGCTCCTCAAGCAGGTACTTGCTGCCGACTGGCCGCACGTCACGCGCTCCCTGCTGCTTGCTGATGCTTGCTTGCCTGCATTCCGGTTGTCATTCCGGTTGTCCGACCCACTGTAGTGCCGCCCTTGGGGGCGCCAGGGGCTCGACGGAAAGACGCATGTCCCGGTCCACCGGTTGCCGGAAACGGACGTGACCGATCTCAAGTGATCGCCCGCACCCTCATGGTCAGGCACTTTTGAGGGCAGAGCCGACCATTCAAGATCACTTGTTACCGGGTGCCGGGCGGGCTGTCAGTGGCAGGTGCGAGGATGCCTTCCAGTACTGGCCGACGTGCTCGTGTGGGGTGGGGATGCAGATCCGGCTGACCGTCGTAGACCCGCTGGGCGCGGCCCCGCAGCGGGGCCGCGCCGCGAGCCGCGACGTGCTGGTCACGGCGCCCACGGGCACGGACCTGGCCGCGGTCGCCTCGGCGCTGGCCGGCGCGGTCACCGGGGAGAGCCGCGACGCCTCCAACGCCGCCGTCGTGCTGTACGCCGGTACGGAGCGGCTCGACCCGCGCCGCCGCATCCTCGGCGAGCCTCCGCTGGTCGACGGCGCCGTGCTGTCCCTGGGCGCCCCGGCGGTCGCCGAACCGCATCCGGAGCCGGCCGACGCGCCGACCCAGCTGCATGTCGTCGCCGGCCCCGACGCGGGCGGGGTCCATCTGCTGCACGGCGGCCGGATCACCGTGGGCCGCTCGGCCGACGCGGACGTACCGCTGGACGACCCCGACGTGTCCCGGCTGCACTGCGCGGTCACCGTCGGCGCGGACGGACGCGTCTCGGTCGCCGACCTCGGCTCCACGAACGGTACGGCGCTGGACGGGGCGCGGGTGGACTCGCATCCGGTGCGGTTCCCCGCCGGGGGCCTGCTGCGGATCGGGGAGTCGGCGCTGCGGGTTGCTCCGTCCGGGGGAGCCGGCGTCCCGGTCGTACCGGACGGGGAGGGGTGCGTCCGGGTCGTGCAAGACACGTTGCCGGGTGCGTCGGGGTCCGGGTTCCCGCCCGCACCGCCGTTGCGGGTTGCGTCGCCGGGGGCGGGGGGCCCCGGTGGGGCACAAGCACCGTCGGCGACCGCGGGCGGGGCCGGGGCGTCCGGCGGGCCCGTCGGGCCGGCTCAGCACGGTTACGGCTCCGCCGGGTGGGGCGCCTCCGGCGGCGGGGGGCTGGAGCATCGGCGGCGGGAGTCGGGGGTGGTGCCGGGGCAGGGCGGGGCGCCGGGGATCGAGAACCGCAGCGGCGGGGACACGCACGCCGGCCGTTTCGGTGCCGGCGGACCGAGCCCGGCGGCCGGAGAGCCGTACGCCGGTGCGGCGGGACGCGGACCCGGCGGCCGTGACGCGGGACCCGTCGAGGACCCGCGCGCGCAGGGCCGTGGAGGCGCCCCTGCCAGGGGCGCCGGCGTCCCCCAGGGCGGTCGGCGGCGCGGGCTCGGTGCCTGGGCGCGCAAGCTGGCCGGCGGCCGTGGGGAGCAGCCCGCCGGCCACGAGACATACGACGGCACCGCCCTCCGCGCCGACGCCGTCCCGGCGGATCCCGCACCGCAGCAGCCGGAGGCCTGGCCGGATCCCGCCGCGCTGCTGCTGACGGCGCTCGGCCCCGGGCCCCGGCTGTGGGAGCGCGGGCCGGACCACGCGGAGGCGCTGACCGTGCGGCTCGGCACGGCCGACCGCAGCGCGCCGGACGGCTCCGGGCTGCTGCCCGCGGTGCCCGTGACGGCGGCGCTGCGCGAGGCGGGCGCGCTGGGCCTGGCCGGACCGCGGCCCCGGCTGTCCGGGCTGGCCCGCGCGGTGCTGGCGCAGCTGGCCGCGCTGCACTCCCCCGACCTGCTGGAGATCGTGCTGATCAGCGCCGACCGGGCCCGTCCCGTGGAGGAGCGCACGGCCGAGTGGTCCTGGCTGGGCTGGCTCCCGCACGTCCGGCCGGGCCACGGCCAGGACTGCCGGCTGCTGCTCGCCTACGACCGCGAACAGGCGGCGGCCCGCGCGGAGGAACTGCTGCGCCGGGTGGAGGACCACGCGGCGACCGGCAGGAGCGCGGCCCACCCCGCTTCCGCTTCCGCCCGCGTCCCGGCCCCCGGCGCGGCGCCGGGCACCCTCACCCCCGACGAGCCCGTCGGCCCGGCCACGCCCGGCCCCCGCCCGGCTGCCGCCGCCCAGAACACCCACGCCCCCATGCTGGGCACCCACCCGCAGACCCTCGGCGCCCACCCCCCGGCCACCGACGCCCGCGGCAACGCCGCACACGGCGACCCGTCCGGCGCGTCCGCCCCCGGCCCGGCTGCCGCCGCCCGGAACACCCACCCCCACACCCCCACCACGGGCGCCCAGCCCCCGGCCACCGACGCCCGCGGCACCACCGGCAACACCGCACACGGCGACCCGTCCGGCGCGTCCGGGCCCGGACCCGGTACGGGTGCCGTCCCAGCGGCCGGCCCCGGCAGCACGCCGGCCCAGGGCAGCCACCCGCACCAGCCCGTTCCCGGCCGCCCGGACACCGCCGCCGCACACCCCGGTACGCCGGCCGCCCCCGCCCAGGGGCTCGCCTCCGGCGGCCCCGGCGGCACAGCCCGCCCCTTCGGCGGCCCGCTCCCCGAAGCCGCCCCCGGCCACCCGGGAACCCCGGCCCCGGGGCCCCTTTCCCACGCCCCCGGCACCACCGCCCACCGCTCCGCAGCCCCCGGCGACCCCGCCCAGGCGAGCATCCCCGGGCACCCCGGCAACCCCACGCCCGCCTCCACGTCCCCGGGCGCCCCGTCCCCCGCCCCGGGCCACCCCGGCCCCCGGGCCGACTCCACCCCCGGCCACGGCCCCGCCACTCCCGCCTCCCACCACTCCGCGCCCCCCACCGGAACCGCCACCGCCACCGACGGCGCCCGTCGCCCGTCCTGGGCCAAGGGCGACGGGGAGGTCGGCGGGATCAGCGGGTTCCCCGGGCCGTACACCGTCGTCGTCGTGGACGGAGACCCCGGAGGGGCCGCGCTGCGGGAGGCCGTGGCGCGGCTGGCCGTGGCCGGGCCGCGGGCCGGGATCCATGTGGTGTGTCTCGCGGAGACCGACCCCGCCTCGCCCGCCTCCCCCGTGACGCTGACGTACGAGGCCGCGTGCGCGGTGACGCCGACGTTCCGGCACTGCGGTGCCGTGGCACTGCTCAGCGGTGATGTCGCCACGGCGCTGCAGCTGATGCGGGTGGCGCCGAGCGGGCCCGTCGGACCGGGCTCGCCGGCCGTCGTCGACGCCGTCTCCCCCGCCTGGGCGGAGCGGTTCGCGCGGGCGCTGGCACCGCTGCGGCCGGACGGCGGCCCGGCCGGCGAGCGGGACACCCGCGTGGCCACGCCGCTGCCGCAGTCGGCGCGGCTGCTGGACGAGCTGGGGCTGGCCCGGGCCACTCCGGCGTCACTGATGGCGCGCTGGGCCGACGCGGCCGACGACACCCAGGCGCTGGGCGGACGGGCGCGAGCCGTGCTGGGTGCCGGGACGCGCGGGCCGGTCACCGTCGACCTCGTCGCCGACGGGCCGCATCTGCTGGTCGAGGGACCGGCCGGCAGCGGTCGCACGGAAACGCTGCGGGCCGCGGTGGCCTCGCTGGCCGCCGCCGAGCGGCCGGACCGGCTGAGCGTGGTGCTGATCGACGGGCGGGACGGGGTCGGGGCGGGCGCAGGGCGGGGTGAGGGGCTGCGGGTGTGCACCGACATACCGCATGTCACCACGCACCTCATCGCCAACGACCCCGTGCGGATGCGGGAGTTCGCCCAGTCGCTGACCGCCGAGCTGAAGCGGCGGGCGGAGCTGCTGGGCCGGACCGACTTCGCGCAGTGGCACACGGGCCGTGCGGTGTCGGGCCGGATCGTGGCGCAGCGCACGCCCCCGAACGGTGACATAGAGGCGCCGCCCAGCTCCACCCTGCGGCTGCGGCCGGGCGCTGCCGCGCGGCAGCAGGCCGAGGCCGCACCGCCGCTGCCGCGGCTCGTGGTCGTCGTCGACGACCTGGACGCGCTGGTCTCGCCCCCGCTCGGCTCGCCGGGCCGGCCCGCCGCCGGGTCGGTGCTGCGCGCGCTGGAGGCGGTGGCCCGGGACGGCGAGCGGCTGGGGGTGCACCTGGTGGCGGCGGCCGGGACGGGGGGCCGTACGGCGGAGTCCGAGCCCGCGCGCAGGGCCACCTTGCGGGTCGTGCTGGACACCCCGAACCAGGGGCCGGACGAACCGGCGCCGGGACGCGGGCGGTTGGCGTACGCCGACGGGCGGATCGTCGGTTTCCAGGGCGGCCGGGTGACGGGCCGTATCCCGCGTACCGCGACCCAGCGGCCCACGGTCGTCCCGCTGGACTGGCAGCGCATGGGCGACCCGCCGGCCCGCCGGCCCGTGCGGGAGCTGGGCAACGGCCCCACCGACCTGGCCCTGCTGGCGAGCGCGGTGCAGCGGGCGGCACGCGAGGTGTCCGCGGCCCAGGTGCCCTCGCTGCTCTGACCGCAACCGGCCGGAGGCGGATGCGCATACCTCCCCGATCACGAGCCGGTCACGATGAGCCGCCGGACGGCGCAGGCGCTCTTGCCGCCCTTGTGCGGCGCGGCGTACACCGGAGCGCACGGACAGAGTTCTGACGTTCAACGAAGAACGACGAACGGGGAAGTGATGCGCAGCATGAGCAGCACCATCCGGACCCACAGGACCGTCACCACACTCGCCGCGCTGCTGGCGGGAGCCCTCGCCCTCAGCGCCTGCTCCAGCAGTGACCACGACAGGAAGGGCAGCGGGGAGCAGACCGGCGCCGCCACCGGCTCCGCCGTCGGCCTGCCGAAGCTCAACGGCGCCAGCCTGGAGATCGCCGCCGTCTGGACCGGCCAGGAGCAGAAGAACTTCAAGCAGGTCCTGGCCGAGTTCGAGAAGCGCACCGGCGCGAAGGTCACCTTCGTGCCCGCCCAGGACCCGATCATCAACTTCCTCGGCTCGAAGATCGCGGGTGGCCAGCCGCCGGACGTGGCGATGCTGCCGCAGCCCGGCGCCATCAAGCAGGCCGTGCAGCGGGGGTGGGCCAAGCCGCTCGGGCCGGAGGCCCTGAAGGAGCTGCGGAAGAACTACTCGCAGGGCTGGCAGGACATCGGCAAGGTCGGCGGCAAGCAGTACGGCGTCTACTACAAGGCCGCCAACAAGTCGCTGATCTGGTACAACGCCAAGGTCTTCGAGAACGCGAACGCCAAGGAGCCGAAGACCTGGAAGGACCTGCTGGGCGCCGCGCAGGCGGTGTACGACTCCGGTGTCACGCCGTTCTCGGTGGCGGGCGCGGACGGCTGGCCGCTGACGGACTGGTTCGAGAACGTCTATCTGTCCCAGGCGGGCCCCGAGAAGTACGACCAGCTCGCCCAGCACAAGATCAAGTGGACGGATCCCTCGGTCAGGCAGGCGCTGACGACGCTGGCACAGGTCTGGGGGAAGAAGGACTACCTGGCCGGCGGCCAGGACGGCGCGCTGCAGACGGAGTTCCCGGCCTCGGTCACCCAGACCTTCACCGGCGGCGACCAGCCGAAGTCCGCGATGGTCTACGAGGGTGACTTCGTGCAGGTCAACATCGGGGAGACCAAGGCGAAGGTGGGCACGGACGCGAAGGTGTTCCCGTTCCCGGCCGTCGGCTCCACCGCGCCCGTGGTCTCCGGTGGTGACGCGGCGGTGGTCCTGAAGGACTCCAAGGCCGCCCAGGCCCTGGTCACCTTCCTCGCCTCCCCGGAGGCGGCGACCATCCAGGCGAAGCTCGGCGGCTATCTCTCGCCGAACAGGAACGTCGAGATCTCGGCGTACCCGAACGCGGTGCAGCAGAAGATCGCCAAGGCGCTGATCGCGTCCGGTGACGACTTCCGCTTCGACATGTCCGACCAGGCCCCGCAGGCCTTCGGCGGCACCCCGGGCAAGGGTGAGTGGAAGGACCTGCAGGACTTCCTGAAGAACCCGGCGGACGTGGCGGGCGCCCAGGCGAAGCTGGAGAAGGACGCGGCGGCCGCGTACGGAAGCGGGAGCTGAGCCGGCGATGGCGTCGGCGGCAACGGCGGCGGGAGCCTCACCGGGTCCCGCCGCCCCCCGCAGCCGTAGGAGCGTGACCGGCACCCGCAGGACCGTCGCAGCCCTGTTCCTGCTGCCCGCCCTGGTGCTGCTCGGCGCGCTCGTGGTCTACCCGATCGGGTACTCGGTCATCCGCAGCTTCTCCACCGCCTCCGGCGACGGTTTCGCCGGCGTCGACAACTACAGGACGCTCTTCACCGACGACGGCATCCGCACCGCCCTGAAGAACAACGTGATCTGGGTGGTGTTCGCGCCCACGGTCTCCACGGCGCTCGGTCTGGTCTTCGCGGTGCTGACCGAACGGGTGCGCTGGGGGACGGCGTTCAAGCTGGTCGTCTTCATGCCGATGGCGATCTCGATGCTGGCGGCCGGGATCATCTTCCGGCTGGTGTACGACCAGGATCCGCACAAGGGGGTCGCGAACGCGGTGTGGGTGGGTGTCCACGACACCTTCGCGCAGTCGTCGGCGTTCCCGAAGGCGCACCCGGGCCGCGAGTCGCCGCTCGTGGCCCGGCAAGGCGGCTTCCTCACCAAGGCCACCGTCCACACCGGCCAGGTGGTGCCGCTGCCCCTCGTCGGCGTCGCCCCGGACCAGATGCCGGACAACGCGAAGAAGGCCGTCGCCGCCCGGCCGCAGCCGGGCAGGATCACCGGCACCACCTGGCAGGACTTCACACGCGGCAAGGGCGTGGGACGGCTCGGCGCACCCGACCCGTCCGAGCTGGGATATGCCGGGATGCGGATCGAGGCGGTGAAGGACGGCACGGTCGTCGCCTCCGCCAAGGCGGCCGGCGACGGCACCTTCACACTGCCGGCCTCCGCCGACGGCGCGCGGCTGCGGCTTCCCGCGAGCAACTTCCGGGAGCCGTACAACGGTGTGGAGTGGCTCGGCCCGGCACTGGTCACCCCCGCGGTCATCGGGGCGTACGTGTGGATGTGGGCGGGCTTCGCGATGGTGCTGATCGCGGCGGGGCTCGCGGGCGTGCCCCGGGAGCTGCTGGAGGCGGCGCGGGTGGACGGTGCCACCGAGTGGCAGGTGTTCCGCAAGGTCACCGTGCCGCTGCTCGCGCCGGTCCTCGCGGTCGTCACCGTCACGCTGATGATCAACGTGCTGAAGGTGTTCGACCTCGTGTACATCATCGCGCCGGGCTCGTCCCAGGACGACGCCAACGTGCTCGCCCTGGAGCTGTACCGCAAGGGCTTCGCGGAGAACCAGCCGGGCGTCGCGAGCGCGATCGCGGTGCTGCTGCTGGTGCTGGTGATCCCGGTGATGGCGTTCAACATCCGGCGGCTGCGGCGGGAGGTGCGGCGATGACCTGGCTGCTGCAGAAGATCAACGGCGGTGTGGTCCGGGTGTTCCTGATCGTCGTGGGCCTGTTCTGGCTGGTGCCGACGATCGGGCTGCTCGTCTCCTCGCTGCGGGCGCCCGAGGACATGAGCGCGAGCGGCTGGTGGACGGTGTTCTCCAAGCCGTCCCAGCTCACCTTCGACAGCTACCAGAAGCTGCTGGAGAACGGCGACATCACCAGCTCCCTGCTGAACACCGTACTGATCACGGTCCCGGCGACGGTCCTGGTCGTCGTGGTCGGCTCCCTCGCGGGCTACGCGTTCGCGTGGATGGAGTTCCCTGGCCGGGACTGGTGGTTCCTGGGCGTGGTGAGTCTGCTGGTGGTGCCGGTGCAGGTGGCACTGATCCCGATCGCGGAACTGTTCGGGAGGATCGGCCTGTTCGGGTCGATCCTCGGGGTGATCCTGTTCCACACCGGCTTCGGTCTGCCGTTCGCGGTGTTCCTGCTGCGGAACTTCTTCGCGGAGATCCCGCGCGAGCTGCTGGAGGCGGCCCGGCTGGACGGCGCCGGTGAACTGAGGCTGTTCGCGCGGGTGGTGTTGCCGCTCGGCGGGCCGGCGATCGCGAGCCTCGGCATCTTCCAGTTCCTGTGGGTGTGGAACGACATGCTGGTCGCGCTGGTGTTCACCAAGTCGGGCACCCAGCCGATCACGGTGGCGCTGCAGACGCAGGTACGGCAGTTCGGCAACAACATCGACGTGCTGGCGCCGGGCGCGTTCATCTCCATGGTGATCCCGCTGGCCGTGTTCTTCGCGTTCCAGCGGCAGTTCGTGTCCGGGGTGATGGCAGGCGCGGTCAAGTAGTAACAAAAGCGACACTCTTCGGGGGCGGGCCTTAAGCGGCCCGCCCCTCCCCGTTCACCACATGTCCCCCACATGCCGTACGAACCGTAACCAATTCACTCCATCGGCCGTTCCCGGTCAGAACCCCCGCGCCGACCGACGACCCTTGGATGTCCCTTGCCCAGGTTCAGTGTCATTGTCCCCGCGTACAAGGTCCAGGCGTATCTCTCCGAGTGCCTGGACTCGGTGCTCTCGCAGTCGTACCCCGATCTGGAACTGATCGCCGTGGACGACTGCTCGCCGGACGCCTGCGGGGCGATCATCGACGAGTACGCGGCCCGCGACGCCCGTGTGCGGCCCGTGCACATGGCCGAGAACCAGGGGCTCGGACGCGCCCGGAACGTGGGGATGGCCGAGGCGAGCGGCGACTACCTGGTCTTCCTGGACAGCGACGACACCCTCACCCCGGACGCGCTGCGCGCGATCGCCGACCGGATCAAGGAGTCGGGCGAGCCGGACGTCCTGGTGTACGACTACGCGCGCACGTACTGGGACGGCCGGACGGTCCGCAACCAGCTCACCGCCCCGCTCACCGAGCAGGGCCCGGCGCCGTTCCGGCTGGAGGACCGGCCGGGGCTGCTCAGGGTGCTGATGGTGGCCTGGAACAAGGCCTACCGGCGGGAGTTCGTCGAGGACAACGGCTTCGCGTTCCCGCCGGGCTACTACGAGGACACCCCCTGGACCTTCCCGGTGCTGATGGCGGCGGAGTCGATCGCCACACTCGACCGGGTGTGCGTGCGTTACCGGCAGCGCCGGCAGGGCAGCATCCTCGGCACCACCAGCCGCAAGCACTTCGACCTGTTCGAGCAGTACGACCGGGTGTTCGCCTACGTCGAGGAGCGGCCGGAACTCACCCGGTGGCGGCCGGAGTTGTTCCGCCGCATGATCGACCACTACGCGACGGTGTTCACCAAGCGGGGCCGGGGGGGGGGGGGGGGGGACGGGGGGGGGGGGGGGGGGGGGGGGCTCCCATGCCCCCGCTCCCGGATCCCCCGCC